>JAZSHN010000106.1:0-10937 GCA_045533315.1 Eubacteriales bacterium | reverse complement strand
GAGTGTCAAGGTTTCTGGGATCGATCATAAGAACAGCCTCTTCCTTGGTCTTGTGGCCCTCTGCAACGAGGTCAACAGCGATCTGAAGAGCTGCGGGAGCGGTTCTCTTACCGTTTCTGGTCTGGAGCATATAGAGCTTCTCATTCTCGATGGTGAACTCCATATCCTGCATATCGTGATAGTGATTCTCAAGGATCTCGCAAACCTTTACGAACTCAGCGTATGCTGCGGGGAACTTGTTAGCCATTTCCTGGATAGGCATGGGAGTACGAACACCTGCAACAACGTCCTCGCCCTGTGCGTTGGTAAGGAACTCACCCATGAGCTTCTTCTCACCGGTAGAGGGGTCACGTGTGAAAGCAACACCGGTACCGCAGTTTTCGCCCATGTTACCGAATGCCATTGCCTGTACGTTTACTGCAGTACCCCAGCTGTAGGGGATATCGTTATCACGTCTGTAGATGTTTGCTCTGGGGTTGTCCCAAGAACGGAATACGGCCTTAATAGCGCCGAAGAGCTGCTCCTTGGGATCGGAGGGGAACTCCTCGCCGATTTTTGCCTTGTATTCTGCCTTGAACTGGTTAGCAAGCTCCTTAAGGTCGTCTGCGGTAAGCTCGATATCCTGGGTTACACCCTTTTCTTCCTTCATCTTGTCGATAAGCTCTTCAAAATACTTCTTACCAACCTCCATAACGACGTCGGAATACATCTGGATAAATCTTCTGTAGCAGTCCCAAGCCCATCTTGCATTGCCGGAGCTTTCTGCCATATACTCTACAACGTCCTCGTTGATACCGAGGTTAAGAATGGTATCCATCATACCGGGCATAGATGCGCGTGCGCCGGAACGAACGGAAACGAGAAGGGGGTTCTTCTTGTCGCCGAACTTCTTGCCGGTAACCTCCTCCATCTTTACGATGTACTCGTTGATTTCAGCCTGGATAGCAGGGTTAATCTGTCTGCCGTCCTCGTAGTACTGCGTGCACGCTTCGGTAGTGATGGTGAAGCCCTGGGGTACGGGGAGACCGATGTGGGTCATCTCCGCGAGGTTTGCACCCTTACCGCCGAGAAGGTTACGCATGTCCTTGTTTCCTTCAGAGAAGAGATAAACATACTTCTTGCTCATTTTTGGTTTTCCTCCAATATTGAATTTTTTATAAAGCAAATTAATGTGCCAAAGGCACAACAAAAGCAATTATACCACAATAAACCGCAAATTTCCATAAAAAATTTAAAATTATTCTTTATAACAAAATAATTTACAAATTGTTAACAAATTATGTCTAACTAAAAAAAGAAATAAATTTAAATTTAGTGCATTTCAAACAAAGAGCCGCAAAAAACAAAAACCGCCCCTATCGGCGGTTTTGTTGTATTACATAAGCTGAAGTGAAAGCCAGATAAAGATATAGGAAAGAATAAGCACGGGCGATGCCATAAGCAAAATAAGAATACCCGTGGTAATCTTATCCCAAATTGCTGCTCGCTTTGCCTTTTTCGCCTTTAAAATTTCTTCCTCGGTGAGAGCTACGCCTTCGGTAATTTCGCTCATAACTGCCTCCATAAGTTTACTTCTCAAATATTTTAGCATACTTTTTCCAATAAGTCAAGCACAAAATCGAAAAACGGGAACATTATTGACAAATTCGGAAAGTATTGCTACAATAATCGTATAAGAAAAAGGGAATTGTCCGAAAAAACGGAGGAGTATATGAACAAAGAAATTCCGATTGAAATAGAGAAAAAATACGTAATAGAAATGCCGAGCATCGCCGCGCTTTCGGAGCTTGATGGCTATACGAAAAGCGAAATAACACAAACCTATCTGCTTTCTCACCCGCACGTCACGCACCGTGTGCGCCGCCGCGAATTTGCCGACGGTGTGGTCTATACCGAAACCAAAAAGGTCCGTATTGATAAAATCTCGTCATATGAGGACGAGAGGGAGATAACCGAGGCGGAGTATCTTGAATTGCTCGCCCTCTCCGACCCGTCGGCATCGCCCGTTGAAAAAACGCGACACACCATTCCCCTCGGAGGGCTCACCCTTGAAATAGACGTCTATCCCGCCTGGAAGCAATGCTGCATAATGGAAATCGAATTGCCGAGCCGCGAAGCCCTGCCGACTATTCCGAGCTATATAAAAATTCTCCTTGACGTTACGGGGGACAAGAGGTATTCCAATGCGTCTATGGCTCGCTCCTTCCCACCCGAGCCGGGCGTTGATTAAGCCGATACGAAAGCTTCCGAAAGCGCGGAGAAATTAACACGGGTATGCCCGTTTTGGCACTGCAGCTCTATTTGTAAACAAAAAAGCATTTGTACAATATGTAAACAAAGCATTACAAAAAGCCACCGTTCGGTGGCTTTTTATTTGTGGTATTTCTTTCCCGCGAGAATGGTGAAGGAACGGTAAACCGCCTCGTAAAGATTAACTCGCATAAGCTGATGGGGAAATGTAAGCCGCGAAAAGGAAAGCCTTAATGCCGCGGCGGACTTCACCCTCGGAGAGAGTCCGTGTGACGAGCCGATAACAAAGGCGACCTTGCCGCATCTGTTTACCGCATCGCCTATATAACGGGCAAGGGCAGGGGAATCTATCTCTTTTCCCTCCACGCAAAGAGCAATCAGCTCCGCCCCCTTTGGCACGGAGGAAAGGATTTTGTCCGCCTCCCTTTCAAGAGCCGTAGCAATCTCCCTCAAATTGTCCTCGTCGTTTATGCGCTCCTCCTTAAGCTCAATTTCCTCAACTCGCGCGTATTGAGTGATGCGCTTTTTGTATTCCGAAATTGCCTCCTTAAGATAGCTTTCCTTAAGATTTCCAACAGAAATAAAGGTGACGTCTGCCAATTTTTACCTCCTCACCCTCGCAAGCCTTTGAAGCCCGTCCGAAAGAGCGTCGGCAAGTGCATGCACGTCCTCTATGGTATTATGCCTTGAGAAGGAAATTCTGATTGAGCAGTCGGCTTCGCTTTCTGTATGCCCGTATGCGATAAGCGCGCTTGACTTGTGCCCCGTACCGTTTGACGAGCAGGCAGAGCCCGACGAAACGTAAATTCCCGATTGCGAAAGAAAATGAAGCATAGTTTCGCTCTTGATATTCGGAAGCGTTATGTTCAGAATATGCGGCGCATATCTCGGCGGAAGCGTCGGCTTTATCTCGGAAAGCCCGTCCTCCGAAAGACGCTCAAGCAAAAGCGAGCGCAGCATCGCATAATGCTGTATGCTCTGCTCGCGGCTTGCAAGCATCACCTTTGTCGCAGCACCGAATGCCGCTATTGCAGGCACGTTTTCTGTACCCGAGCGCAAAGCCATTTCCTGACCGCCGCCGTAAACCACGGGTGAAAGTGCGCGCTCCTTTATAACCCTGTCACCGACTATAAGCGCGCCGACACCCTTCGGTCCCTCAATTTTGTGCGCCGAAATCGTAAGCATATCCGCACCGATAGCCGCCATTGTAAACGGAAGCTTCATATACCCCTGCGTTGCATCTACGTGAAAGAGCGCGTCGGGGCATTTTTCCTTTATAGCCTTCGCCATTTGCGGCAGGCTGTAAACCGCACCCGTTTCGTTGTTGACCATCATCGCCGAAACGAGTATCACGTCGGGCGTAAGCTCGCGCAAAAACGCATCAAAATCTAACACGCCCCCCACCGTTGGAATAAAAACCGCCCTGTGACCGAGTGTTCCGAGATGCATAATCGGCTCTCTTACCGAGGCATGCTCGCCCGCGGTGGAAATGATTTTCATTCCGCGCTTGTACCTTTCCTTTGAAAGAGCGCGACCTATTATCGCAAGGTTGTTTGCCTCGCTACCCGAAGATGTAAATATAAGTTGACAATTTTTACCCCCGACGCTGTCGAGAATGACACGTCTTGCCGCCTCTGTTTCGTTCTCGGCTTCAAGCCCCACCGAATGCAGGGAGGACGGATTGCCAAAGCTCCTCTCGGATACGTCAATGTATTTCCGAAGTGCCTCGGGACAAATTTTCGTTGTCGCCGCGTTGTCTAAATAAATGCTGTGCATATTAAAATTCAATCTCCGAAAGGATTGCTTTTGCCTCCTCTATATGGGCGGCGTAATTTGCCTCCTCTGCCGTGTAGGTGAATACGTAGCCGTTCATATTCTTGCGGATAAGCACCTGATAAACGTGGTAATCCACGCCGTAAAGAGTGTACGTGTATTCAAACGAATACGCCCACTTTACCGAAATGCCGCCCGTCTCGCCAAAAACGTCCGCCGTAACGTCAACGAGAGCTGCCAGCTCCTTGACCGTTGTGACCTCTTTTCCCTCGCCGTTGGTTGTCTTGTCTGCGATTTTTTCTATTTCGCCGAGCCTATGCTCCCAATAGGTTTCCTTTTGCACGTTGGTATAGGTTGCCTTTGATACGTTGATGCTTGTACCGTCCTCGCGCGAAACGCTCACCATTCCCGAGGAATAGTCTACACTATACGAATTCGGCACGTACATTGTAAAGCCGCAAAGACTCTTGTCCGATGCAAGAATATAACCCCTGTCGTCGGTTTCGTACTCGGGTGCTTTTACCTCTCCGCTTTTTGCGATAAATTCAAAGCTGCTTATGACCGAATTTACCTTTTCAAGATAGTATTCGTAATAGGTTACGCCCGCATCTCTTTCGGTAAGCGCCGAGGTATAAGTGAAAATATAAAAGTCGTCACCGTTATACACGAAAATCTGCATGACGCCTGTTTTAATCTTGTCGTCCTTTAAGCCGTTGCCGTTGATATCCTGAACGTTGATGTCATGCTCGTAGGTATAGGTGTATTTGAAGGCTTTCGTTGCATTGCCAAAGGCTGTTGCTTCGTTTTCCTTCTCGCGCGTTATTGCGAAGGGAAACTGTGCCATCTCGGAATTGAAATATTCCTCCAGCGTGCCGCTTGGAGCCTCCGCCTTTACAAAGGTTATGCTCGTTGGGTCGCGAAGCGCAACGTAAGCCGCAGCAATATCGCCGTAGTTTGACACCGTCCACTCCTCGGGCACGTAAAGGTTATAGCCGTATTCGCTGCCGCAACGAAGCGGCTGCATTCCCTCGGGTGCACCGTCATCCTTTTTGCAGGAGGTAAGCGAAAGCACCGAAAGCACGCTCGCTATCGCAAGCACAAGGCATAATAATTTTTTCATTTAAAAATCTCCAGTCCGTCGCAAAAGCGACCGCATATTTTTATCGCGCATTGCGCGTCCTACGGGAACAACCTTTTTACCTCTTCGGTGAAAAAATCTCCCCGCTTTTCATAGCTTTCAAATTCTCCGTACGACGTGGCGGCGGGGGATAATACCACCGTCGCGCCCTCGGAAATAACGCTTTTTAAATTTTCCAAGCCGTCGGACAGTCTTTCGCTGAAAATGACGGGAATTGTCGCCGTGTCGCTGTCATTCTTTAAAAAATCGCAAAGCTCCAGCCCAAAATCCCCGTATGCGATAATTGCCCTCGCGTATTTCAAAATCGGCTCCTTTAACGGCATTGGCGAAAGTCCCTTTCCGCGTCCCCCGAGAATAAGACATACCGATTGATTAAGCCCCAAAAGCGTGGTCGCCGTCCTTGCGGGGGTGGTATCTATCGACGAATTTATAAAGACGGTGCCGTTTTTGCTCGTATGCACGCGCTCGCATCTGTGTCGCGGCGCACGAAAGCCCTTGCCAACCTCGCGGATTTTCTCCAAACCTGCATAGCCGTGGCAAAGACCGACCGCCGCCATAAAATTTAAAATATTATGCCTCTCGGTCAGCGAAAGCTCGCGGACGCAAATAATCGGCTCGCTGTTGTAAAACACAGTGCCGCGGTCGATATATACGGTATTTTTTGCACCAAGTGCCAAAAGCTCGTTTCTCGACATTTCGGAGGAAAACAGAGTGTCGGCTCTGTCGGCAAAGGGAAGACAATCGCCTCCCGCATACATAACCCTGCGCTCCGTGTGTTCAAAAATGCCAAGCTTTGCTGTGTAATACTCCGAAAGGTCGGTATGCCAATTGAGGTGATTTGGCGAAAGCGAGGTTATAACCGCCGCGGTTGACCGTGGCTTAAACCCGTACAAATTAAAGCTTGAAAGCTCGCAGGCATAAAGCCTCTCGCCCTCGCATGCGGAGTAGGGAATACCGATGTTTCCAACCGCCGCACAGGAAAGCATCTCGCTTGCCATATTCGTTACCGTGGTTTTTCCGTCGGAGCCTGTTACCGCGAATATTTTCCGCCCGTCGGGCATATCCGAAAAAAACACCTCGCATTCGGAGCTTATCACAGTCCCGCGCGCCCTTGCCTCCGAAAGCCATGGGCTATCCCGCCTTACCGACGGGGATAAAAGCAATACGTCCTCGAAAATATCGTCAAGATACCCTTCGCCAAATATTCCGACACACCCCGTGGGTAGTGTCACCGCCGTGTGGCTTCTCACGCTAACGTCGCAAATGCCTTGAATTTTGCAAAGCACCGCGCGGCTCGTTATTCCAAAACCGACAAGCCCCACACGTATCCGCCTTTTGCGGCGAACGGTCTCTCTTTCTATGTAACTTCCGACGGTCACAGTGCCTCCTTATATTATAAATATTTTCGCGAAATAAATCAAGTCTAAAAAGTAAAAATCTTTTTCTTTTAAATTGTATGATTAAATACGCGAAAAATATTACAAAGCAGCTGTATGCGAAAAATGTACCAAACGGTAGCACCCGTGTTAAATTTTTAAGTCATTTACCCCTCAAATATGTAAACTATAATGTACAAAAAAGAGCCTTGCAAGGCGCAAGACTCTTTTTTGTTGACTGAACTTGTAAGCCGGGTTCTGTACTCTTTCGAGTGACGGTCATCTATCTTCACCGCCCGTTACCGAACGGTTCGAGCCTTGCGGCTCTGCCACCATGAAACGGCGAGCAGCCTCGGCATTACCCGAAATCAAGGTGTTGCATCGGATAGGGTTTACAGCGGATCTACGTTACCGTAGAAACGGGTGAGCTCTTACCTCGCCTTTCCATCCTTACCGCAAATGCGGCGGTTTATTTCTGTTGCACTTTCCCGCGGGTCACCCCGGGCGGACGTTATCCGTTATCCTGCTCTGTGATGCCCGGACTTTCCTCACGGTAATACCTTTCGGCAACATACCGCGCGACCGTCCCATCCAGTCCCCCGTATTATACTCCCAAAAAATATTTTTGTCAATAGATGACGAGCTTTTTGTTCTAAAGTTACAATTTGTATGAGTAATATGTATAAAAAACACCCAAAAAAGCGTACTTGACCGCCCCGCGATTAAGAAACCTTCACAAAATTGATAAAAATTCCACAATCCTATTGTATATTTAAAAAATATATGATATAATTACTTTTGGCGAGAAGGGCTCGCCGTAAATTCACATATAAAAAAATAAATAAATTTTTGGAGGAATTTCAAAATGGCAAACGTAAAAGTTGCGATTAACGGCTTTGGCCGTATCGGTCGTCTCGCATTCAGACAGATGTTCGGTGCAGAGGGTTACGAGATCGTTGCAATCAACGACCTTACAAAGGCTTCCATGCTCGCTCATCTTCTCAAGTACGACACTGCACAGGGTCGTTACGACGGTCACGTTGTTGTTGCCGATGACGAGGCTAACACCATCACCGTTGACGGAAAGGTTCTTAAGATCTACGCTGAAAAGGACGCTGCTAACTGCCCTTGGGGCGAGCTTGGCGTTGACGTTGTTCTCGAGTGCACCGGCTTCTACTGCTCGAAGGAAAAGTCCATGGCTCACATCAACGCAGGCGCAAAGAAGGTTGTTATCTCCGCACCCGCCGGCAATGACCTTAAGACCATTGTTTACTCCGTAAACGAAAAGACCCTTACAGCTGATGACCAGATCATCTCCGCTGCATCCTGCACCACCAACTGCCTTGCTCCTATGGCAAAGGCGCTTAACGACTACGCTCCTATCCAGTCCGGTATTATGACCACCGTTCACGCTTACACAGGTGACCAGATGATTCTTGACGGCCCCCACAGAAAGGGTGACCTCCGCCGTGCTCGCGCAGGCGCACAGAACATTGTTCCCAACTCCACCGGCGCTGCAAAGGCTATCGGCCTTGTAATCCCCGAGCTTAACGGCAAGCTTATCGGCTCGGCACAGAGAGTTCCCACCTGCACCGGCTACACCACTATTCTTGTAGCGGTTGTAAAGGGTCAGAACATCACCAAGGAGGGCATCAACGCCGCAATGAAGGCTGTCGCTAACGACTCCTACGGCTACAACGAGGATATGATCGTTTCCTCCGACGTAATCGGCATCACCTACGGCTCTCTCTTCGATGCTACCCAGACTATGGTTGCAAAGCTTGACGAGGATACCTATCAGGTACAGGTTGTTTCTTGGTACGATAACGAGAACTCCTACACCAGCCAGATGGTTAGAACGATTAAGTATTTCGCAGAGCTTAACTAATTCTGCTTTTAAAGCTGCGGCTGCCCAACTCGGGCGGCCGCTTTTTTATCCTTTTGTAAATTTTTCTCTCAATCTTGACAACGCGCGCGGCTTTTTATATAATATAAAGGTAAACTCTTGCTTGAAAGGAGCCGCTTTATGGACGATATGGAGCGCTATGGCGACTATAACGAGATAGACGAGCCGCCACGCGGCAAATCTCCCATCGGCACGGTGATAAAGGCAATTATCGCCCTTCTTTGCGTGTTTGTCGTTGGCTTTATGGGGTTAAGGATTTTGATGTTCAATTACTATCCCCCTGAAATGAAGAACATATATTTTAACGGCACGCTCACCGATTATTATAATTTAACGGAGGGTAATATCGGTGCAAAAACACAGAAAATCCGTTTTCCCTACGACCATGCCGAGCGCGGAAGGTTTTTTGCCGACCACCTTATCGTAGTGCCCGAAATCGGACAGCTTCAAATTACCCTGCGCTACAATAAATCTCTCATTTCCGATTTGGAGGAGGAATATGGGGTTGACCTTGACGAGGGGGGAGAGATATTCACCTTTGTTCTTGCCCGTGACCCGCGCCACAATCCCACGGAGGACGAGCTTGAAAAGGACGAGGTCCAAACCGTGGTGGCAGAGCCTGTCGGCAGCCTGACCGTAAACGAAACCGACACCTTTATGCTTTATAACTATCACAAGCTTGTGTTCGACGGTATAGACTTCGGCTCGGATACAGAGCCGACGGTGGAGTGGCTTCGCGTGGAGGTCTACGTAAAGGGAATTGAGCTTGACGAGCCGATTATGCTCCTCGTTTACGAGAACAACTCCGCCTTTTCAATTCTTTCGGATTACGAGCTTTCAAAAAAGGAAAAACCATAAATGATTAACGAATTTTCGGTAAGCCCGCGCCCCTCGAATAACAAGGCGCGCCACCTTTTCTTTATCTTTCTCATTCTTGCGGCAACCGCCGCGGCAATTTATATCCCGATCACAAAATACAAGGGGCTTGTCGGCGTCGTATGCCTTCTCTTTATTGTCGCCGCGGTGTACGTTTATAACCGTTATATGGCTATAAAGTATTATTACGACGTAATGATAGATACCGCGGGAACACCTCTTTTCATTGTGCGAAGCGTTATGGGAAAGCGCGAAACAACCCTCTCTCGCGTGGAGCTTTCGGATATTATAGGCGTAAAGCGGCTTGTCGGTGACGAGGTTAAAGGCCATAAAGCGCCCGACGGCTACGTCCGCTATTACTACAACCCGACCCTCTCTCCCGACAGCGTCGTGGTTGTCACCGTGTCCTCTCGCTACGAGCGCGCAGAAATTACCGTGGAGGCAAACGACGAGTTTGTAAATCTGCTCTCCTCCTACGCCGCCGAGGCACGCAGCCTCTATCCCGACGAGGAATAAATTTTCCGAAAAACCCTTAATATAACCGCCCCGTGGCATACAAAAAAGCACCCAATCGGGTGCTTTTTTGTTTTACAATCAATTACTTTCTATTCTGAATTTTGTTTATCCACTCGGCTTCCCACGGCACGGGTGGAGGGTTTGTTTGCGCTAAATTTCCGTTAGCTTACTGTGAGTTGTTAAGAGCGTCCTTGTATTCCTTTGCAACCTTTGCATAGTTGTAAAGTGCCTGTGCGAAATCAGCCTCAAAGCCTGCTGCAATTGTGCGGCTGATATAATCGCCAAGGTTGTAGGTGCCAAGCTCAACGTCGTTTGCAATGATGGTAAAGGTCGCGTCAAGGTTGTAAACCTTAAGGTCGTCAACAATAACGTACGTCTGACCCTCCTCTACGTCATAGCTGTGGGTCCACTCCATATCCTTATAGTCGCTGTACTTAACGGTGATGTTGCCGCTGAAGCCATCAACAAGGTTAAGGATAATACCAACCTCGGAGCCGAGACGAAGCTGTACGGTCTGGATTGCGGTGGTGATGTTGCCGGTCATTGTGGTGTCGAACTCGGTGTAGTCCTCTACAACGTACTTTGCATAATCCGCATTGTTAAGGATTGCCGCAATCTGTGCGTTGTCGTTGCCCTCGTTAATAAGAGCGTATGCCTCGTTCGCATAATCGAGAGCAGCAATCATAACTCTCTTCATCTGGTCGGAGATAGTAGCGGTGTTGAGAACGGTGGTAGCGTAGTCAAGGACGTTAACCACAACTCTCTCGGTGTAGGTTACGCCGTCAACGGTGAAGGTAATCTCGTAAACGATATCGGAGGAAAGGTTAGCAACCGCAACACTCTTGGTGTAACAGGTGTACTTAACGCCGCCGATTTCGTACTCGCCCTC
The DNA here is from genome assembly GCA_045533315.1 of Eubacteriales bacterium. Classification (GTDB taxonomy): domain Bacteria; phylum Bacillota; class Clostridia; order Oscillospirales; family CAG-272; genus UBA1740. The sequence goes on along the minus strand of JAZSHN010000106.1, from coordinate 213 downwards.
TGCATTCTCAACGAATACGTTAACGTCAAAGTTTGCATAAAGGGAAAGGTTGTACTTCATCGTGTCGGTAACGGTGATATCGGTATCGGTTACCACTTCCTCAAGCCAGAAGTAGTAATAATCATCAAGGCTTCCAACAACGGGCCACTCTGTAACAGCAACGCTGTTGCCTTCGTCGTCCTCGGTGTACCAAACGCTGTTGTAAAGCTTGCC
>JAZSHN010000137.1:0-24918 GCA_045533315.1 Eubacteriales bacterium | reverse complement strand
TTGGATACCTCTATAACCTCCGGATGAAGATAAGGGTCAACGGGGGTAAGAAGCTTTCCCTCCATCCACACCTCGCCAAAGGTGGGGGTTTCAAGAAGATTCATACAGCGAAGAAGGGTCGATTTGCCCGAGCCCGATGCTCCGATAATGGCAACAACCTCTCCCTTTTTGATTTCGGTGGACACACCCTTTAAAACGTTGAGCTTGCCGAATTTTTTATATATGTTTTTAATGTCAATCATGCTTCATTTTCCTTTCGACAAGCGTCATAATTTTGGAAAGAGAATAGGTCAGCACAAAGTAGATTATACCAATCACTATGTAAGCGGGAAAGGCGTTATAGTTTACCGATTTGATTTCATCGTACTTTGTCATAAGCTCGCCGACGGCAAACGTGGACGCAAGCGAGGTTTCCTTTATAACGGTGATAAACTCGTTACCGAGGGCGGGGAGAATGTTCTTTACCGCCTGGGGAAGGACGATTTGAATCATTGTTGTGAAATTTGAAAGTCCGAGGCTTCGTGCCGCCTCCGTCTGTCCCTTGTCAACCGCCTGAATACCCGAGCGAATGATTTCCGAAACGTACGCCGCGCTGTTTATGACAAGCACGATGGCGACCATTATAAAATAATTATTGAGAAAGTCGGGTCTTACCTCCTTTGGCACTATCATCGGGATGCCGAAAACACCGATATAAAGCTGAAGAAGCATCGGCGTTCCGCGAACAACCTCTACAACCGCGCCGACAACCCAGGAAATCGGCTTTATTCTAGACATACGTCCAAAGGCAAGAAGCGCGCCTATTATAGTGCCGAAGAAAAGGGCAATCAAGGATAAGAATATGGTGTTTTTAACACCCTCGAAGATGAGAATTTTCCAATATTCGCTGAATATTTTCCACATTCCCTGAAGAAGCTCCATTAAAGTCAAGAAATTTTACCTCCAACGGTTTATTTGTAAACATAACACTACCGCCCCGATTCCTCGCGGCGGTAATGCTTCACAGTCTGTATTTTTTCAGTACGGATTACTGATTTTTGTATTCGTTAAGGAACTTGAGGTAGGGTACCTTAAGTGCAGCGTCCTCTGCACTAACCTCTCCCGAGCCTTCAAGACCGCCCTCTCCAATGTAGTTTCCGTTATCGTCATAGCCCGATTCGTCAAGAGTGGAGATGCCCGCAAGAACGGTGCAAGCCTCGTACCAGGAATCGTAAAGGTTTGCTGCCTTTGCCTTATCAAGTGCCGCGTTAACCTTTGCAAGGAGGTCGCTGTCACTCTTGTTAAGAAGGATTACGTTGTTCTTATAAAGATCGTCGACAACAAAGTCAAAGCCCGCAAAATCAACCTTGCCCTCCTCGCTGATAAATGCGTCGCCGTTACCCTTTGCAACCGCGAGGGCATCAATCTGACCGTTTACGAGCGCGAGGTAAGCATCGTTAAGGTTCTTGTAATTCTGAACGGTAGCGCCCGGGATTTGCTTCTTGACAAGAACGTCCTGTAAGGATGCGGTTTGAGCACCTATCTTAAGACCATCAAAGGATTCGGCGGTGGTATACTTGCCTGCATTTTCCTTAAGCACGATGAGCGTCTGCTCTGTTTCGTTTTCGCCCGCCTTATACCAATCGGAGATGAGGTAGGTTTCGGCACGGTCGGGAGTCCAGGAGAAGCCCGAGATACCGAGGTCGACAGCACCTGTTTCAACAGCCATAAGCACCGCGTCGAAAGACATGGGCTTAAGCTCCACCTTCATACCGAGCTCCTTTGCAAGGTAGTAGGTGAGAAGGATATCAAAGCCAACGTACTTGTCATTGCCCGTCTGCGAGCTGTCAACAAACTCCATAGGAGCAAAGTCGGGAGAGAACGCCACGGTAAGTGTGGGAGCTCCGTCGTCCTTTTTACAGGAAGCAAAGGTGAATACGGAAAGTGCAAGAACTGCAACCGTAAGAATAGCCGAAATAATCTTTTTCATTTTGTTTTCTCTTTCTGCGGCGTGCCGCGTGTTTTTGTGATGGCACTATTATACTCCCGTTTTTGCATAAAGTCAACACATTTTTGAAATAAAATTCATTTTTGTTGCATTTTTATTCACAAAGGGCGTTGCGTGGGTGGTTTTTGTGCATATTTAACAAACACAGCTGCATCAAATCAATTATTAGCCCCTCTCACTTCCGCCCAAAGGCGGCTTTTACCCGATTTTTTCATTTAATTTTAGATATTTTTGCGGAAAATATTTTGTACGATACTATGAATATTCATTGAATATATTACTCAAGCTTGGGGTCGGTTGTAACGTTTTTCCCTCCGAAACCGAGTTGTTTGCTCCGCTTTTTCGCGATTTTTGTACATTTTTCCGTTTAAAAGTGCATATTGTGACTGTTTATGCAATGAATATTTATTCATACATTCAAAATTTATTCGTTTCTTGACAAATAAGTCTCGAAATGCTAAAATATCAATTGGTATTTGCTTATTTTAGTTTATTTACCTTTAGTCTTAATTTAAAAGGGGGGCGGATATGATAGCTCTTTCAACCGAAAAAATCAATCTCGCCTTCGGCACGGATGTAATTTTAAAGGACATATCCTTTTCGTTCAACGAATAGAACAGAGTCGGCATCATCGGCGTAAACGGCGCGGAAAAAACCTCGCTTTTCAAAATCCTTGCGGGGGTGGGCGAACCCGACTCGGGCGCGGTTTACATTCAAAAGGGTCATACCGTCGGTATGCTTGAGCAAAATCCGAGCCTTAACGCACTGCCCTCGGGTCTTTCCTGTCTTGAATATATGTATACGGCATTCCCCGCCCTGCTTTCTCTTGAAAAGGAAATCGCAAGGACGGAGGAGCTTCTTTCGGAGGCGGCAGGTCGCGGCGAGCACGGTGAAATCTCCCGCCTTACCGACAGGCTGACCGAGCAAAACCGAGAGTTTTCGGCGGGCGGCGGTCTTGAATTTCGCTCCCGCTGTCGCGGAATGCTTTTGCGCCTCGGCTTTGATGCGGAGATGATAGAGCGCGAAATCCGCACGCTTTCGGGTGGACAGTATACCCGCCTTGCCCTTGCGCGGCTTCTTGCAACAGAGCCCGATATTCTTATGCTTGACGAGCCGACCAACCACCTTGACGTCGATGCGCTCGAATGGCTGGAGGGATATATTGCAAGCTACAAAAAAACGGTGCTTATAATTTCGCACGACAGATATTTCCTTGACCGCACGACAGAAAAGACGCTTCACCTTCAATACGGGGTGGCGAGAATGTATAACGGCTCCTACTCAAAATGCAAGGACCAGCAGATGGCGGAGGCGGCAAGCCTTGAAAAGCGGTACAAGGAGCAGCAAAAGCAGATTGCAAAAATCCGAGCGAATATAGAATTTCAGCGCAGGTGCAACCGAGAGCATAATTTCGTGACGATACACTCAAAGGAAAAGCAGCTTGCGAGAATGGAAAAGGTAGAGCTTGCGCCAAAGGCACCGAAGGATATCCGTATGACCTTTATGGCGGAGGATGAGAGCGCGGGTGACGTTTGCGAGGTTAGGGAGCTTTGCTTCTCCTACGGTGCGCGTCCGCTTATATCAAACCTTTCCTTTCTTGTAAGACGGGGAGAGCGTGTAATGATTCTCGGCCCGAACGGCTGCGGAAAGTCAACGCTTATGCGCCTTATAAACTCTATGCTCATACCGAATTCGGGAAAAATCACGCTCGGCTATAATATAAAAATCGGATATTACGACCAGGAAAACCGCGGACTTCACGACACAAAGACGGTGTTTTCGGAAATGCGCGACGAGTATCCCGCCCTTCCCGACGTGGAGCTGCGCGGCACTCTTGCCCTCTTTCTTTTCGGTGCGGAGGATATGGATAAATCGGTATCCGAGCTTTCGGGCGGAGAAAGAGCGCGTCTTACTCTTGCAAAGCTTATACTGAAAAAGGTAAACCTTCTCGTGATGGACGAGCCGACCAACCACCTTGATATCGGGTCTCGCGAGGCTCTTGAGGACGCCTTGATAGCCTTTCCCGGTACGGTAATCGCGGTATCGCACGACAGATATTTCATAAACAGAGTCGCAACGAGAATCATAGAGCTTGACCCCGCGATGGAAAGGGGTATGCGCGACTACATTCTCGAAAGCGAGGACGATGCCTTTGCGGAGTATATGGAAAAGCGCGGAGCGCACAGGAGCGTAGCACCCGTTATCGCGGAGAAAAGGGCAACTGACTCCAAGGCGGAGTACGAGGAAAAGAAGCGCGAGGCTGCAAAAAGGCGAAGCGACGAGAAAAAGCGCGAGCGCGCGGAAAAGAAAATCGCGGAGCTTGAGGCGGAGCTTGTAGCACTTGACGAGGAGCTTTTCGGACCTGCGGCGAGCGATTACGTCCGCGCAGCGGAGATTGACAGGCGCAAGAGCGAGATAGAGGAGGAGCTTCTTCTGCTTTACGAAACGGTAATGGATTAAAGCACAGGCATAAAACGGCAATATTTGAAAAATACAGACAAAAAGACCATAGTTAAAAGCACAGGCAAAAACGGCAATAGCTTAAAAGACAACAAAACAGGCTTGGTAAAATTAAATCAAAAAAGCCGCCGCGGCGGCAGAATGGAGCATATTATGAATTTTTCGGATTTTTTCGGCAAGGCAAAATGGATAGGAACGGGCAACGACCTTGACATCCCTCTCGTTTATCAAAGCTTTAATGCAAGGGCGGGAGAGGATGCGGAGATAACCGTCCTCGGCTTCGGAGTTTTTATCCTTTATATTAACGGGGTGCGCGTTCACGAGAGCGAGTGCCTTCCCCTCGCGTCGGATTTCGAGGCAAACGACTTTCCGTCGGGCGAAATACTGCACCACCGTGTATACGTTGAAAAATTCAATATATCCCACCTTCTTTCGGAGGGTGAAAACGTGGTATCGGTGCTTCTCGGCAACGGCTGGTACAACAAGCCGATATGGGAGGAGAGCTTTGGCGACGGAAACAAAAAGGTTGCCTTTAGCATTAAATTCGCCGACGGGCGAGAGGTTGTGTCCTCCGAGGAGGCGAGATGGATTCCCTCTCACGTAACCGACAACCATTACAACAAGGGAGAGTGCCAGGACCTTCGCATTGACGACAAATCGGCACGGCTTCCCTCCTTTGGCGGAGAGGGCAGACCCGTCGTTTTGGAGGCAGACCTTCGCGAGAGCGAATACTGTACCACCGACTGTCCGCGCGATATAATACACCGCAGTCTTTACCCCACCGTTTCGTACGAGTGCGAGGAATACAAAATATACGATTTTGGCATCAACACCACGGGCTACCCAATCGTAAAGGTCAACGAAAAGTGCAACGAGAGGGTTGAAATCCTTTTCTCCGAGGACGTGCTAAAGGACGGCACCGACATTGACGAAACCCACGCGCACGAGCAGAAGTTCAATATTATTTCGGACGGAGAGGGTCGCACCGTCCGCCCCGAGTTTGGTTGGATTTGCGCAAGATACGCAAGGGTAAAGGGAAATGCGGAGATAATCCGCTTTGACGAGGTTTATTCGGAGGTAGCCGAAAACGCCGACTTTACCTCGGATAATACGGTGCTTAACTATGTTTACAGGCTGTTTATGCACACCCAGCTTATAAATATGCACTCGGGAATGCCCTCCGACTGTCCGCAGATAGAGCGCCGCGGATATACGGGTGACGGACAGCTTTGCGCGCACGCGGCAATGCTGACGGTGGATTCGGAGAGATTTTACCGCAAGTGGCTTACCGACATTTCCGACTGTCAGGACAGGCTTTCGGGTCACGTGCAATACACCGCACCCTACACGCACGCGGGCGGAGGTCCCGGTGGCTGGGGCTCGGCAATGGTGTCCGTTCCGTATGAGTTTTACAACCGCTTTGGCGATATTTCGCCCGTTGCGGAAATGTATCCGCAGATGTGGGAGTATCTCCGCTACCTTGACGACCATTCGGAAAACGGTCTTGTCGTAAGCGACAGAGAGGGTGAATGGTGTCTCGGTGATTGGGTAACACCCGACCCCGTTGCGCTTCCCGCGCCCTTCGTAAACAATTACTTTTACGTAAAGTCCTGTGAAAAAATGATAGAGATTGCAAGACTTCTCGGCAAGGAGGAGGACATTCCCGAGCTTGAAAGAAGGATTGCGTACCGCAGACGCGCAACAACCGTCGCGTATATGAATCCGTGGGACGGAAACTTTATCGGAGGAGTACAGGGTGCAAACGCATTTGCTGTCGATATGGGCATCGGTGACGAAAGAACGCTCAAAAGGCTTATCGACAGGTATGATGCGCTCGGCTACTACGACACGGGTATTTTCGGCACGGAGCTTGTAACTCGGCTTATGTTCGAAAACGGCAGGGGCGACATAGCGGTAAAGCTTATGACCGCGGACACACCCCACGGCTTTGGCAGATTTATGAACGAGGGTCGCACCACACTCCCCGAATATTGGGGCAAAAAGTCGCGCTCGCTTTGCCACCCGATGCTCGGTGCGGTGGCGGCATTACTCTTTGACTACGTTCTCGGTATCGGGCAGGCAAAGGGGCACACCGGATACGAAAGCGTGGTAATCCAACCGCGCGCACTCGGCACTGTTAAAAACGCAAGCGGATACGTAACAACAAAGCACGGTGAAAAAATCTCGGTCAAAATCACGACCGACGAAAAAACGCGCGTAAGCATTGTTCTCCCAACGGGCGTTACCGGCATATTCCGCAACGGTGACGTGGAAATTTCCCTCTCGGTCGGCGAGAATATCATAGAGATTTAACAGCATAATTACCACAAGGGTGGGCAGACGGCTTTTGCCGTTTGCCCACTTTTATTTTTCGTTTTTCATTTTGCCCTCCCCCTTCGTTTTCAGCGGAGGGGGAATTTTTGAAAAATTTTCGTAAAAATTTTGTTTTTTCCAAAAAATGGCTCTCAAAAGTGTCAAATTCGTTTTTTTATTTTTCCAAAAAAGTGTCAAAAACCCCTTGCGGCATAAGGGATTTCGTTTGATTTTCGCGGGTACAAAAAGCGGCTCAAAGGTGTCAGATTTCGTGGGCATTTTCGGCTTTTTCGGGTGGACTTTTGCTCGCTTTTTGTGCAGGATTGACATTAAAACGAGGCAAGACGGCTTGATTTTTTGGAATGCTCTGATACTTACAAATAGCTTTTCGGTGTGTAAAATGGTCTTGCACGGCGGAAAGCTCGAGATTTCCCCGTGGAGGAGGACTTAATGAAAAGGGCAAGGTACACAAGTGACTTACCGAGAAGGCTTTACACCTATTTTCTGAATTTCGGCGGAATGGGCGCACCGAGCCTTTCAAAGTTTGCAAGGGAGTCGGGTCTTACACTCGCCGACCTTTTGCGGTTTAAGGAGCAGAACAAGGAATTCAGGCGTGCCTGTGAGGAATGCAGCGAAATCCGAAGAGATTATCTTATTGACAACGCGCTGGGCAAGAAGCAGGACGCCTCTATGACGAAATTCATTCTTTCCGCAGAGTTCGGTATGGGAGAGGACAGAGTCTCCGTCGGCACAGAGCCAATTACCGTCACGGTGGAGGTGATAGGTGACGAGGCTTAATTTATCGGTAACAAAAAAGCAAAAGCGTTTTATAGACGCCACGGAGGGCGAGGTGCTTTTCGGCGGAGCTGCGGGCGGCGGAAAATCCTTTGGACAGATGGTTGACGCCCTGCTCTTTGCTCTGAAATACCCGCGCTCCCGACAGCTGATTTTAAGACGGACGTATGCAGAGCTTGAAAAATCGCTTATCCGTCTTGCGCTTTCGCTTTATCCGAGGGAGATATTCACCCTCAATTCTTCGAGCCATACGGGGAAATTCAAAAACGGCTCGGTGATAGATTTCGGCTACTGTGCCGTGGAAAACGACGTGTACCAATACCAGAGCGCAGAATACGACGTAATCCGCTTTGACGAGCTGACGCACTTTACGGAGATGCAATATGTCTACCTCATTTCGCGAGTGAGGGGCGCTAACTCATATCCGAAGCAGATTAAGTCCTCCACAAACCCGGGCGGTGTCGGTCACACCTGGGTAAAGGAGAGATTCGTCGATGCCGCCCCGTCGGGCGAGCCGTTTTGCGGAGAGGGTGGAATGAGGCGTATATTCATTCCCTCGCTTGTCGACGACAACAAATTCCTTATGAAAAGCGACCCCGGGTACAAGAAAAGGCTTTTAAACCTCCCCGACAGGGAGAGGCGCGCCCTTCTTGAGGGGGATTGGAACATCTTCGACGGTCAGTATTTTTCCGAGTTCTCGGTTACGAAGCACACGGTTGCACCCTTTGAAATTCCGCAGGGGTGGAGAAAATACAGGACAATCGACTACGGTCTTGACCGCCTTGCGGTGCTTTGGCTTGCCATTGCCCCCGACGGCAGGGTGTACCTTTACCGCGAATATTGCGAAAGCAACCTTCCGATAAGCGAGGCGGCAAGAGCAATCACCGACAGAACACCCGTCAGCGAGGAAATATACGCAACGCTTGCCCCGCCCGACCTTTTTTCAAGAAGTCAGGAAACGGGAAAAACAAAGTCGGGGCTTTTTGCCGAATTCGGGGTGAATTTCACAAAAACCTCCAACGACAGGGAGTGCGGCTGGCTTGCGGTAAAGGAGCTGCTTCGCGACGGAGATAACGGACCGAGGCTTAAAATCTTTAATAACTGTACCGAGATAATACGCTGTCTGCCCGCCCTCTCGGTTGACAGGGTGCGCCCGACCGACTGTGCCACAGAGCCGCACAGCATCACCCACGCCCCCGACGCGCTTCGCGGCTTTGCAATCTTTCACACCCGACCTCCGCGTGCGAGCGAAAGCGTAAGACGCACAAGATGGTCGGAGGATATGTGGGAGGATTACGCAACGGCAAACGAGGCGGGCAGAAAATATCTAAAATCAAAATACGGAGAACCACTTTGAAAATTGAAAACAGTACAAAAGAGATACGCCTCGACTTTTTCCGCACGCTTTACGAAAGGGCGTCCACCGCGGCGCAGGAAACCGTAATCGAATGCGAAAGAAATATGCGCCAATATATGGGCGACACGGCAATCGACGGCTCTGCCGAGGCGGCTCTCACGGTGAGAAACATCACATACGAAATCGTGGAAAGCCAGGTTTCCTCCGACATTCCGATGCCAAAGGCGGATGCAAGCTCGTACAGCGAGGCAAGAGAGCGTAACGCCGCGTCCATCGAAAGGCTTTGCCGCGCGGTGAGAATGCGCCTTCCGTTCGACGAGCTTAACGATATCGATGAGCGATACACCTACGTTTACGGCGGAAGCGTGTGGTACGCGGAGTGGGATAACGATGCAGAATATCTCGGCGAGGTGGGGACGGTGCGCGTGCATTGCCTTTCACCGAAGGATATAATTCCCCAGCCCGGCATTTTCAAAATAGAGGATATGGAATACCTTTTCCTCAAATTCACCACAACAAAGGGCGAGCTTGCGCGAAAATACGGAAAGAGCGCAGAGGAGCTTGAAGAGGCGGAGCTTTGCTACGAATACGACACGGGTGTGCCCGAGGGAGATGCCGTCAGCCTTGTCGTCTGCTTTTACAAGGACGAGGACGGCTACATTTGCAGATATCTTTTCACGGGCGAGGTGGAGCTTTCCCACATACCGAAATACTACTTTCGCAAGGGGCGGATTTGCCCGAGCTGCGGGGTGGCGGAGGGTGAATGCGAATGCGGCGTAAGGGCGGCGGAGGGCAACCTCGTTTACGAGCTTCTTTCCGAGGATATTTTCTCCGAGGGTGGAAGCGTTTTGAGAGCCAGCACTCCCGTAACGGAGGGCGGTGCGCCGATAATGAAAAACGGCGAGCTTCTGAAAAAGAGAACCGCCCTTCCCTACTACGTTCCAAAAAGCTTTCCCGTCGTTATCAGAAAGAACACCTCGCGCGAGGGCTCGCTTTTCGGCGGGTCGGATTGCGAGTACATACGTCCCGAGCAGCAGGCAATTAATAAAATCGAAAGCCGAATTCTCGAAAAGCTTATCCGCGCGGGAATCACTCCGATAGTTCCCGAGGATGCGACGGTATCGCTCAATAACTCTGTATTCGGTCAGGTCATAAGAATGAAGCCGGGAGAGAGTGCGGCTCAATACGGAAAGGTGGATACCACCCCCGATATAAGCCAGGATATTGCCGAGGCGGAGAGGCTTTACGACCACGCAAAGCGCGTTATCGGAATTTCGGACGCATATCAAGGCATCGACACCGCGGTAAACGAATCGGGCATTGCAAAGCAGCTGCGAATTTCGCAGGCGACGGGCAGACTTGAATCCAAGAGGCGAATGAAGGAGGCGGCTTACGCCGAGCTTGACAGGATTATATTCACGCTTTATCTTGCCTTTGCGGACGAGCCGCGCCGCCTTTCCTACAAGGATGCCTACGGACGTATACACTCCGCGGAATTCAACCGCTATGATTTCATAGAATACGACCGTATGCGCGGCGAGTATTACTACGACGACGCCTACCTTTTCTCCGCAGACCGTAACGAGGGCGCGGATTATCAGCGAGAGGCGCTTTGGCAAAGAAACCTTGAAAACCTGAAGGCGGGCACGCTCGGCGACCCGACAAGCACCGTCACACTGCTTCGCTATTGGCAGAGTCAGGAGCGAGCGCACTACCCCCACGCAAGAGAAAACGTGGAGTATTTTACCGATGCGTTAAGAAAGGAGAATATGGCTTATGAAGGCGGCGAAATCACTTGAGGATTTTCTTAAGCAGCACGCAGGCTTAAAAAACAATGCCAGTGCCAAATCCCTCTCCGAATATATGAGCAGCGAGGGCATCAACCCCGCACAAGGCTACTCCGCGGCGGTAAAAAAAGCTATTAACGCGGGGGTCATCAGCTCCGCGGGCTACGGCGCGAGGGCGGAGCTTTTGGGAAGAAGCGGGCTTTCGGGCGGCGGATATGCAGAGTATCTTAACGAGGCGGCAAGAGCAAGGCAGCTTTCCGACGTAAAGGCGGCGGGCGAGAAAATGGAGAGCGAGTACATAACCGCACAGGCGGGATATGAAAAATATCTCCAAAAATACCGCGGTAGGCAGGACGCGAAAATGCGCGAGCTTGAATCGCAGCTTTCCGCCCTCGGCATAATGCGGCTTGACGAAAGCTATGCTGTCGGAATAGACTCGGGGCTTTCGCCAGACGATGCCGCAACCGTAAGCGCAAACGTTTACCGCGCGCTTCGCGACAGAGTATTCGACAGGTGCATCAACTTGGCACAGTCGTCGTATATGAGCAAAAGCGAAATGAGAAGCTATGCCGAGAGAATGGGCCTTCTCTCCGAGGACGTGGACGAGCTTCTTTGGGAGGTTGGCCGCTTCCTTGACAAAGGCGGGGCGGATAGAAATGCCGACGCGCTTGAAAAAATCGCAAACACGAAAAAGTAAAAGCAAGAAAGGAAACTACAATGAAAAACAAAGCAGAAAAGAAAAACGTCTACCGCGAGCTTGGTTTCGAGAAAATCACCGCACCGAGCAAGACCAAATGCTCGCCAAAGGGCGGAAAGACTGTCGGAAAGGGCGACCTTCGCACGGGTAAAAAATAATGGATATGAGCGCAGGATACGAAAGCAACGCCATTGACACGGTGGGCATCGACGCCTCCCCGACAGAGTCGGAGCCAATAGCAGATACAGCTTCGTTGGGCGCGGACGACGCTCCCGACGCAGAGGGGCATACCGAGCCCCGCGAAAACGAATTTCCCATTGACGGCACGGCGGAGGAGGACGGCTCCGACACCACTCCCGCCGTGGATTACGAAAAAATGATGAGGGACGACCTTGAGGAGCTTCGTGCGAATTTTCCCGAGCTTTCGGAGCTTCGCGACGTTTCGGAGCTGCCCTCCGCATTGCGCTATGCCGCCCTGCGCGACCTCGGTTTAACGGCAACGGAGGCATACCTCGCCACCTCTCAAAGGGTAAAGAAAAGGGATAACCGCGCCCACCTCTCTCTGGCGGTTTCCCATACCGCGGGGACTCCGCGCGGAGCAATGTCGCGCGGTGAGCTTGCCGTTGCCAGAGAGCTTTTTTCGGGTCTTTCCGACGCACAAATTTACAACCTTTATAAAAAAGTAACACATTAAAAGGAGAAAAAAATGATAATTTATTCTAAAACCTCCGGCATGGCCGAGGGTGCAATAGGCAGACTTGATACCCCCATCAAGATGCTTATCGAGCATGAAAGCGACCTTATGAAAAAGAAGGGCGGAATTTGCGATTGGCTTTTCAACAAGGAAAAGAGCAAGCATTTCGCCGAAACCGTCATAACCGAAAACGGCTTTGACAGCTTTAGCTACGTAGCCGAGGGCGAGGGTGCGGTAAAGGATTGCATAAGCGAAGCAGGCTACAAGATAATCGAGCATCTTCAGTTTATGAAGGAGTTTACCATCACCGCGGAGATGATGGAGGATGCAGGCTACGGCATTGCCACAGATGCAAAAAGACGAATTCAGAATTTCGTCAGAAGCTACTACCAGACGGTTAACAAGGCATGTGCCGCGGCTTTGATAAACGGCATGGACCCCTCCGTAAACTTTGCGGGAGGGTTGATACACACCACAACCTATGACGGCTTCCCCCTCTTTCACGCCAAGCACCGTTGGGGAGTCGACGATAACAGAGGAGAGCAAGCTAACTACTACTGCGACAACTTTGCGAAGATTGATGACAATACCTACTCCATCGAAAAGGCGGAGAACTCTCTTTACAAGCTTGCCGCCAATATGAGAAATATGAAGGATGAAAACGGCGAGCCCATGGGCTACGTCGCAGACACCATCATTCTTCCCGGAAACCAGCCGAAGCTTGAGCAGATAATGAAGCGTATCTGCGGCTCGGAAAACGTGGTTAACTCTGCGAACAACGACATTAATATCCATTACGGAAATTGGAGCATCATCGTCCTTCCCACCTGGACGACCAATTATGACGAAATGATGATAATGTCCTCCGAGGCGAACAAGGCGCTTGCGGGCAACCTTTTCTTTGACCGCGTGCCTCTTACCGTAAGCTCCTGGGTAGATCATCACACGGGTAATTATAACTGGACGGGCAGATGCCGCTTCGGTATCGGCTTTGGCACCTATAAGCACATCATCAAGATTACCGCGGACGATGATTACAGAGGAAACGCAGCCTCACTTCCCGAAATATAAACTCGGGGCGCCGAGTCAATCGGCGCCCTTATCTTAAATACTTTTAAAAGAAAGGAGCAATATGACCTACAATGAATTGAAGGCACAGGTCGCGAGACTGGGCTTTGAGAGAACGGTTTCCGACGACGATGCCCTTTTTCGCGCCACGGAGCGCTCGCTTGCCATTCTGCACCTCGACGTTCCCGAGGCGGAGGTCAAGGATATTTACGTTCGCGCACCGAAAACGACTCGGCTTTATAAAGCCGTTTGCCATACGGGAGGCGCGACGGAGGAATACGAGCTTTTCGGTACGGCATTTTCCTTTCGCCCGCACGGCGAGGGTGAATATACCGTAAGCTCGGGCGGCACCGACTTAAGCGTTAAATTCAGCCCTGCAAGCGGTGTTGTACGCGGTGCGCTCTCCGACGGGCGCGGCATTATCCGCTTTTCAGGCGAGAGAGATTACGAGATAACCTCGCTTGCCTCATTCGACGGCGGCTTTGACGCTTTGCTGTCGGACGTTCCCGAATACTCGGAAGTAAGAACGCTTGACCTCTCGCGGATAATCGGAGACTTCGGTCATATATCCGATTTGCCGATTTCGGTGGGCGGCAATATGTCAGCAGCGAGGCTTTACGTAAGGGGCGAAAGGCTTTACGTTCCGTTTTTCTTCGACGGGACGGTTAGGATAAAGTATTGCAGAGCCCCCCTCCCTCCCTCAAACAGCGGAGAGGCTCTTGACCTTCCCGCAGGCACGGAGCAGCTTTTTCCCCTCCTTGTCGCCTCCTTCGTATGGCTTGACGACGATGCGGGAAAGGCGCAGTATTATATGGCGCTTTATCGCGACGGAATAGAGCGTCTGAAGCGTATTATGCCACCCTCTCAAAATCAAAATTACGTAACGAACGGATGGGCGTAATATGGCTAAAATGAGAAATATTATTAAATCAACCGCGGAGTATACCGAATCCTTTTTCGGCTTTCGCGGAATCGCTCCCGAGGGCGACAGCTCGGTAAAAAGCCGCCTTGCCTACTGTGAAAACGTGTACCGCGATTACGAGAGCGACACCCCCTCCGCAATAGTAAGCGTTCCCGGATACAGAAAAACGGCGGAGCTTGACGGAATGCCCGAGGCAATGCTCTCGCATTTCGGAGCGCCTATGCTTGAAACAGGCGGCTCGCTTTATCGTATTTCAGAGCTTGGCGACGGACGGGCGAGCATTACAAATCACGGCTCGCTGTCCTCAAAGCTGCTTTGCAGCTTTCCGTTTGAGGATTACACCTACCTTTTGGACGGCAGCAGAGTTTCAAGGCTTCACAAGGAGCTTGATGGCGACACGAATGTGGAGGCTTCGCCCGAGCCATACGTGCCCACCCTATATTTAAACGGAGCTCCTCTTGAGGCACGCAACCTTCTTACCGACTCCGCAACAGAGGAATTTGACATTGTCGACGCGCGGGAGTATGCGCTTGAAAGCGACCTCCTCCGTTACAGCATTACGGACGCGGAGGCTTTCACCTGTGCGGTGAGTGGGGCGGATGCAGGACTTTCGGGAGAGGTCGGCATTCCCGGCTTTAAGCGTATCGGCGGCGTGCTTTACCGCGTTGACGAAATATCCGACAAGGCATTTATGGATAACACCGCAATCACCTCGGTAAAATTGGGCGAGGGTGTTCGCAGAATCGGAAAAATGGCGTTTTACGGCTGCACGGGAATCACCTCTGTATCCACCCCTCTTTCCTTGAATATCATCGACGACACCGCATTTAACGGCTGCCTTGCTCTCACAGACCTTTATATTCGCAGGGGGCTTTACAAAATAGGAAGCGCGGCATTTGCCATGGCGCCTCTCCTTAAACGCGTGCATTACGAGGGCAACGCGGAGGAGATTTCCGCAATAGAGGGGGTTGAGGCACTCGGTGCGGCGGAAAGGCTGTATGCCTCGGTGGACGAGTCGCTGCGGCTTCACATTCCCCTGAATTCAAAATTCCAATCGGTAAGCCGCGTTACGGTGGACGGGGCAGACGTGGAGTTTGAGGTAAAAGCCGATGCCAACGGAGGACCGACGGGCATAATCCTCTCGCTTTCGCGGCATTGGCAATACAACGGCTCAAGGGTTTGCGTAAGCGGTATTCTGCCCGAGCTTTTGTCGAGCTTTAACGGAAGCGAGGAAATAGGAGAAATAAGCGGTCGCGGTCTTATCGAGGGATGCACGGTATCCGCGCTTTACGACGGGCGTGTTTTCCTTGGCGGCAATCCGCGGCTTCCAAGCACCGTCTTTTACTGCTCGAGAACCCGCCACGGGGAGCTTTCGCCCCTTTATTTCGGAGAGCATAACTACTTTAACGACGGCTCGAGGGGGAGCGCGGTTTCCGCACTTCTTTCGGTTGGCGACGCTCTTTACGTTTTTAAGGGCGAAAACGACCCGATGGGGTCAATATTCCTTCACAAGGGAGAGGACACGGGAATCGGTATTCTTCCGCGCATTTATCCCGTCGCGGAGGCATATTCGGGAGAGTTTTGTCACGGGGCGGTATTGGCATCGCCCGATGCGCCGTTATTCATCTCTCCCCGCGGGCTTTCGGCAATCGAAAAGCAGTCGGCAAATCTCGAAAGAAGCATCGTCACTCGCTCCTCAAACGTAACCTCGCGCCTTCTCGGAGAGGAGCTTTCGGAGGCACAGCTTTTCGGCTGGATGGGGTATATTGCGGTATGCTGTAAATCGCGAATTTATCTTGCCGACACACGCGCGACCTTTACGGGACGGAACGGAAGCACCGAATACGAGTGGTTTATCATCGACGGGGTCGGCGCATACACGGATAAAAGGCAGGTATTCCGCTTTGCCTCCTATCCCACCGACACGGCGCTTGCGGTGAACGACGAATTTGCGGATAAAAGGGTGAACTCCACCGTTTACAGCTATACTCAAAACGGTCGTACGTATTATTACACCGCGATTGACGCTGTAAGGTATGCCGTCTATCCCACCGAGGAATACGAATATTCGGACTTTTTACCCGCGGAGCGATATCTCGCCATCGGAGAGAGGCTTTATTTCCTCGCAGGCGGAGGAATTTACGTCTTTAACAACGACAAGAGGTCGGTGCCGCATTCGGAAAAATATCTTTCCGACATGGGTATTACGGAGGCGGAATACCGCGAAATATACGGACGAAGGCTTCATCCCTCGCTATACAATTTTGACGGCATTGCCCCGCGCTACGTTATAAAGACGGTAAGGACGGATTGCGGTGTTCCACACCTGACAAAAAGCAGCGTAAAGGCATCGCTCGCCGTGAAGCTCGGACGTGCGGCATCTGCGCTTCCGACCTGCAAAACGACAACCGACAAGGGGAATTACTCCGAATTCGTGAACATCGGAGGCGGCGGTCTATGCTTTTTGGATATAGATTTTTCCCGTCTTTCGCTCAATCCCGAAATGGATCAAACAGTGGCGGTTGCGGAAAAGGAAAAGGATTGGATTGAAAAGGACATCGCGATTTATTCAAGGTCGCCCTCCTCTCCGATTTCGGTACACGGCATATCCTTCCGCTACAAAATCAAAGGACGAATTAAGCACACGTAAGAAAGGACAAATATGAAAGCAAAAACAATTAAAAACGAAGAAATTGAGGCGCTGAAGGTGGCTTCCCTCCCCAACCGCCCAACCGCGCCCGAGGAATACGGCGGTGTAGGCTTCAGCGCAAGGGAGATGAAGGAGGCGTTTGACAGACTCCCCCTCTATCTTCTGGAAAGGTATAACGAGCTTATCGACGATATATCGGCGGAGGGAGAGGACTCGGTTGCCCATGCGATAAAAATCGGCCTCGGCGAAAGCGTAAGCCTTCGCGACTTTATCGACTGGTTCTCAAGCGGAAAAATTCTCGCCTTTATTCCCGTGGCGGACGGCAACCTTGCCTATTATCTTGTAAATTTGAGAAAAGATATCGACAGATGTCTTGACGAATTGGGGTTACTGTAATGATTAAGATAGAATACATATTAACCCCCGCCTACGGCGAATGGAAAAGCATTGCGGGAAGGGGACGAAGCGTTGAATTTATACTCGGTGACGGTATATGCGGTATGCTTTACGTCGGACCGCGGCGAATTGAGATAAAGAACGGCAGAGGCGAGCTTAACACAAAGGGATTATCGGACGGAGAGTACACTCCGCGACTTCTTTGCGAGGCGGGCGAGGCGGAGCTTGAGCCGATTGTTCTCTCGGGCGAAAAAATTTATCCCGCCCCAACGAAGGATAAAATACACAGAATAAGTCTTTCGAGAATCAGGGCGCTTGAAAAGGAAGCAAAAGAAAACAAGGAAAGGATTGACGAGCTTTACACCCTTATAAAGGGTACTGCTCTATTCGGTTAAATGAAAAGAATTATTTACATTTTGTTGATTGTCGCCATGGTTACGGCAGCCATTGGCGGCATAACGGCATTTGCCGATTACACAGCCGATAATTTAACACGGGGTATGGCTTATGCCGACGGCGGGGAGGTAAATACCACTTCCCTCCTCGTCGATGCAGAGAATATGGAGAGTGCGGCGGGCGCGGATACCGATTTTGACACAGAGGCAGAAAGCGCAGAGTCGGATGCAGGTGCAAGCATCAATCCCACGGTCGGCACGGGCACAGAGTCGGATGCGGGCGCGGATACCGATTTTGACACAGAGGCAGAAAGCGCAGAATCTGATGCGGGTACAAACAGCAATCCCACGGTCGGCGCGGGCACAGAGTCGGACACAGACACGGAGAAAAGCGCAAACCCCTTTGAGGTGGTGTTTTCTGCGGTTAGGGGCTGTGCCGCGGAGATTTTATGCGCGCTCTCCTTCGTCGGCTCACTCATTCTCGCTTACGCGTACAAGAAGGGGCTTTTGCCGATTATCAAAAGAGGTATAGGCGCAATTTCGGCTACCGTTTCGAGCATCAGGGAAACCGCGGAGCGTGGCGAAAGCAAGACCGACGAGCTGACGCGCGCCCTTTGCGAGAGGCTTACAAGCACGCAGATCTCGCTTGACGGTATCGAAAATGCGGTTGACACCCTCGGCAAAAGGCTTGACAGTCTTGAGTCGGACTCCGACGAGAAAAAGAAAATGCGGGTTATTCTTTCTGCACAAATAGATATGCTTTACAGCATATTTATGACCTCCTCCCTCCCGCAGTATCAAAAGGATGAGGTCGGTGCGAAAATCGCAGAAATGAGGGAGGCTCTTCTCGAATATGAAGGCGAATAAAACGGCTTTGCGTATAATTTTTAACGCTCTCGGTCTTTCGTTTTCGGTTATACCTCCCGCGCTTGCAATACTTTTCTACTTCCCCGTTTGGATTGAGAGGGGCGGCGAATACGTGCTTTCGGGCATTGCGGTGCTTTTAATGCTCGTTGCCTTCGTCCCGCTTTTCAAGCTCGTAAGGCAGGTGTTTAAATCCCCCTCCGGGTACGCGGTTTGGCTTGCAATCTTTATTTTATTTTTCCTCGTTTCGCGTATCGCGGGCGAGATGATTACCGTTTCCTTTGTCGGCTTTATCGGAAACGTTATCGGCGCTGTGCTTTTCAAATTGGCAAGGAGCTTTGAAAAATGACGGACAAATCGGGAATTGATATCGAGCATAGCCTTTTATCCGGAGTCGACACGCTAAAGCAGGGGTACTCGTCGCTGATAAAAAATTGCGGCAAGGTTATTGCCCTTTTAACCTCTGTAATCGTCGTGCTTGTGACCTTTACCGAAATCGGCTTTTACGACGTAGGGGCAAGAGAGCTGACGGCAAACGTGCTGCTTATACTTGTTGCCTCCTACGTAATTTACTTTTCGCTGGAGGATGCGGGCGAGGCGCTCGGCAGGGAGAGCGAGGAATACCGCGAGCTATCCGCAAGGCTTTCGGCACTTTGCGACGGAGTAACCGCCGAGATGGTTGTTGAGCTTCGCTCGTTTATCGAGGCATACGTGACCGAGGAGTTAAGGCACAGACGCGAGCTGCTTCTCTCGCTTCACGGCAAGACGCTTTCAGAATACGAGGCATATCTCTCGGGCGCAAGGACCTCAAAAAAAGACAGGGGGATATATAGAAAGGCAAAAAGGCTTACCGCGGCAAGGCTCGGAGTAGGCACACTGCTCTCGACCAAGAAAGGTACAAATGCCGAGATTAAAAATCCGCGGGGCTCGAAGCTCATCGGGTTGTGCGTGAGATTAATCCCGACGACGGTATGCACGCTGTTTACCGCGTCGGTGATGCTCGGTGTAAAGGACGGTCTTGGTGTCGCGGAAATAATAGAGGGTCTTGTAAGGCTTTGCCCTTTGCCTGTCGTTGCGCTTCGCGGATATTCACAGGGATATAGCTTTGTGTGCGAAAGAGAGGTTGAATGGATGAAAACCAAATGCAGGCTTCTTGAAGCATTTATGCGAACACAGAGTAAAGAATAGTTTACAAAATTAAAAAGTGCTTCGGGCTTCCCCGCGGGATTTTCCCGCGGGGTTTTTGACTTAAAAATTAACACGGGTCTGGGGTAACGGAAGATAATAACGTCAAATCGCACCGTCGCGCTTCAACACATAAAACGAGGGGTGCAAGTTATAGCAATGCGTAAAAGCTGCCGCAGCAATGCGTAAAAACCACCACGGCAATCGTCGGAAACAAGTCCGAAGTAATGCAAAAGCAGTCACATCAATCGACGGAAGTAAGCCCGCAGCAATGCACTAAATAAGCAGAAGCAATGCACGAAAGAAGCAGAAGCAATGCACATAATTAAACCGCGGTATATGTAACGGGCAAGTGAAAAGAATGCGGGGCGCAAGGGTCTTGACATTTAACACGTTTTTAGTGTAAAATAGAGAAAAACAACAGGAGGTGCCGTATGAAATATGACGAGGGCACAAGAACGCTTTCGGTCTGTGTTAAGGAATTGATTTCGCTTGCACATCGCGGCATTTCCGCACCCGACACCGCAAACGAATTTAGAGAAGACCCTCGCGCCGCGCACCCCGACAGCGGCAAGGTTAGACTTTCGCTTGAAACGGTTTTGGGGGATTATCCTCTTTCGGTTTTCGGCTATGCCGACAAAGCGGAGGAAAGCGCCATCACTGTTGCAAGGCGGGTTGATACGCTCGGAAAGCGGGTACCGAAGCAGGACAGAGAGAGGGCGCGTGGCGAGGGCTTTTTACTGCTTTATCTTCACGGCACAGAAAGGGGCGCGGCACTTCGCACGCTCTATTACAACACGGACGGAGAGCTGATTTTGGAGGAAAAGGAGCAGCCGACAAGCGACTCCGTAGAAAAATTTTGGAAAAAATGCCTTTCGGTCTGCGAGAAATACGCCCGACCCGAAATCGAGCGCGTTACCCAAAGGCTTCCCGCATATAAGGCACTTAAATTCCCGTTTAAAGCGGTAAGAGAGGGGCAATCCGACTTTATCCGCGCGGTGCATCGGACAATAGCACACGGCACACAGCTTTGTGCCTCGCTTCCCACGGGCACAGGAAAGACGGTGTCGGTAATTTACCCCGCACTCCGCGCACTCGGCGAGGGAAAATGCGATAAAATTTTTTATCTTACACCAAAGCAAACGACGGCAAATGCGGCAAGCGAATGCCTCGCCCTTTTCGCCTCGCAGGGGGTAAGCATCAAGGCGTGCATCCTTTATTCAAAGGAGGCTCTTTGCCCCGAGGGGCTTACATGTCGCAGGCCGAACGGTGGCTGTCGACTTTCAAATTTTGCGGCAATTCCCGACGCGGTTATGACGCTTTATAATTTAAACAAGGCGGTTGTCCTGCGCGCGGATTTTGAGAGGGTTGGACGTGAATACGGGCTTTGTCCGCACGAGCTTGCACTCTGCTACTCCGAGCTTTGCGACGTTGTGATTTGCGATTTCAACTATCTTTTCGACCCGCAAATTTATTTAAAGAGGTATTTTACCGAGGGAGGAAAATTTGCCTATCTTATCGACGAGGCACACAACCTCCCCGAAAGGGCGAGAGAAATGTACTCCGCAGAGCTTTCAACCGACGAGCTTGACGCTCTTTATTCAAATTCTCTTTTGCCCGAGCATTCGCAAATCAGGTCGGTGATAAGAGAGGCACGCGAGAGCCTTTACAGTCTACTTTTCCCATATCTGCGCGACGAGCTTCGCGAGGGGACGGACGGTAGTCAAATCGGCGCTGTAAGCCTTCACAATCCGCCATCCGAATTGTACACAATTGTTTACAATTTTCTTGCTAATACAGAGGCGGCGTACCGAGCTTTTTTGAAGGACAAGGATAGCGAGGCGGCAGAGCGCACCCTGCTTATACGAGAGCTGTATTACAAGCTCAAAAAGCTTGGCACCTCACTTGAAAAATTTGACGAGAAATACCGTCTTTTTATCTTTTACGAGGGGGGCGTGTTAAAATTCCGCCTGTTTTGCATTGATACGGGCGGCGTAATTTCCGACAGGATTAAGACAGGCGGAGGCACGATTTTCTTTTCGGCTACGCTCGAGCCTCTTGTTTATTACCGTTCGCTTCTCGGTGCAGACGGCACCGCAGACAGCCTTACCGCGGGGTCGCCCTTTGACCCGTCACAGCTTTCGGTTTCAATTGTTGATTCGGTGTCCACACGATACTCCGAAAGAGAGCGCACTGCCCCCGCCGTATGCCGCGCGATTGCCGCAATGATAAGCGCAAGGCGCGGACACTATATGATATTTTGCCCCTCCTTTGAATACCTTGAAATTTTGTCGCGCGTATTCATTGAAAAGTATCCGAAAATACACACAATTACGCAAAAACGGGATATGAGCGCAGAGGAAAAGCACGCCTTTCTTAATGAATTCAAAAACAACGACGGCAAATACCTTGTCGCCTTTTGCGTGCTTGGAGGCATATACTCGGAGGGTGTAGACCTCACGGGAGAAAGTCTTATCGGTGCGGCGATTGTCGGCATCGGTATGCCGACCCTTTCCTATGAGAGAGAGGCAATGCGGGAATACTTTAACGATAAATACGAGGCGGGCACGGAATACGCATACGTTTATCCCGGAATGAACAAGGTTTTCCAAGCGGCAGGCAGAGTTATAAGGACGGAGGACGACCGCGGAGTTATCCTTTTGATTGACGACCGCTTCCGCGACCCGATTTATAAAAAAAGCATTCCCTCGCTTTGGCGCGGAATGAAATACGTCGGCGATGCAAAGGAATTAAAAGCTCGCATCGAAGCCTTCTGGAAGCGCATCGACGAGGATAAAAGCAGCTAATTCAATCCGCTTAAAGATATAAAAAGAAAGACGACGGCTTTTTGATGTGAACTATCGGTTCACTCATACTTACCGTCGTCTTTTTAACAAGCATCTAAAATAACAATTTCAGCAGCATTGCCTTGCGAGCATATCAATATTTTTCAACGAGCGCGAGGGTAAGCGCGGTAGAAATCCTTGCCGCCTCGGGAAGGAATTTGGAGTATTCCATAGAGGCGCTTCCGTCCGCGCTGTCCGAGATTGCACGGACAACGGCAAATTTTACACCGTTGACAAAGGCAACCTGTGCCACGGCACAGCCCTCCATCTCGCAGGCACACGCTCCGAAATCCGAGCAGATACGTGTCTTTTCTTCAAGCGAGGAAACGAATTTGTCACCCGTCGCAATCGTTCCTACGCGATAGGATATTCCCATTTTCACAGCCGCAGAGGTAAGTATTTCAACCGCGCGGGTATCGGCTTCAAAATAGATAAGATTGATGCCGGATACAAGCCCCTTTGGGTCGCCAATTGCGGAGGTGTCCATATCGTGCTGACAAAGCCTGTCCGCCACGACAACGTCAAGCGGAGAAAGCCCTGATGCAGCCGCGCCTCCGACGCCCGTGTTTACGATAAGGCGGGGGGAATATTTGAGAATCATAGCCTCGGCGGCGATTGCCGCAAAAACCTTTCCAATTCCGCATTTTGCGATTACAACTCGCTTTCCGAGAAGCTCGCCAACATAAAAGGTAACAGAGCCAACGGTTTCGCTTTCACGCCCCGAAAGACGTGCTACAAGCTCATCGACCTCGGGGTCCATAGCTCCGATTATACCAATGTCAAATATATGCTCCATATTAACACCTTTTGTAAATAATTATTTGCATTTTAGGCTTTATGTCGTACCCCGTGTTAAATTATACGGGATAGGTAAAGTCGTTTTCCCTTGACTCAAGGACGGCGAGATACCGCTTGCATTCGCGTTTTGCAAGCGAGAGGTCAAGGCTTTTGTAGTTGCCGCACTCGACACGCGATGCCCCGGGGACAGGTCCGTCGTGGGCAATAATTTTGCGTAGAATATCCTTTACTACGGAAAGAATTTCGGCATTTTCTGCATCACGGACGAGCAGGTAAAACCCCGTCTGACACCCCATAGGTCCAAAGTAGATTACGCGCTCTCCGATAGAGGAGGAGCGCACGTAGGTAGCAAAAAGATGCTCCACCGTGTGCATCGTAACATTGTCCATATAGTCGCCCGCATTCGGAACTCTCGTACGCAAATCGTAGGTGGTCACGTCACCGTCGATACGCGAAACGTAGATGCCCTCGGTTATCCTGTCGTGGTCAACCGAAAAAGATGCGATTCGCTTTAAGTTTTCCATATAGCTTCCTTTAAATTACCCCCGACGCGCGGTCGGGGGCGGTTTTATTTTTGAAAAGTCCTTCGCCGCTTCATACGCCCCGGGTTATATCCGCCCGTCAAGCATAACAAGCATAACGAGCATAACGAGCCGCGCGGGAATGAAGCGAGCCAATCAAGGGCTTTAAAATCAGAACTTAAGACGCTCCTTGATATACGCCTTTACCTCGGACGTGGGAATACGCACCTGCTCCATCGTATCTCTGTCGCGGACGGTTACGCAGCCATCGTTTTCGGTTTCAAAGTCGTAGGTGATGCAAAAGGGCGTACCAATCTCGTCCTCTCTGCGGTATCTTTTACCGATAGAGCCTGTTTCGTCAAAGTCAACGGGGAACTCCTTTGCAAGCTCGTCGTAAAGCTCAAGCGCCTTTTCGGAGAGCTTCTTCGAGAGGGGAAGCACAGCCGCCTTTACGGGAGCGAGCGCGGGGTGAAGGTGAAGAACCACTCTTACGTCGCCGCCCTCAAGCTCCTCCTCGTCGTAAGCGTCAACAAGGAATGCAAGCGCAACGCGGTCCGCACCGAGCGAGGGCTCGATAACGTAGGGGATATAATGCTCGTTCTTTTCCTGATCGAAGTAGGTCATATCCTTGCCCGAATGGGTCTGATGCTGACCGAGGTCGTAGTCGGTTCTGTCCGCGATGCCCCAAAGCTCGCCCCAGCCAAACGGGAAAAGGAATTCAAAATCGGTGGTCGCCTTTGAATAGCAGCAAAGCTCGTCGGGGTCGTGGTCGCGAAGGCGAAGATTCTCCGCCTTCATACCGAGGTTAAGCAGCCACTTGTGGCAGAAATCCTTCCAATACGCAAACCATTCAAGGTCGGTGCCCGGCTTGCAAAAGAATTCAAGCTCCATCTGCTCAAACTCACGGGTACGGAAGGTGAAGTTACCGGGGGTAATCTCGTTTCTGAAGGACTTACCAATCTGTGCAACACCGAAAGGAACTTTCTTTCTTGTTGTACGCTGAATGTTGGCAAAGTTTACAAAAATACCCTGTGCTGTTTCAGGACGGAGGAAGATTTCGGATTTTGAATCCTCGGTTACGCCCTGGAAGGTTTTGAACATAAGGTTGAATTTACGTATATCTGTAAAATTAGCTTTGCCGCATTTCGGACATACTATACCCTTCTCGTTTATGAATTCAAGC
>JAZSHN010000087.1:0-9794 GCA_045533315.1 Eubacteriales bacterium | reverse complement strand
CGTTATCAAGGTTGTTCGTGAGATCACCGGCCTTGGTCTTAAGGATGCAAGGGACCTCGTTGAGGCAGCTCCCAAGACTGTTAAGGAAGGAGTTGCTAAGGAAGAGGCAGAGAAGGCCGCTGAGCAGCGCAAGGCAGCTGGCGCAGAGGTTGAGGTTAAGTAATTTCACCTTAATAAAAATGGGAGGGGTCCCTGCTGACCCCTCCCGCTTTCTTTTTCGGTGCGCGCGCACCTTTTTTTATTATGCTTTTTCCGATTTGCTCAAGCATCTGTGTTATTCTTAATTATCCATTACCTTGATTTTGTCAAATATCTGTGCTATACTTAAATAAAAGACTGTAAAAAAGGAGAAACAGTTATGAAGCTTGTATTCGTGTCCTCTACCTTCAAGGATATGCAGTTTGAGCGTGATGCCCTTAATACCTACGTCGCGCCCCTCGTTGATGCAAGACTTGCAAAGCACGGAGAGGCGGTGTATTTCGGCGATTTGCGTTGGGGTGTAAATACCACCGAGCTTGACTCGGAGGAAAGCTCCAAAAAGGTTCTCGACGTCTGCCTTGACGAGATTGATAACTGCAAGCCGTATATGATAGTCCTCATCGGAGAGCGCTACGGCTGGATACCGGGTGCGGAGCTTTTGCACTCCGCCTCTGTTGCAAAGGGCATCGACACCCCCACCGACATCTCGGTTACACAGCTTGAAATCGAATACGGCGCGCTTCTTAATCCCGATTACAACGGGCGAATTCTCTTTTATTTCCGCAACCTTGATAAAACGGGTATGACCGAGGCGGAGCTTCGCGATTACGGGGCGGAAAGCGAGCTTCACCGCGAAAAGCTCAACTCTCTGAAGGAGCGAATTGCCGCCACCTATCCCGACGCCATTCGCTATTACGATGCAAAATGGAATCCCGACACGCACGCAGTGGAGGGGCTGATGCCTCTTATGGACGTGATTTACGACGACCTTTGCAGCGTTTTTCTTGCCGATTTGGAGCTTGAAAGTAATATTCCGTGGCAACGCCGCGCAATGAATGCCGCCCACCGTTATTTTATGGAGCATTCCCGCTACTATATGAACGTAACCCCGGGCTCGCGCGCGCCGCTTGCGGGTATATTTACCGACGATTATCCCCTTGTTACTATGGTGGAGGGAGAGGAGGGCTCGGGTAAAACCGCCTTCATTTCAAACGAATACCGCGAATATTACGAAACCGATGCCCAAAAGCTCGTTGTCCCGTTTGTAAAGGGGCTTGATACCTATTCGGTCCACGGGGCTAATTATTTTATGGTGCTGCTTTTTGCAATAGAGGAAGCACTCGGTGCGGAGCATTTTGAGGTTGATATTGACGATGATGATGCTGAAACAAGAAGGGTGGTTGCCGAGAGAATAAAGGAGCTTTTGCCCAAGATTAACTATCCCGTCGTTTCTGTGGTGGACAACTGCGATTACGAGCTTTACTACGACCTCTTTATGGGATTTTATAACTCCATACCCAAAACCGCAGAGGAATATATAGCCTGCGACTCGGTTGCGGATAATATGCTGCTTCTTTTGGCATACAGCTCTCGCGAAACCGCGCCTGTTGTGGTTGCTCCGAACTTCAATTTTTCCGAAACCTACATAATGGAGCCGCTTGCCGACGAGGAAAAGCGTGAATTCATAAAAACGGTCGTAAGGGGAAGGCACAAGGAGCTTTCAGACGTGGTCATCGACCGCATTGTTATGAAGGAGGAAAGCTACCTTCCGCTTTATATAAAGCTCGTCGTTGACCGCCTTTTACTCCTGGATAGCGAGGATTTTGCCAACATTCGCGCTATGGGCGACGGTATGGACAACATCAACAAATATATGATTTCGCTCGTCGACGAAATGGCGGAGGACCTCGAGGATATTACGGAGGAGCTTGTAAAGGAGGCGGCACAGCGTATTGACCGCGAATTCGTCTACCGCACGCTCGGGCTTTTGACCTCCTTCCCGATATGGCTCTCTGAGGGCTTTATAAAGCAGTTTTTCGAGCGTCACGGCTGGCACTTCAACGCCCTTGATTTTGCGATAACCGTCAAAACGCTCGGAAGCTTTATTGCCTACAACACCGAAACCTCCGCATACTCCGTAACCAACCGCCGTATGCTCTCTGCAATACGCAGGCATCTTAAAAAAGAGGGCTTTGGTGATACCCCGTGTCACGTTTTCGACTATATTTCTACCGAAAACAATAAAAAGGATTGGGGTGAATACAGGATAAAGGTCGCCTCGCTCCTTCCCGATTTCAAAAATCTTGTAGAACTGTTTTATGAGTATTACGACGACGCGGATTACCTTTACGAGCAGCTTGAATGGCTGATTAACAATACGGATAATGCGGCGGACTTCGTCGCAGAGCTTGTGCAGGTAAATCCAAAGGCGGATTTTTCCTACCTTTTACGCCGCCTTCCCGTAAGAAATACAATTGGCAACGAAAGCACTGTTATCGTCGCGTTTCTTCTCGACCTTTACGAACGGCTTAAATTCAGGGAAAACGACGACGGGGCGGCGGGATATAACAGCTTTGTGCTTACGCTTATGCTTCGCCTGATTGATTCTGCAATCGACGGGGACAGGGGTGTGGCAATCGACGTCTGGCTTAACGAGGTTTGCCCCGCCGCCGATAAATGCAGCTTTTACGACGAGGCAATAAATCAGCACTACCTCACGGGCATTTTGATAAGCAATGCCGCGCGCGAGCTTGGGCTTATCGACTCGGACTCGCTTGCCTGTACTGACGGCGACCCGCTTGCAAGGCTGGAGCTTTCGGAGGGATACGAGTCAACCGTCCTTGCAGGGCATATACTTTTTGCCGCCGCAAACGACGTAAAGGAGGTTGACAACGAAAGGTATGCCGACCTTCTTATCGGTGCTATAAACCGTTACGGAGGCTTTAATCCCACGGTGGAGGAAGAGAGAAGGGCGGTTGGCCCTGACGATTACCTCACAATGTCCTCGGCATTTTCCGACCTTTTGCTCTACTACACCGATACCGACGACTATGAAAGCGCGATTACTCTGCTTAATTACTTCATCGACCTTACCCGCGCGGCGGCGTTTTACCACGGCTCGCACGCGATTCGTATGCTTCGCGAGCTTTTGTATATGATTGACATCGCGGTTGCCGACGTTGAAGACGTTACTCTCCTTCGCGTGCGCGCCTCGCTTTCGCGTATGATTTCCTATCGCACACATCTTATGGCGGATAAAACCGAAACCGTCTTTGCTCATGCAAAGCTTTTGCGAATTTACAATTCCATATACGAAACCGAAAACAGCGAGATTTTCGCACAAATTCTTGAGGCGGCTGCCGTGGAGGTCTGGCGTCTTGCCGATTCTGTAAGCGGCAGCGCTATGCGACTTTCTCAATTTTTGGAGTACTTTAACGACGTTACAGACGTTCTTGATTTTCTTGAAAGGGCGGAAATGGAGGAGGAAATCACCGACATCGTCAATGCAATAGAAGAAATAGACTTCGAGGACGAGGAGGATAAGCAGGGTAGCACCTACGAGGTATTCCTGCTTGTGCGCGACTATATTACCTGCGCCTACGTTGGCGCGGATAAAAGGCGAATTTCCTCAGTTGAAAAACGCGTCAAGCGTCTGAAAAAGGGAAATGAATTTAGCCTCGCAAGAGATGTATACGGATTTATTATTGATTTTATTGAATCTGCACTTGAATAATCAAAAGCACGCCCCCAAGTGTGGGGGCGTGTTAAATTTTGCTGTATTTTTTGAAACGAAAGCGTCGATAATGTAAACTAACGTTTACGCCTTGGCTTTGGCGCGAGGTGCTTTCTTCTCTCGTCGAGATACTTTTTCCTCACCATTGTTATAAATCTCTGCACCCTCTCGGACTGATAATCCCGATACGTCCAGGGGAGCTTTTGCCACGCGCCGCGCGCCCAATAAAGCGTAAGCTCGGAGTATATCCCGTGCGAGAGTGCAATGCGAAATCCCGTCTGCTTTGTCGTCGACAGCAAAAGCCGCCCGTGATTTATAAGCCCGGGGTCAAGGTTTATAAGCCTTGTCCCGTCGGGGGAAAAGCTTTTTTCAAGCTCGTTTGTAAAAACCTTTATCTCTGCCTGAAGGCTCGGGTCAACCGTATCTTTAAAGCTTATGATTTGTCTTATCCCCTCGCCGCCAAGCTCTACGTCGTAATATGTGGAGTACTCGCGCGAAAAGGAATACGGCTCCGACATATCCTCTATCGGACCGAATTTTTCGGTAAGGATTTCGAGTGTCCTTTTGTAAGCCTCCGTGTCGTGGTAAATCACACCGATGATAAGCTTTTCCTTTTCAAACTCAACTGCTGCGCCCATTTTATACCTCCTTTATCATTTATTACATTATACTATGCTTTCTCTCCTTCGTCAAGTTTAATTATTTGTAAAAAAATCGTTTTTTGCTTGATTTTGCGTACGTAATACTTTATAATGTATTTATAAACCGATTGCGAGGGCTCGCCCTTGCATCTAAAACTCTTTCGGAGATTGAAATGAAAAAAATTCTGACACTTCTTGCCCTTCTTATCTTTACGGCGGGTATTCTTATACTGCTTGTCGGATGTCGGGAGGATGACAGCTGCGTTCACGAATGGGGTCCGCAAAACGTCGTCGACGCTCCCTCTTGTACAAAGGGAGGATATAGCATAAGCACCTGCACCAAATGCGGCGAGTCCACACGCACAATCCTCTATCCCTCCGACCACCCGTATTCCGAGCAATGGAGCTTTGACGGAAGCTACCACTGGCGCGAGGCAACCTGCCAGCATACGGGTCAAACCACCGAAAAGGAGCCGCACGTAATCGAGGGTAAAAATTGCAAGGTTTGCGGAGCCTTAAAGGCTTCACAGGGGCTTTCCTACCGTTCCGATATCGAAGCCGACAGCTATATTGTAACAGGGCTCGGCACAACTCTTGAAACCGACATTGTGGTCGCACGCTATTATAACGGAAAAACAATCGTTGCCGTTGCCGACGCCGCATTCGAGAATGCACGCGGTATCAGAAGCATACATCTTCAGGAAACCGTCACCTCGGTTGGGGCGCGTGCCTTCGCAAATTCCGCAAGCCTGACGGAGGTTACACTCTCGGCAGGGCTTGAATATATGGGAAGCTGTCTTTTCATCGGATGTGACTCTCTTACAACTGTAATTTTCCTCGGTACTGTGGAAGAGTTCGAGGCTATTGAAAAGGCGGGCGACTGGGACGGCGGAAACACGGGCTTTATCGTGAAATGTAACGACGGAAATATAACGCCAAGACCGCATACCTATTCGGAGGAATGGAGCTACAATAACACCCACCACTGGCGCACCGAAACCTGTGGACACGACAATCTTGTCGCAGATTACGGAGAGCATACCTTCGAGGGTAAGTATTGCACCTCCTGTGGCACTGTAAAGGCTTCGCAGGGACTTACGTACAGCGCGGATATAGAGTCGGGTACGTATATCGTAACGGGACTCGGCACAACTCTTGAAACCGACATCGTTGTAGCAAGATATTATAACGGAAAGGAAATTGTCGCGGTTGCCGACTCTGCCTTTGCAAATTCCCGCGGTATAACCGCCATACATTTACAGGAGTACATAAAGCGTATCGGCGACTATGCCTTTGCCAACTCCGTCGGTCTTACGGAGGTTACACTCTCGGCAGGGCTTGAATATATGGGAAGCTGTCTTTTCATCGGCTGCGACTCTCTTACAACGGTAATTTTCCTCGGTACTGTGGAGGAGTTCGAGGCTATTGAAAAGGCGGGCGACTGGGACGGCGGAAACACGGGCTTTATCGTGAAATGCAACGACGGAAATATAACGCCAAGGCAGCATACCTATTCGGAGGAATGGAGCTACAATAACACCCACCATTGGCGCACCGACGCTTGCGGACACGACACTCTCGTCGCCGATTACGGCGAGCATACCTTTGAGGGAAGCCAATGCACGGGCTGCGGAATTATCAAGGCGACGCAGGGACTCTCCTATCGCGGCGACCTTACCACGGGGACCTATACGGTTATCGGTATCGGTACGACTCTTGAAACCGATATTGTGGTTGCGCGCTACTATAACAGCATTGAAATCACGTCGGTTGGCGATTACGCATTCGGAGGAATTGCGGGTTTAAAAAGCGTGCATCTCCAAAAATATATTCGCCGCGTCGGCGACTATGCCTTTGCCGACTCCGCCGACCTTGAATCCGTCACCCTTACAAAGGGGCTTGAATATATCGGAAGCGAAATATTCCGCGGCTGCGATTCTCTTACCACTGTGGTTTTCCAGGGAAGCGTTGCGGAGTTTGAAGCAATTGAAAAGGCGGAAAATTGGAGTGACGGTCATACAGGCTATACCATTGAATGCTTTGACGGAAAAATCGAAATGTAAATAATTTAATCAAAGATGTCGGGCGTATTGCTCGGCATCTTTTTTGCGAATTAAGCAGGAAAGCCATACCCGTGTTAAATTATCTCTGTTTTTTGCGTATAAATAAAATCGTAATTGCAAACAAAAGCTTACAAAACAACAAAATTTCACATTTTTCAACCGTTCCGAATATAATAAAGCGAGGGCGGTAACCCCGCCCCGAAAGGATGAAAAAATGGAAAGAAATGAAAAAGGCTATCCGACGAGGATGGTGGAGGATTGCCCTGAAAGCGCGGAAGCAACACTCCACGGTATGCCGCTTGGCTATGCCTACGTCCCAATACAGCATTTTCGTATGATGTTTACTCCCGAGGACGCGCTAAAGCACGGCACGCTTTTCGAGGAGCTTTATCTCCCACTGGGGGTATACGGCAATGACTAAAGCGGAGCTTTTTAAAAGATTACAGGAGCTTGCCTTCGTGAAAACGGAGCTGGAGCTTTTCCTTGACACCCACCCCGATTGCCGCGCATCTCTTGATTACTATTATCGCATTGTTGACGAATACAACAATCTGCTCGAGGAGTACGAGGGAAAGTACGGACCTATTACCGCCGCCTCCAACGTTGGAGAAAAATGGAACTGGATAAAAGGACCGTGGCCCTGGCACTTTGAGGCAAACGAGGGCGTCGGTCCCGACAGCATTGACGGCGGGTTTACGCCCGGCTGTATGAAAGGGAGGAAGTAAGTATGTGGATATATGAAAAAAAACTGCAGTATCCCGTAAAAATCAAAACACCCAACGCACGTCTTGCCTCCCAAATCATTTCCGCACTCGGAGGACCCGACGGGGAATTGGGTGCAGCAACCCGTTATCTTAACCAAAGATACGCAATGCCAAGCGGCAAGATTATCGGTATTCTCACCGATGTGGGTAGCGAGGAGCTTGGCCACGGCGAGATTGTAGCCGCAATAATTCACCAGCTGACGAGAAATCTTACACCCGACGAAATCAACGCGGGCGGATTTGATAAATATTATATCGAGCACGGACTCGGAGTTTACCCCTCCGCCGCCTCCGGCGAGCCGTTCACCTGCGCCTCCATTCAGTCAAAGGGCGACGCCATCTGCGACCTCAACGAGGACCTCGCAGCAGAGCAAAAGGCGCGCGTGACCTATGATAACATTCTCCGTATGTCGGATGATCCCGACGTCAATGACGTTATCAAATTCCTGCGCCAGCGCGAAATCGTACACTACCAGCGCTTTGGCGAGGCGCTTCGCACACTTACCGAATAAAAAGTAAATACAAAAAAGTAAATACGCTTTTTGAAGGACGGCACCCCACCGTCCTTTAAATATTTTGTATACATATCTTTTTGCTATTGATTATTTGTTCGATTTGTGATATGATATTATATAAATAAAAGCGCAAAACAGCAACGATATACCCCGTGTTAAATTTTGGCGGTAAATTGTCTGCTTCTTGGAGAAAAAATGTACACAATTCTTTACAAAAGAAAGCTCAACGACCTTGTGACCGAGCTACATATCCACGCGCCCCTTGTCGCGAAAAAGGCGAAAGCGGGACAGTTTATTATCCTTCGCGTTACAAATGACGGCGAGCGTATACCGCTTACCGTTGCGGGCGTTGATAGGGAAAAGGACACGGTTTCAATAATCTTTCAAACCGTTGGAGCCACCACCCTCGCCTTGTCACAGCTTGAGGAGGGCGACTCTCTATCCGATTTTGTCGGTCCTCTCGGTATGCCGACCGAGCTTGACGGTGTAAGCCGCGCGCTTGTCGTCGGAGGAGGCGTCGGCTGTGCAATCGCACTTCCGATTGCCCGCGCATTAAAGGAAAACGGCTGTCGGGTTACATCTGTTATCGGCTTTCGCTCGCACGAGCTTGTCATTCTTGAAAAGGAATTTTCTGAAATCTCTGACGAGCTTTATACCGTCACCGACGACGGTAGCTATGGCGAAAGGGGTAACGTCTGTATGCCTGTAGAGCGTCTTTTGTCGGGCGGTGCTGTCTTTGACCGCGTTTTTGCAATCGGACCGCTTGTTATGATGAAATATACCGCCCAAACGGTAAAGCCGTATGGAATTCCACTTACCGTGTCGATGAATCCGATTATGATTGATGGAACGGGTATGTGCGGCGGCTGCCGTCTTTCACTTATTGAGGACGGGGTGCGCGTAATGAAATTTGCCTGCGTCGACGGGCCTGATTTTGACGGCTATGCCGTAGATTTTGACGAGGCTATCTCGCGGCTTGGCGCATATACCGACTTTGAGCGTCACGCCTATACCGAGGCATGCAATCTTTTGAAAAAGGGGGAGGCAAGCAATGGCTAATATGTCACCGAAAAAGAACGAAATGCCGACCCTTGACCCGGAGGTAAGGCGTACCTCCTTTGCCGAGGTCGCAATCGGCTACACGGAGCAGCTGGCAATCGACGAGGCGCTTCGTTGCCTCGGCTGCAGGAATATGCCCTGTGTTTCTGCTTGCCCCGTTAATATCCGTATTCCCGAGTTTATTGCAAAAATTCGTGAATGTGATTTCGAGGGCGCGTATGAAATAATATCGCAAAGCTCCTCGCTCCCTGCCGTCTGCGGCAGAGTCTGTCCGCAGGAAACGCAGTGCGAGTCAAAATGCGTCAGGGGCATAAAGGGAGAGCCTGTCGGTATTGGACGGCTTGAACGCTTTGTTGCCGATTGGCATAACGCCCACACCGCACCCGTGTCAAGAAATATTGAAAAAAACGGCAAAAGGGTTGCCATTGTCGGCTCGGGTCCTGCGGGGCTTACCTGCGCGGGCGACCTTGCAAGGCTCGGCTACGAGGTCACGGTTTTTGAGGCGCTTCACACCGCGGGCGGTGTCCTCGTCTACGGTATTCCCGAATTCCGTCTGCCGAAATCTATTGTAGAGCGCGAGGTTGATAACCTCCGTGCACTCGGTGTTGAAATCGCCACAAACGTCGTAATCGGCAAAACTCTCACGGTTGACGAGCTGTTTGAAATGGGCTTCGGGGCGGTATTTATTGCCTCGGGCGCGGGACTTCCCAACTTTATGGGTATACCCGGTGAAAGCTACAAGGGCGTGTACTCCGCAAACGAATTCTTAACGCGAAGCAATCTAATGAAGGCATACGATAACTCCTCCGCAACCCCGATTATGAAGGGCGGAAGGGTGGCAGTCGTCGGTGGCGGAAACGTGGCAATGGATGCCGCAAGGACCGCACTTCGACTTGGAGCCGAAAAGGTATACGTCGTCTACCGCCGTTCTATGGAGGAGCTTCCCGCAAGGCGCGAGGAGGTAGAGCACGCGATAGAGGAGGGGGTTGAATTCCTGCTTCTCACCAATCCCGTCGAAATTCTCGGCTATTATAACGAGT
>JAZSHN010000138.1:0-2575 GCA_045533315.1 Eubacteriales bacterium | reverse complement strand
CCACCCAAACAACCATCTCGCGCGACATCAGACAGCTTAAGCTTGTAAAAGGACCGACCGGCATGGGAACGTATAAATACGTTGCACCAAGGTCACAGTCCAATAGCGTTTCGCCCATACATAACTCTGCGCTTACAAGTGCTGTTTCGGATATTGTAAGGGCGCAAAATCTCGTCGTAGTAAAAACTCACGCAGGTATGGCAAACGCGGTTGCCGTTTGTATCGACAGCCTCTCGCTTAACGGAATTATCGGATCTGTCGCGGGTGACGATACTATCTTGATTGTTCTTGCCGACAATGAAACCGCGGAGGATATTTGCGCGGCACTTATCACCGCATTTGAAAAATAATCTCGGATAGGAAAGAAACAATGCTGCTTTCTTTACATATTGAAAACATCGCCGTTATAAAGTGTGCGGACGTTGATTTTTCGCGCGGCTTTATGGCAATGACGGGCGAAACGGGCGCGGGAAAGTCAATAATTCTCGACAGTATTTCGCTCCTGCTCGGTGCAAAGGCGGACCGTGAGCTTATCCGCCACGGCGAGCCGCAGGCAAGCGTGTCTGGACTTTTTACCGAGCTTTCGGAGGATACACTTCTTGCTCTTTCGGAGTGCGGAATTTCTCCCGACGAGGACGGAGCTTTGCACATTCTCCGCATATTAGGCTCGGACGGGAAATCGAGCATCAGAATAAACGGCAGGGCGGTTACGCTCTCCGTCCTTCGCTCTGTTACTCGCGGTCTTGTGAGCATCCACGGGCAAAGCGATACGGGCGCGCTCCTTGACCCACAGCATCATCTTGAGCTTGTCGACACCTACGCCTCGGACGCGGAGCTTCTCTGCGAGTACCGTGCTGTATTTGCGGAGCTTGAAGCGGTGCGCTCGGAAATCGAAAGTATAGCGAGAAAGGAAAACGAGCGCGAAAGGCTTAAGGAAATTCTCGCATATCAAATTGCGGATATTGATGCACTTTCTCTTCACGATGGAGAGGAGGAGGAGCTTATAGACCGCAAAATCAAGATTAAAAACAGTGAAAAGATAACGAAAAACTGCGAATTCGTGTATAGGGCGCTCCGCGGCAGCGAAAAGGGAAGCGTTTCCTTTCTTCTTTCGCGAAGCATCGCCGCTTTAAAGCAGCTTTCGGGTGTGTTGCCCGATTTTGAGAGCAAAACAGAGGAGCTGACCGATATGATGTACCGTATCGACGATATTGCCGAAACGGTGCAGGACCAGCTCGACTCCCTTGACGGCGACCCCGAGGAAAAGCTTAACGAAATCGAGTCACGTCTTGATAAAATATCAAAGCTGAAGCGAAAGTACGGCTTTACCGTAAGGGATATACTTGATTTTCGCGATAGGGCAAAGGCGGAGCTTGATGCTCTTGAAAACTCGGAGGAGCTTCTTGCAAGCCTTGCGGTAAAGGAGGAGGCGCTTTATGTAAAGGCACTTTCCCTTGCCGATATGCTTCACACCGTACGTGTCGATGCCTCGCGCGAGCTTGAGGCACGTGTTAAGGAAACTCTTGAATTTCTCGATATGCCAAAGGTTGTTTTTTACGCAGCCATAAAAGAAGCCTATTCGGGAGAAAGAAAGCTTCTTAACAAAAACGGCTCGGATAATCTTGAATTTTTCATAAGCGCAAACCGCGGTGCGGAGGCACAGTCGATTTCCAAAATCGCATCGGGCGGCGAGCTTGCAAGAATTATGCTCGCTCTAAAGAGCGTTATCGCCGACAGGGACGGCATTTCAACAATGATTTTTGATGAGATTGATGCGGGAGTTTCGGGAAAAACCGCAAGAAAAATCGGTATCAAGATGCACGAGCTTTCAAAGAATGCACAGGTTTTTTGCGTTACGCACAGCGCGCAGATTGCATCTCTTGCCGATACGCATCTGTTAATCAGCAAGGCTGACGTCAACGGTGTCACCGAAACCTCCGTTCGTCCTCTTGATTATGAGGGCAGGGTTACGGAGCTTTCCCGCATACTCGGCGGAATTAACGTTACCGCTTCGCAAAGAGAGGCGGCGATAGATATGCTGTCCGAAAACGAATCCCTCGCGGGCGCGGCTTGCTGACCCTCGCCGAGCAGATAATTAAAAATGCGGGGATAAATTATACCCGCGACGTTGATATTGCGGGGCTTTCAACAGTTGGAGTTCATTCTGTCGCGGCATTTTTCGTAATGCCCGAAAGCACCGAGGAGCTTGTTAATCTTTTACGATTGCTTCATTCGCACGGTATAAAGCACAAGGTTGTCGGCGGAATGTCAAATCTTTTGCCGCGAAACGAGCTTTATGACGGTGTTCTGATAAATACACGAAAAATAAACAGAAAAAGCGTGGCAGAAAACGAGGTTTTTGCAGAATGCGGTGCGAGGCTTGCAGCTGTTGTTCGCATTTTGATGCAATACCGTCTTGGCGGAATGTCACAGCTTTATCATATCCCGGGCACTCTCGGAGGCTCGGTGCGAGGTAATGCCGGCGCACACGGACTTGAAATTTCCGACGTTTTGAAAAGCGCGAATATCTATATTCCTTCGCTTGACAAGGTCGTTACGCTCTCAAATTCCCAAA
>JAZSHN010000084.1:0-1583 GCA_045533315.1 Eubacteriales bacterium | reverse complement strand
AGCTGCCGTGCAGTCTGTCCGAGGGGCGACAGCTCCGCTTTTACCGAATGGAGGACGGCGAAAAAATCCAAACGCTTTACAGCCTTGAGGATGGGATTTTGAATACGGCTATGACGTCAGACACGGTATATTACCTCGCAGAGGAGTACGAGCTTTCCTTTATTCAAAATTCGCTCGTTACACTTGACCTTTCCGTCGGTACGGTGGTGCGCGGCTCTCGTGTCGAGTTAAGCGTTGAAATCCCGAACGGGGTTTCGCTTGACCGCCTTTACCTTGTTTATCCGAACGGAGAGGAGGTCGATATCATCGGCGGCTCCTTTGAAATGCCGAATTCCGACGTCACCGTTTGCGCGGCGGCATCCCGCATACAGTACAAAATCACCTTTATGAGTGGGGAAAAGGTTATTCTCGTCCGTACCTACGGCTACGGTGAGGAAATTCAGCCTCCGCCCGACCCAACCCGTCCAAACGACGCCACCCACCGCTATTATTTCGTCGGCTGGTCGGAAAAATTTGCCCCCGTCACGGCTGACAGGACCTATTTCGCTCTTTACGAAAAGGTGCCTCTCCCGCCCATACGCCACGACGACGGACTTCGTATAAGTGACGGTGTCCTCGGACTTCTCGTTGCGGGCGGCACGTGTGCCGTTATGCTGGTTATTGCAGTCATACCCGCATCCGTTCTTGCGGTCGTATTCGCATTGCGCGAGCGAAGAAAAAAATTACCGAGGGGCGGACGCTCCGCGGGTGGAAAATCCGACTGAAAAACCGACCGAAATTTAACACGGGGCATACTTTAACCCCAAAAAAACGGGAAACAAAAGCAATTATGGACAAATCCTTTGTGCAAAGTGTCGCAAGGGGTTTGTCTTTTTTTACATAATATCAAAAATTTGTGCGATTTTATTGACAAATTTAACACGGGGTGGTATAATTTTAATACGAGTATTATATTATATATTAATTTCGCGTAAATTAAAGAAAGGTTGGTAACAAAATGAAGAAAACATTTCGTTCCGTTTTGACGATGCTTCTTGTTGTTGCTATGCTCCTCGGAGTAATGGCGCCCACCGTGCTTGCCGCGGATACGGGCAACGACAACCAAAGCACCGCCACCGCGTCCACGGCCGATACGCTTGATACCGGCTGGTGTGTTGTAAGCTACGACACGGCGACGGCTGATCTTACCGTTACCCTTCGTCCCGACCTTGATGCGTTTAAGAACGTGTCAAAGGAGCAGCTCAAGGACCTTGCAAAGCAGGTTCTCGAGGGAGTGAAGGCTATCGCTCTTGATCAGCTCAAGGACGACATCGAGGTCGGAGAGGGCAAGGAAATTGCTAACCGCGACCTCATTGATTACGTCAACGAGGTTTACGTTGACGGCATCCAGATTTATGGACCGTTCGGCGAAAACGGAGATAACACTATCAAGTCCTCCGCTGTAAAGGATATCGTTCGCGACCTTCCCACTCTTACCGAGATTTCGGAGATGGCGAATGATGAAATGCAGCTTTCCTACGACTTTACCGTCGTTACCGAATACGGCACGTATGACTTCACCCTTACAGGTGTTGTCGGCGGTG
>JAZSHN010000076.1:0-6891 GCA_045533315.1 Eubacteriales bacterium | reverse complement strand
TAGTTAACGAGTGCCTCGCGGTATGCGGGTCTGCATTCCTTGCAGCCGATGGAGTTGAGGTGAAGCGTTACGTTTTTAAGGCCGAGCCTTTTAAGCACAGAGCTTGCAAGCGCGATTGCGGTAGCATCTGCGGCGGGGCTTTCCGAGCCGAACATCTCGGTGCCGAACTGAAAGAACTCGCGGCTGCGTCCCGCCTGCGGCTTTTCGTGGCGGAAGCAGGACATAATATAGTAGTATTTAAGCGGCATAGGGTCGGAGCATCTTCCGTTTTCGATAATCGCGCGTACGACAGATGCCGTCCCCTCGGGGCGGAGGGAGATGGTCTTTCCGTCCTCGCCGTCGGTGAAGGTGTACATTTCCTTTTGAACGACGTCGGTGGTGTCGCCAACTCCGCGAACGAAAAGCTCCGTGCTTTCAAAGGTAGGGGTGCGAATTTCACCGTAGCCGTATTTTTCAGCCTCCTCGCGCATAATCCCCTCGATATATCTGAAAAGAGGGGTTTCGTTCGGGAGAATATCCATTGTTCCTTTAATCTTTTGTATCATTTTCTATCTCCTTGTGTCCTGTTTCAAGTAAAAGGTTAATTCGCTCGTCGTCGCCAAGCCAGTACAGCATTCCGATAACCGCCTCGAAGCCCGTGGCACATCTGTAATCCGCGTGCGAGGCGCGCTTTGGCTTTGAGAGGCGGGAGGAATTGTAGGCGCGGCGGTAAACGTCGCGCTCGTCGTCGAGCAAAAGATGCTCGGTGGCGCGGTACATACGCGCCTGTGCCTCTGCGGTAACGTATGCGAGAGAGGCGCGGTTAAGCTCTCCCGATTTTGAAATTCCGCGAGCCACCAGCACGCGCCGTACGTAGAGAGAGTGGCAGGCATCGCCAAGATATGCGAGGGCAAGCACCGAGGGTAAATCGGTTCCCTTTGTTTTTTCGTGCATCAGTCACTTCCGCCTCTCTCGTATTTTTTCATAACGGCGAGAATTTCATCCTCAAGCTCGGAAACGCGCACCGCAATAGCCTCCAGCTCGTCACCGATAACGTCCATCATCCGTGTCCATGCGTCAACGTAACCGACACGGTTGTCGTACGCCGTGGCAAAATCGGTACAGCTTACGTCACCGTCGGCGGCGTTCTTTTCTATCGCATCGAGCATTCGTCCGAATGCGTCCATATAATCGTTTCTGTCAAGGTCGAGAAAGCTTCCGAGGTCCCCGCCCGCTTCAAACTCGATGGCAAAGGCGGCAATTCCCTTTTCCTTTTCAATGCTGATAAGGAACATATTTCCGTAGCCGTCTGTATTCCAGCCGACGATACCGGGGTGCATAACCGCGCCCGTCGTCTGCTTGTCTATAAGCGGGAATGCACCGTCACCGTAATGGGTTGCAAAGCGCACCCCGTGCTTTGTAAGCACGGAATCGTACTCGGAGGTATAGGTGAATTTATCGAAAATCACCGTATCGGTCATCGGAAGTCCAAGCTCCGAAAGCACATCACCCATATCGGAAAGATAGGAGTCGAGCGCATCAAGGCTTACCCCCTCTTCAACAGTCATACCCTCCCAGAATATCGCAACGTCCCAGCCCGCACCAACAAGCTCGTGAAGCTGCTCCCTCGTAATCTTTCCCTCTCCGCCAGGCATTTGTTCGGGGCTGATGGCAAGCATAGCCGAAAGATGCTCTCTTTCGGCAATCAGGGGATAAATCTGCTCGTATAGGCGAACGTTCATATCAAGAAAAACGATAGATGCATTCGCTCCGCAGGGGGCGGCACCCATATACTCGTTAATCATATCGTAGCGCGTTTTTTCAAGCTCGCTCATTTCAAGAAGAATTGGTGCCGTTTCATCACGGTAAAGGACTTCCCTTTTCTCCGCGATAGCCTTTACAATACCAACGTAAGCAAATATGCCGACAACACAAGCGGTCATCACCGCAATTATTATTGCGACGGTACGCTTCCTTTCCGCTTTAATCATAGCCACTCCTAATCCGTAAATCGCAAAAGTACATAATTATACATTATGATTATAAGGCATCGTGCGGAAAAAGTCAAGAGATTTTACGCGCTGTGCGCGTTACAACGCAAATTTTTTCGCGTATATAAATGGCGCGTGTATAAATAATTAGTAAAATATTGTTTAAAGCACTTGATTTGTTTTGCAAACGTATGATATAATAACTTTGTATATGCAGGCGAGGTTTGAAAATGGACTACGGATATATTAAGGAAAACCACGCTCGGCTTTTGTCCGAGATTAATGCCGCCGCGGGGGGACGGGACGTAACCCTCGTTTGTGTGACGAAGGGTGGAACGGACGAGGAGCTTCTTGCCCTTGCCGCCCTCGGTGTGACCGACATCGGCGAAAACCGTCCGCAGGAGCTTCGGCGCAGGGGCGAGCTTTTGAAGAAGCACGGCTACCTGCCGCGCCTGCACGAGATTGGCAATCTTCAACGGGGCAACGTGAAATACATAATCGACGACGTATCTCTCATTCACTCCGTCAATTCGCTCCGGCTCGGCGAGCAGATAAGCCGACTTGCCGCCGCAAGGGGGCGGAGAGTGTCGGTGCTTGTAGAGGTAAATTCGGCAAGAGAGGAGCAAAAGGGCGGAGCTATGCCCGAGGAGGCGGAGGCTCTTATCAAGGAGCTTTCGCGGCTCCACGGCATTTCGGTGCGCGGGATTATGACAATGGGTCCCCGCACGGAGGATGCAGAGGAGCTTCGTCCGTATTTTAGACAAACGAAGGCTCTGTTTGACAGGCTGAAGGCGGCAGGCGGCTTTGAGGGAGAGGGCATTCTCTCCATGGGTATGTCGGCAAGCTTTGCCGTGGCAATAGAGGAGGGCGCGACACTGGTTCGCGTCGGCACAAGACTTTTTGAAAAATGAAAGGAGTACATAGACATGTTTGACAAGCTTAAGGAAAAATTTGCAAAGCGCGAGGAGGAAACCGAAATGGTATTCAAGCCTCTTGACGAAAGCACACGGGAGGATACCGCGCCCGCGGCATCCGCAGAGCCGAGCGCACCCGCCGACGGTGACGGACACGCACCGAGCGTCGAGCTTAAGGTTCTTCGCCCCGAGTCCTACGAGGAGGTTAGCGTTGCGGCGGACAATCTCATTGCGGGCTGCACCGTTGTTCTCAATATGGAGGTGCTTGACAAGCCGACGATGCTTCGTATGCTCGATTTCCTCAACGGTGTTGCATACTGCCTCGACGGAGAGATAAAGCGCGTTGCTCCCACCACGTTTATTATTACACCCCACGGCGACGTGGATATTTCGGATATGTAACAAAAGGGGGCGCTTTGCCCCTTTATAATGCTTTAAGGAAGCTGTTGTGGAATACGTTTTTTATATAGTTGCAAAAGTTGTGAGCATCGGGCTTTCGGTTCTTTCGCTCGCAATGTTTCTCCGAGTGATTTTACAGTTTTTTGCCTCGGAGGACAACAAATTCGTTATATTTTGTTATGCCGTAACAGAGCCGTTTATCATACCCATAAGAGTGATTATGGATAAATTGAATATCGGGCAAAATTCGCCCCTTGATATTCCGTTTTTCGTTGCATACATCATTCTTACGGTTTTACAAATGCTTTTACCCATGGTATAACGGAGGTGCGGATTGGATTTAAAAAAGCTTTTTATTAAAAAAAAGCCGCTTGATTATGCGCTCATCGGCGGCATAGTCGCGCTTGGAATAATTCTTGACCAGCTCACAAAATGGCTGGCGGTAAGGTATCTTCTTCCCCTCGGGTATTCGGTGCCGATTATTGACGGAGTGCTTCAACTGACCTACGTTGAAAACACGGGGGCGGCGTTCGGCTCGCTAAAGGATGCGCCGTGGCTGTTTAATTCGGTGTCGGTGGTGGCAATAATTCTCATTCTCTGCTACCTTTTCCTCGGAAGGGGGACGACAAGGCTTCAGGAAATTTCGCTCGCAATGATTGCCTCGGGCGGTATCGGAAATATGATTGACCGAGTGCTCTTGGAGTACGTGGTCGATTTCATTGACTTTTGCCTTATCGATTTCGCGGTATTCAACGGAGCCGACTCCTTCGTTTGCGTGGGTGCGGGACTTTTGATTTTAAGTATGATTCTTGAAATAATCGAGGAATACAAGGCGGAAAAGGCGGCGCGCAATGCCTCCCCGACCGAAAAGGAAACGGAGGACGGTAAGTAATGCATTTTACCGTTGACAAAAGCGACGAGGGGATGCGGCTTGACGCCTATATTGCCGCCGCGTGCGAAATCTCTCGCAGCAGCGCGGTAAGGCTGATTGAGGGCGGTGACGTCAGGGTTGACGGTGCGCCGTCGGTAAAAAAATATTCGGTCAGGGCGGGTAACGTTATCGAGGTAACACTCCCCGAGCCCGAAATATACGAGGCGGTGGCGGAGGATATTCCGCTTGACGTTGTATACGAGGACGGTGACATCATCGTTATCAACAAGCCAAAGGGGATGGTTGTACATCCCGCCCCCGGAAATTACACGGGCACGCTCGTAAACGCGCTTCTCTTTCATTGTCGCGAAAGCCTTTCGGGCATTGGCGGAGTTATGCGCCCGGGAATTGTTCACAGAATTGACAAGGACACCTCCGGTCTTCTTGTCGTGGCAAAGAACGATATGGCTCACACAGCACTTTCGGAGGAGCTGTCCTACCACGGTATAGAGCGAGAGTATCACGCGCTTTGTCGCGGGGGATTTAAAAACGACTCGGGCACGGTAAATCTCCCGATTGGCAGACACCCCGTTGAAAGAAAGAAAATGGCGGTGCTTATCGGTGACGCAAGCGCAAGGAATGCCGTTACGCATTACGAGGTTTTGGAGAGATTTTCGGACGTAAGCTATCTGAAGCTGCGTCTTGAGACCGGAAGGACGCATCAAATCCGCGTTCATATGGCACATCTCGGACACGCACTTCTCGGTGACGAGGTGTACTCGCCCGGCAAAATACGCTTTGAAAAGCTACACGCCCCCCTACTTCACGGACAGGCTCTGCACGCAAAGCGGCTTTCGCTCACGCATCCGAGAACGGGCGAAAGAATGACGTTTGAGTGCGATTTGCCACAAGATTTCAATCGTATGCTTGAAATTCTACGAAACAGATTAGATTGATTTTGCAAACAAATATTTACATAATCCGAGGTATTTATGGTTAAATTTAAGATTACTTCATCGCTCGAAAAGCCGTTTTGGGATATGACCCCCGAGCAATTCCCCACTCTTTCGCGCATATCTGCGCTCCGCGGAGAGACGGTTTCGTTTCAGGTGCTTATGCACACCGACACCCTGACTCCGAGTGGTTGGCTTCCGCGAGAGCTTTTGACCCCCAACGTCACAGGCGAGCTCGCAGAGTACGTGGCTCTGCGTACGGTAAATAACGTGCCTGTTGATATGCCGATAAATTACGTGACGTACGACGACCAGTATCTACGCATCACACCCGGTCTTTATCCCGACAGACTTCAGCCCCTGACCTACGGTGGCAAGGTGTTCTACCGCCTTAACTACCTCTTTGCGGTTTGGGTTGACGTGACCATTCCGAAGGATACCGAGCTTAAGGGAGAGACCACTCTTACCATTAATTTCGCCAACGATAACGAGAGCTACACCGTTTCCGTAGTTATTGACGTTATTCCCGCCGAGCTTCCCGAGCAGACGCTTATGCTTACGCAGTGGTTCCATTGCGACTGTCTTGCACAGTATTATCGCGTTCCCGTATGGAGCGAGGAGCATTGGGAAATTGTCGAAAACTTCGCACGGGTGGCGGTTAAGAACGGAATTAATATGCTTTTGAC
Organism: Eubacteriales bacterium; assembly: GCA_045533315.1. GTDB lineage: Bacteria > Bacillota > Clostridia > Oscillospirales > CAG-272 > UBA1740. The sequence continues at coordinate 1,098 of JAZSHN010000076.1, read as the reverse complement.
CCCAACCTTTACCCCTCCGCTTGATACCGCAGTCGGTGGCGAAAGACTTACCACCCAGCTTGTCGGTGTGACGGTTGAGGACGGAAAATACAGCTTTGATTTCAGCCTTGTTGACCGTTGGGTTAAAATGTGCGACAGAGTTGGAGTTAAGTATTTTGAAATCGCGCATCTCTTTACACAATGGGGTGCAAAGCACGCACCGAAGGTTATGGCTACCGTCGACGGTGAATACAAGCGCATCTTCGGCTGGGAGACCGACGCAACGGGTGCGGAATACTCCGCATTTGTAAGACAGTTCCTTAACGAATTTATCGCGCATATGAAGAAAAACGGCAACGACAAGCGTTGCTTCTATCACATTTCCGACGAGCCGCAGCTTGAGCATCTTGATTATTACAAGGCCGCAAGGGCGGTTGTTGCGGACATTCTTGCCGATTACACGATTATGGACGCGCTCTCCAACTATGAGTTTTACGAGCAGGGTCTTGTTGAAACGCCCATTCCCGCGAACAACCACATCAAGCCGTTTATCGAGAACAAGGTTCCCGACCTTTGGACCTATTATTGCTGCGGTCAGTGTGTAAAGGTTTCCAACCGCCTTATCGCAATGCCCGCTTGGAGAAATCGCTCCATCGGTATGCAGATGTTCAAGTATGACATTGTCGGCTTCCTTCAGTGGGGATACAACTTCTACAACAACTTCTACTCGGTTGACCAGGTAAATCCTTTTGCAGATTCCAACGGCGAGCATTGGGTGCCCGCGGGCGATACCTATTCGGTATATCCCGGTGCGGACGGAAACGCTCTTGAGTCCACGAGAATTGTAGTGTTCAAGGAGGCGCTTCAGGACATTTCCGCAATGAAGCTTTGTGCAGAGCTTTATTCAAAGGAGGAGGTTGTCAAGGCTATTGAGGATATCCTCGGCGAGGAGCTTACCTTTGACAGATGCGCATACACCTCCCAGGAAATGCTCTCCATTCGCGAAAAGATTAACGCAATGATAAAGGCAAAAATTTAATTAGCTTTATTTGACGGGCGGCAAATTCCGCCCGTCATTTTGTTTTGAATTTCGCCGGAATTTTGTTTGAAAAAGCAATC
>JAZSHN010000018.1:0-5125 GCA_045533315.1 Eubacteriales bacterium | reverse complement strand
AGTCCCTCCGCCTCTCTTGATAAGCATATATTTTTTTAGCGGGATTATTATAGCACAGAAGCGCGGATATTGTCAATACGTTTTTAGAATATATTAAAAAAATTAAAAGGAGCGCGATTTGCGCTCCTTTTGTGCAGTTATTCGATTACAAAATGCTTCGGTAAACCGTTTTCGTATTCAATATACGGCTCTCCGACGATAAGCGGTGCGAGGTAGTCAAGCCCCGCCGCCGTAATTCCGTTGCCCTCGGCATTGATGTATTCGTCGGGTACTCTGCGAATTTCGTTGGCGATTTTTGAAATATCCGCAGTGCCGACGTGGAAGGAATATTCCCCACCCTCGTTATCGCGAACGATGGTCATCATAACGCCCGTTGCGCCCGCAATCGCTGAAAGGACTCCGCCGCGGCCAACCTCCACCGATTCGCGAAGGTCGGTAAGAGATGCTATATGCGCCGCGCATCTTTGCGGAAGGGATAATTCAATCGAGCGCACCTTGCAGCCGATTTCGTCCTTTACAAGCTCCTCCAGCACCCTTCCCGTACCCGAAAGCGCGGTGTGTCCAAAGGCGTCAACCTTTCGGGAGTCTGTCCCCTCTCCGACGTAGTGGCCGTTGGCGAATTTGATGCCCTCGGATGCGGCGACGAGGATTGCGGGGTGCTTTTCAAGCGCAGCCCTTACGTCGGCGATGAATTTTTCGGGGTCGAAAACACGCTCCGGAAGATAGATAAGGTCGGGAGCCATTCCGCCCGAAAGCAGAGGCAAGGCGGCGGAGGCGGTAAGCCAGCCCGCATCGCGTCCCATAATCTCGACGATAGTGACGGCATTCATTGTGTAAACCGAAACGTCGCGCAAGATTTCCTTTACAGTGGTGGCGACGAATTTCGCCGCAGAGCCAAAGCCGGGTGTGTGGTCGGTCGCCATAAGGTCGTTATCGATGGTTTTCGGAATACCGACAACACGCATTTCAAAGTCGTGGTCGGCGGCATAGCGAGAAAGCTTTAACACGGTATCCATTGAATCGTTACCGCCGATGTAGAAGAAATAGCGAATGTCGTATTTTTTGAAGATACGAAGTATCTCGGCAAAGGTATCGGCATCCTTTTCGTGGTCCTTCAGCTTTCTTCTGCAGGAGCCGAGGGCGGCGGCAGGTGTGGTTTCAAGGGTTTGAAGCTTTTCGGGTGTGTCGAAGATTTCAAAGAGGCTTACAAAATCCTCGCGAAGAAATCCCTCGATACCGTTTTTCATACCGTAAAGCTTTTCAATGATACCCGCCCCGTGCGCCTCGTATGCGCCGCGGATAACACCCGAAAGCGTTGCGTTTATTGCGGAGGTTGGGCCGCCCGACTGTCCGACGACGGCATTTCCGTAAAGAAGTGACATAATGCCCTCCCAGGTTTTTTCTTTATTTTACCACACGGAGAGCTTTTTTTCAACCGCTTTTTGAAAAATAACGCAGCTTTTGCGGTATAACACTTTTAAACTCGGACGGCGGATAATCAACCGAGCCGCGACAGGTCAAGCTGTGACATGGCGGAGATAAGATAGCGCGAACGGTCAAAGCCGTAATCCGAAAAGTAGCAATGCTCGTATAGGTCGACAGCAAGCACGGGCGTTTGCGAAAGCAATTCGCGGTAGGGCGGGAAAATGCGTCTTGCTTCTATATCTCGCTTTTCTTTAAAAACGGCAAGAAAGCCTCCGTCGGTATCGGTATAGGCGAGCTTGTAGAGGTGATTTAAAAGCTCGGCAGAGGATTTATAGCTACGGCACTGTGCGGTCAACGGAGCGAGCCGATTTTCGGTAAAGGATGTGAAAAAAAGGTCGTGCAGTGTCAGCTCTGCAAGGAGTGCATACGCCTCCCGCGATAGGTCGGGGCTTATTTTCTGCCACTGTATTTCGCGTATATTTAAAGAATTTAATACGATTTCGCTCTTTTGCAGAATTGAATATTTAAGCCGAAGGTTGCGCGCGTATTCCCTGTGTCGGGCAACCGAGTCCTCGGATAAAAAGCGTGTCATCGGGTCTGCTTTTACAGTCATTTCCACCTCGTTAAATTAAAAAATCCACGTGCGAACAAATAAAATAGGAATTAGCATAAATCAAGGGTTCAAATAACAAAGAAAATCCCTTGCAACCAAAAGAAAAATCTCCCTACAATTATATGCGGGGAGATTTTAAAACGGTATTACTTATGCGTAATTTTACGGGGGTAAGCCGCGTTTCAAATTACCGATTTATAAGTTATTTTTTATAGGTGAGATTATTTTTTGCCGAGCAGCTCCGCCTCGGTATAGGTATAGTCGGTATTGCAGAAGCGGCAGATTGCAGTAAGCTCGCGCGGCTTGCCCTCCGCCTCCTGCTCGTCGAGCATTTTTGCGACCTCACGAGCGCCGAGAGAGAGGATTTTCTTTCTCATTCTGTCGCGGGCGCAGTCGCATTTGTACTCTACCTCAAGGTTATCAAAAACGTCATACGGAATATCGGTCATTGCAATATCCGCAATCTGCTCGTTTGTCATACCCATTTCAAAGTATTGAGAAATGTTGGCAAGCCTTTGTGCATTTCTCTCTATGAGATTAACGGTATTTTCGTCGGGAAAGGGCAAAAGCTGTATAAGCACGCCGCCCGCGGCAAGGCAGGTATAGTCCTTGTCAACCCTTACGCCGAGGGAGAGGACGGTGGGTATTTGCTCCGAGAGGGCGAAGTAGGTTGCAATATCCTCCGCAATTTCGCCCGTAACGATTTCGGTCATTCCCGTTTGGAGGTCGCCGTCACCGACAGCCTTTACAAAGGAGAGCGTGCCCGCACCGACAGCCGCGCCGACGTCAAGCTTTCCATTCGGCTTTTTCGGAGGATTTGCAAGCGGATTTTCAATATATCCCTTTACGTTTCCGAAGTAGTCGCCGACAGCGATAATTTTGCCCGCCTCTCCGTCGCCCGCAAAGGTAACGGTTACGGTGTCGCCCTCCTCGGGGAGCATCGTGCCAATCATCGAGGCGGCGGTAATCGTGCGTCCGAGTGCGGCGGTAGCCGTCGGAGAGGTGGTGTGCGCGCGGCGCATACCGTTTACCATTTCACGCGAGTTTATTACTATAAGACGCGCCGAGCCGTCGCGGGTCATTGCGCGGAGCATCGTTGATTTTTTGGTGTTGTTTTCCATTATCTTCCCTTTCATTTCTTGCATTTTGCGACGATATATATACGCTCGTCGTCATCGGTTGCGGGTGTGAAATCAAAATCCGAATATGCGCCAAGCGGCTCAAAGCCGACCGCCCTTAACGCGGAATACATTGAGCGCAGCGTGTACATTCTCTCGCTTTGCACGTCGTCAAGCCTTTCGTATTTTCCCGTCCCGTCCTCGGTCATCATTGTGATGTAAAAATCGCAGATTTTCTTTTTGGGGTTGTAATCGTTTTGCCAGATACAAAGCCCGTCCTCGCCGTCAAAAACGTAGGTGCGGTCGGAATAGATATTTTCAAACTTCCCCTTTCCGTTTATATCGAAAACGAAAAGCCCGTCGGGGATAAGAAAGTTATGCACGAGGGCAAGCGCCGCCTTCAGCTCTGCGGTGGTTGTCAGGTGGTTGATGCAATCGAGGCAGGATACGGCGAGGTCAACCGTGCCGTATAGGTCAAGCTCCAAAAAGTCCTGGCAAAGCCAGAGAATGCTGTCAATCCCTGCGCTTGCGGCTCTTTCCCTTGCCAAATCGAGCATTTCGGTCGAGTAATCAACCCCCGTCATATCATAGCCGCGCGCGGCAAGCTCCACGGTCATTTTACCCGTTCCGCACCCGAGGTCAAGCACAAGCTCGGGAGTAAGGTCGGAGTGCCGCCCTTGACACTCTACAATGAAATCTGCCCAGCGCGCGTAGTCGATTTCACCGTTAACTCTGTCGTATATCGGTGCTATAAGGTCGTAAATCATATTTTTTCCTCCGAAAGCATTCTTTCAATTACCTCCGCGCCGTCAAGTCGGTCGACGGCATACGCCTCTCGCAACAGCTCGGCGGGGATATATTCGTCGAATTTATCAAAGACGGGACACTCTCCCCCGTTGACAAGCGAAAGGACGTCAAGCCCCTCAGAGGTCAGAATATCGCGGATATTGTCGGTAAGATGCTCTGCGGCATCGGTCTTTGCCTTAAAGGTTATATAGTGACAGGACTCACTATCCACGTCGGAGATACCGAGGCGCGAGGCATTTTTCTGCAAAAACCTTCGCAGCGTGCGGAAGGAGCGAGTGCCGAGCCAGGGGAAAAGCACGTAGCTTTGTCCGCCGAGGTGGACAAGCATTCTTTCGTCCATTCTTGCATTTTTTGCCACTCTGCGCGCGTTTTCAAGCCTGTCGCGGGCGTTATCGCCGAGGAACGGATACTCCTTTCGGTTAAAGAGTACCTCGCGCATAGCGAGAAGGAGCTTCGTATGGATTTCGCCGCCGTCGCCCGGCCAGGAGACCTCCATTTTTCCCTCCACGCCCTTTACGAATATAAGGCGGCGGGGGATATCGACCTCCTTTACCTCCCAAACCCTGCCCGCGAGGGCAAAGCGGTCGCCGACGGGCGGCGGTGTGGTAATCGTACCAATTTCCTCGCTGTCGCATCTGACGGTATAATCCTCGCTGTCCTTGAATACCGCGTAGAATTTAAAGGAGTTGATTATTCTTTCGCCCTTTAGACCTATAATAAGTCCCTTGGTTTCTGTAAGCTCAAGATATTGGGCGTTTATCATCGAAACGAGAAGCGTGCGGTATGCCTCCCGCGAAAGCTCGGCAAACGGGGGGAGCGACAAAACTCGGTCGGCAAGCTGCCTTGGCGTAAGCTCACCGAGCGAGGCAACGGTCGAGAGCGTTTGGTGAAATGCAAGCGAAAGCGGCATTTTCTTTATGCGGGGCGGCTCTATAAACCTTTCCGACGAGTAAAGCTCCACAATACCGATGCCGCGAAGCAGCTCCCACGGAATTATATCGGGCAGCGGCGCGTTCGGAAGTGGCGTTTCCTCTCTGTAAAGCATAAACATTTCGGGGGGCGAGCCGCGCCTTCCCGACCTTCCGAGCCTTTGCAAAAAGCCCGAAACGGTGGTGGGAGAGCCGATTTGCGCGACACGGTCAAGCCTTCCGATATCTATACC
>JAZSHN010000004.1:0-8305 GCA_045533315.1 Eubacteriales bacterium | reverse complement strand
CCGCGAGCTTGTGTTTTGTGGCTACGGAGAGCCGACCGTAAGGCTCGAGCTTTGTAAAGCCATCGCCGCGGAGGCAAGAAAAATTCGCCCCGAAATGCCCATTCGTATGAACACAAACGGTATGTCCGACCTCTATTTCGGGGAAAACACAGCACCCGAATACGCAGGATTTTTTGATACCGTGTCGATAAGCCTAAACGCCCCAAATTCAACAAGATATGACGAAATGTGCCACCCCGTGTATAAATTATCCGCGTTTCCCGCGATTTTGACGTTTGCAGAAAATGTAAAGAATTATGTACAAAACACCGTCTTTACGGTGGTTGGCGACTTTCTTGCCGATGACGAAATCGTGGAGTGTGAAAAAATTGCCGACACCATCGGAATTCCGCTTCGCATTCGCACCTATATCGCGGCGGAGGACTGATTTTTACAGTCCAAATCCGATGCTTATATCAAATTTATAAAAGGAAATCCGCCCTCAAGCCGAGGGCGGATTTTTTTCTCCCGTACAATCCAAAATCGGGTTATCGTTTCCCATATTCATCGGTCTTGCCGTCACGGCGTAGAGCATAAACAGCTCGGAAAACGGCACTCTCGCAATATCCACCGAAAAGCCGAGATATCCGCCCTCGGTGCAAAGCCTTATCCGCCAAAGCGTGTTTTCAACACTCTCACAAAGCGCGCTTTTCCTCCCCCGTCGTACCGTCATAATCCGCTTTTCGTCGTCGTGTAAAAGCTCCGCACCCCGCAAATCAAGGCTTGAAACGGCTTCATCGCGACCCACAAACTCCCCGTCCGAAAGCGCAAACGAGGGCAGGTCGAGAAGCATATTCGATACGTCACCATTTTCCGCAACCCCCTCGATTGTCCTCCTTTCAAGCTCGTCAAAGCTCGGTATGGGTGAAAGCTGCAGCTTGTCAAGCGTCATTACCGCCGTGTCCGCATATTCTGTATACCTACACTCACGCGAAAGCTCTCCCTCCACCGAAAGCGAAAGACCGCTTTCCAAAAGCCCCCGCCTTACCGAAAGGGTAAAGCTTGCCGCATCCTCGCCGAGCCTTGAAACACCTCCGAGAGCAATTCCCGAAAAGCCGCGGCTTTTCGCAAGCATAACCGCACCCCTTGTGAAATCCTCCCACGCCCCTTTGGGCATCTCGTCTATGTAAATTCTCAAAATCGGCTGCACTCCCGCGCTCCTTGCCATCTCCGCAAATCGCATAAGACTGCCGTCGCTTCTTATCCTTCCGCCCGATGCGCGCCCCGCCGAGATTGTCAGCGTGTTTAAATACGGAAGCGCACGCCTGACCCTCTCCCTTGTAATTCCCCCGTAAATCTGCCCGTTTACCGCCGCAACGCCGATTTTCGGCTCTGCAAGCCGAAGCACCACGTACTCCGAAGGATAAACCCTGCCCGAAAGCCATATTTCGGGGTTAAGAGCATAAATGTCCTCCGCCTTTACGTCAAACCTGTGTGCAAGAGCGTCAACCGTGTCGCCCGCCCGCGCAACCGCCGTCCGCGACGGGAGTGGAATTATAACCTCCCGCCCTTTGGCAAGGGGGCGGCTGCCCACCCCCGCAACCGTCATAAGATAATGCGGTGAAATACAGTATTCCGCTGCTACGTCGTATATGCTTTCGCTCCCGTTTGCCCGTCTTATTATCATAAATCCCCCGTAAATGCCGCCCTTTTGGCTTTTATCATTCCATTCTATTCACAACACTTAATCCGTGTCACCGTGGTAGCATATCATACCTTGCTTGTAAAAAAAGGTCGCAACGCGCGTGTACGGAAAATAATTGTGAAAGCCCTTTTGCCTTTTGTAAAAAGTGCGCGGGATATATTAATTAAAGCCCTTTTGCCTTTTGTAAAAAACGCGCGAGATATATTAATAAATATAAAAGTTCTCCGTTTATACTTGAAAAATTCATACCTGTGTGTTAAAATATAGAAAAATATACCTACGAGGTGGACTATGAAGATTAAAAGCGGATTTGTGCTTGAGCCTGTCGGAGGGGCGTATATCGCCATCGCCGTGGGTGCGGAGGCGGTTAACTCCAACGCGCTTATACGAATGAACGGAACGGGAGCCTTTCTTTGGGGACTGCTTTCGGAGGGGGAGCATACCGAACAAAGCCTGCTTGCCGCTATGCTTGACGAATATGACGTTTCCGCGGAAATTGCCGCACGCGACATTTCGGGATTTGTTAAAAAGCTTTCGGATGCGGGGCTTCTTACCGAATGATTACCTCAACCACTATTTTGGAGGAGCTTGAAAAGCACGGCTACTGTGCCAGCACAACTCGCGGCACGAGCATGGAGCCGCTTTTCCGTACGGGACGCGATATGGTCATTATAAAAAGGGTGACGGGCGAATGTAAAAAATATGACGTCGTCCTTTACCGCTATCCGTCGGGAAAGTACGTGCTTCACCGCATTATTCGCGTAAAGCCGAATGAATATATAATTCGCGGGGATAATACCTTTAAGCTCGAGCATATTCCAAAGGAGAGAATTCTCGGTGTCCTTGAACGCTTTAACCGAAAGGGGAAAAGCCATACCGTGGAGGAGAGGTCCTTTAAAATCTACTCCCGCGTGTGGAATTTTTTGTATCCCATTCGCTTTGTCGTAAGCTTCCTTTACCGCGCCGTGAGAAAGGTTTTTCGGCTCGTTTTTAAAAGGAAAAAATAAATTTGACGTAAGCCTACCCCTTTGGGGTAGATGATTGAGGCAAAACGCCGATTTGAAAATGAAAAAAATAATACCTCTTTTATTGATTACAGTGATGCTGCTGACCACGCTCACCTCCTGCCTTACCACCGAAAAAATGGGTGACTACGTTGGAAATATGCTCGGCTCTGCGGGTGTTGACAAAACGCAGCAGCTCATTAACGACGTCGCGCGCGAGGCGGTGCTTTCGGGCATACTTGTAAAGTCAACGCACTACACGGGTCTTTCAAAAAACGAATCGCAGGGAAGCGGTGTAATATTCAACTCCAAATACGGGAGCGTATTCTATGCACTCACAAACTACCATGTTGTGGCAAACGAGGACAGCGACCAAAAGCCGATATATACGGTAACCGATGCCTACGACAACGTTTACAGTGCCATTCTTGTCGCGGGGAGCAAGGAGCTTGACCTTGCCATCTTGCGCTTTGGCGCAACCGTTGAAATGAATGAAAAGCTGCGGCTTGCCCCGCTTGCAAGGGAGAATGCCCGCGTCGCGACACAGGTGCTTGCCATCGGAAATCCGGGCGGGCTTCATAACTCTATTACCGTCGGCGATATCATATCCTATAAGGATGTGGAGGCTGACGAGCTTCCAATCTCGGTGATTTATCACACCGCACCTCTTGAACACGGCTCCTCGGGCGGCGGAATATTCAACTCGGATGGCGAGCTTGTTGGCATTAACTACGCCATCGGAGAAACCCAGGATGGTGACAATAAAATCTCCTTTGCCGTGCCTATCGAGGAGGTAATCGGATTTATTACGGCAAACGGACTGATGCCGACCGCAAACGACTCCGCACAGTAAGTAAAGGATAAAGCCTGCCGCGTAAAACCCACACGCAAGGCGGCATTTTCCGAACTAAAAAACGGCACAGACTGATTTGACCGACCCAAAATGAGAATTAACGGCGTAATGCACGACCTTAAAATTCAAAATCCCCCAAACGGGGGATTTTTTTGTTGCCGTGGGGAGCCTCACCCGTCGCAATCCGCCGACCGAATTTCGGTACAGCCCGTCCTTTGATTTTTTATCATATCTTCCTCTTTTTTTATAGAATTTTTTCGCATTTTGTATTGACAAAGCCTTTTGCCTGTGGTAAAATCAAATCAACAGTTGAGCAACCGTTCAACCGTTATGCAGTATAATACAGAAAGGAAAGAGAATGAGGAAGCTTGAAAATATTCCCACCTGCGAATGCGAGGAAATTCACGGTGACAGAGTGGAAAGCTGTCGCGCGAAAATGCCCGAAGCAGAAACGCTCTACGACCTTGCCGACTTTTTCAAAATCCTCGGTGACAGCACGCGTATGGGCATCCTCTTTGCCATTGACGGAGGACCGCTTTGCGTATGCGATATTGCGGAGGCACTCGGTATGACAAAATCCGCCGTATCCCACCAGCTAAAGGGGCTTCGCGCCGCCGACCTCGTCCGTTATAAAAAGCTTGGCAAAAACGTGTACTACGAGCTTGCCGACGAGCACGTCCGCGATATAATCGAAAAGGCGCTGGAGCATATTGCGGAGTAGGGAAAAGCCGAAAAATCCGTTTTATGTCAAATCTGCTAAATACGGCAAAAATATAATAAAACAAAGACCGTGAAGGAGTAAACCTATGAAATTCAAGTATAATATCACAGGACTTGACTGTCCGAACTGCGCTGCAAAGCTTGCGGCTTCTATGGAGAAAATCGACGGGGTCGAGAGTGCGAAAATTAATTTCCTCACCGAAAAGCTCACCGTGGAGGCAAGCCTTGACGGCGATATGCTTCTTCCGCTTCTTCGGAGATGTGCAACCGCCTTCGAGGACGGAATAGAGATTGAGTAATTAAAAAGCAAACAGACAAAGCTCTATATTTAATTAACCCTATGAACAGTAAAAACATAAAGAAAAGGCTTAAAAAAATCTATAAAAACGAGCCACTCCGTATTATAGTCGGACTCGCGCTCTTTATCCCCGCGCTTATCCTTGAGCATACGGGGTTTGGCGGTGTTGCCCTCGGACTTTTTATCGCGGCTCTTGTCCTTTCGGGTGCCGACGTCTTTATCTCCGCCGTGCGCGGAATACTTCGCGGCGACGTCTTTGACGAAAAGCTTTTGATGTCGGTTGCCGCCGTCGGAGCAATGATTATCGGAGAAGCGGAGGAGGGTGTTGCCGTAATGCTCTTCTTCCTCGTCGGCGAATGGTTCGAGCATATTGCCGTCCGACGCTCGCGCAGCTCCATTCGCTCTCTTATGGACATTCGTCCCGACACCGCTACCGTCCTTGTTGGCGGGGTGGAGTCCGAAGCCGATGCGGAGGATGTTGAAATCGGCTCTACCATAATCATTCGCTCGGGCGAGCGCGTGCCGATTGACTGCGTAGTGCTTTCGGGCGAGTGCGACCTTGATAACTCTGCTCTCACGGGCGAAAGCCTCCCGCTTTCGGTAAAAATCGGTGACGAAATATCCTCGGGTGCCGTTGTCCTCGGCGGAGTCCTCACCTGTAAAACAATCCGCACCGCCGAAAGCTCTGCCGCCGCCCGCATTCTCGACCTCGTTGAAAATGCACAGGAGAGGAAAAGCCGCGCCGAAAGCTTTATAACCCGTTTTTCGCGCGTCTACACTCCGATTGTTTTCTCGCTCGCTATCCTTATGGCGGTGCTTCCGCCCCTGCTCGGTTGGCTGAGCTTTAACGATGCGCTTTATCGCGCGCTCTCTTTTTTGGTCGTGTCCTGCCCCTGTGCGCTTGGAATTTCCGTGCCGATGCCATTCTGCGGTGGCATCCGCAACGCCGCCTCGCGCTGAATTTTATATAAGCGAGGAAACGTTTTCTCCCCCCTTGTCCATATTAACGAGGTCGTTTTCGATAAAACGGGCACACTCACGGAAGGAAGGCTTGTTGTCGACCAAATCAACACGCTTGATTTTGCCCCCGAATATCTTCTTTCGCTTGCCGCATCTGCCGAATACGCCTCAATCCACCCGATTGCGGAGGCTTTGAAGGCTGCCGCCCCCGAAATTTTCCCCGCCGAGGGCATTACGGAGCTTTCGGGAAAGGGAATTACAGCAACGGTAAACGGGATTTCTGTTGCCGTCGGTAACTCCTATTTAATGGCGGAAAGGGGCATAACCGTGCCCGACTCCGCTGGCGTTTATATCGCGCTTGACGGAAAATATGCGGGAGCCATCACCTTTGCCGATAAAATCAAAGCGGAGGCGAAAGATGCTCTTGAAAATCTTCGCCGCCTCGGTGTAAATAAAATCTCGATGATCTCGGGTGACCGACGGGAAAACGCGGAAAAGGTCGGAAGGGCGCTTAACCTTGACGAGATTAACGCGGAGCTTCTCCCCGACGGAAAGCTTGCCCTGCTTGAGAGGAAAATAGGAGAAAGCCGCGGCTCGGTCGTCTATGTCGGCGACGGAATTAACGATGCCCCCTGTCTTGCGCGTGCCGACGTCGGTGTGGCAATGGGTACGCTCGGAGCCGACAGCGCGATTGAAGCCGCCGATGCCGTCATTATGTCGGATAAGCTTGACCGCCTTGCCGACGCAGTAAAAATCGCAAGAAAAACCGAAAGAATTGCAAGGCAAAATATCATTCTCGCCATCGGTATAAAGGCACTCGTCCTTATTCTTGTTTCCCTTGATATGGCGGGAATGTGGATGGCTGTATTCGCCGACGTCGGTGTCGCGGTGCTTGCAATCCTCAACTCCTTCCGCACCCTTGTCGGAAAGAGGAAATAAAGAAAATATACCAAAACATAAAAAAGACGAGGCTTAAAATCCTCGTCTTTTTTCTAACAATTATTTACATTTTGCGACAAAACAATCTTGAAAATTTGTGTTTTTTTAACACGGGATAGGGGATAAGCTTTTTTACCTCCGCCTGTTATCCCGCGTCGCGGTCAATATTTATCCTTCATTGCGCGCTCGATATCCCTGTCCGCGTCGCGCCTTGCGATTGACTCACGCTTGTCGTAAAGCTTTTTACCCTTGCAAAGACCGAGAGCCATTTTAACCCGCGACCCCTTGAAATAAAGCGAAAGCGGAACGAGCGTATAGCCCTCTCTGCTTACAAGACCTGTAAGCTTCATAATCTCGCTCTTGTGTAAAAGAAGCTTCTTTGGACGAAGCGGGTCGCGATTGAAAATGTTGCCCTGCTCGTACGGGGAAATATGTACGCCGAGGGCAAACATCTCGCCCCCGTCAATCTCGCAATATGAATCCTTTAAATTGCAGCCGCCCGCGCGAAGCGACTTTACCTCCGTTCCGAAAAGCTCAATTCCCGCCTCGTAAACCTCGACGACGAAATAATCGTGCCTTGCCTTTCGGTTTTCGGCAATAATACGCGTGTCCTTTTTGTTATCTGCCATTTCTACCTCTGAATTACCGAAAATGTGATTTTCTACTGTATTTTACCATAGATTAACCCGAAAATCAATACTATTTCGCAAGAGTGATAAATTAACCCCGAAAAGAATGGCAAAATCAACGTCCAAGCTCGCTTACCATCTCCAAAAGCTTGAATTTCACGGCATATTTACCCCCGTAAACCAGAGTCCGTTCCTCTTTTGTATAGCTTACCGTATTGCCGAGGGCAACCTCGCGGCACATCGGCGGAAACATAACACACCACCAATTTGCACCCTCTCCGCCGCCAAGCTCTATTAAAAGAGAGGTGTAATAGCCTGCGGGCAGGCTGAACTCACCGTAATCGCGCGTGTCAAACCACTCCACAGAAAGGCTTACCTCGCACCCGTAATCACAGCCAAGCTCCAAAAGCCACCCGTCCACCGCCGCCTGTATCTCACCGAGTTTTGTCGAAAGCAGCATTTCCGCCTCGTTTTTGCTACACGGGGTGGGGGATACGGCAAAATTATCAAGAACCTTGTCACGGATTGCAAGCTTTATTTGCTGGTCCTCCTCGCTGTCGGAGCGCGCCCTGATATGTAGCCTTACGGTGTCCTCGTATATCGCCGCCTCCGCCTCCGTCGGTATAAGCGCAATCACCAGCGTTAATGCCAGCAAAAACAGCGTTACCGATAAAAATCCCTTTTCCTTGTTTTTTCTTTTCATTTTATTCTCCTTTCGGTGCAAGGCACACCCTTTGCCAGGATTATTCCCGTTTTCTTCGTTTTTATACACAAAAATTATAAACAATGTGACGAAAAAAATTCACCGCCTTGACAACGCGCGCGAGTGTGTGCTAAAATATAACGGTAAAACTATTTTTTAAGGAGAACGACAAATGATTCCAAACATTCCCGAAATTCTTGATAAGGAAAAGTATTCCGACTTTGACCTTCCAAAGGAACGGCTTGAATACGCCCTTGCCGAGGCACTTAAAAAAATCGACTATTGCATCGAGTGCGTTGGCGATAAATTCCCCCACGAATTCAGCACGAATAACGTCTATCCCACCGTTGAAAACGTTGCGGGATGGGGTAACGGCTTCTGGTCGGGCATACTTTGGCACGCATACGAGCTTACGGGCAACGAAAAGTACAAGAACGTTGTGCTTTCCCAAATCCCCTCTTGGACAAGAAGAATCGAGGAGAAAATCGGTGTAAACCACCACGATATGGGCTTCC
>JAZSHN010000139.1:0-4262 GCA_045533315.1 Eubacteriales bacterium | reverse complement strand
AACCGCGCCTTCATCGAAACGATGATAGAGGGCGACGCAAACGGCAGAGGCTTCCAATACCCAATCCCCACCTACTCCATCACCCGTGATTTCGACTGGTCGGAGACCGAGAATAACAAGCTTCTCTTTGAAATGACCGCAAAGTACGGCACTCCCTACTTCTCCAACTACATCAACTCGGATATGGAGCCGAGCGACGTGCGCTCTATGTGCTGCCGACTTCGCCTTGACCTTCGCGAGCTTCGTAAAAAGTCGGGCGGCTTCTTCGGAAGCGGAGAGTCCACCGGCTCTATCGGTGTTGTAACCATTAATATGCCGCGTATCGCGTATCTCGCAACCGACGAGGCGGATTTCTACAAGCGTCTTGACAGGCTTATGGACATTTCGGCTCGCTCGCTTAAAATCAAGCGCGACGTTATTACAAAGCTTCTTGCAGAGGGTCTTTACCCGTACACAAAGCGTTACCTCGGCACCTTTGCAAACCACTTTTCCACCATCGGTCTTGTCGGTATGAACGAGGCGGGTCTTAATGCAAAGTGGATTAAGAAGGATATGACCCACGAGGAAACAAGACAGTTCACAAAGGACGTGCTTAACCATATGAGAAACCGTCTTTCCGACTATCAGGAGCAATACGGCGACCTCTATAACCTTGAGGCTACTCCCGCAGAGTCCACCTCCTTCCGTCTTGCAAAGCACGACAAAAAGTTCTATCCCGACATTATTACCGCGTCCGATAAAACCGACGGCGGCACACCCTATTACACCAACTCCAGCCACCTTCCCGTTGGCTACACCGACGATATTTTTGAGGCTCTCGATATGCAGGACGAGCTGCACACCCTTTACACCTCGGGTACGGTATTCCACGCCTTCCTCGGCGAAAAGCTTCCCGACTGGAAGAGTGCTGCGACCCTTGTGCGTACCATTGCGGAGCATTACAGACTTCCCTATTATTCCATTTCCCCGACCTACTCGGTATGTAAGAATCACGGCTACCTCGCAGGCGAGCAGTTTATCTGCCCCGAATGCGGTGAAAAGACCGAGGTTTACAGCCGTATAACAGGCTACTACCGCCCCGTACAGAACTGGAACGACGGCAAGGCGGAGGAGTACAAGGCGCGTAAGGTCTACACCCACGAAAAGGCAATGGGCAAAAAGCCGCTTACCGACGAGGAGCGCGCGGAGAAATTCGGCACCTCCTGCGAGGCGGTAAAGGTTGAAGCTCCCGAAAGAGTGCTTCTTTTCACAACCGCAACCTGCCCCAACTGCAAGGCGGCAAAGCTTCTTCTTGACAAGGCGGGCATTGGCTACGAGGTTCTTCTCGCGAGCGAGAATGCGGAGCTTGTTTCGGCATTTGAAATCAAGCAGGCTCCCACCCTTATCGTAACACAGGGCGACGCGTACAACAAATTTGTCGGCGTTTCCGAAATCAAGAAATTTATCGAAGCCAAATAACCGAAATAAAAATAGCCCTTCACTCGTGAGGGGCTATTTGAGGTAATAGGTAATAGTGAAGAGTGAAAAGTGAAAAGTAAAGAGTTAAGAGTTAAAAGTGAAGAGTTAAAAGTGAAGAGGTGAGAATTATGTATGATATAATCATAGTTGGTGCGGGGCCTGCGGGGCTTACCGCCGCGATATATGCAAGGCGCGCGGAAAAAAGCGTTTTGATTATTGAAAAAGAATGCTTTGGCGGGCAGATTACAAAATCGCCAAAGGTTGAAAACTACCCCGGCTCTCGTTCGCTTTCGGGTGCGGAGCTTGGAGATTTGCTTTTCGAGCATGCAACCGACCTCGGCGCAGAAATAGAGCTTGATACAGTTATCGGAATTGACGGCAAAAAGGGCGACATCACCGTCAGGTGCGAGGGTGGCGAGCATCAGGCAAAATCGGTTATTATTGCAACAGGCTCCACGCACCGCACCCTTGGCTTTTCCAACGAGGAGAAATTTGTAGGCGAGGGCATCTCCTACTGTGCGGTTTGCGACGGCGCGTTTTATAAGGATAAAAAGGTCATCGTCGTTGGCGGCGGAAACACCGCGCTCCAGGAGGCAATACTCCTTTCCGAGATTGCAAGCGAGGTGGTTATCGTTCAAAACCTCGGAGAGGTGACGGGCGAGAAGAGCCTTAAAAGCATACTTGACAAGCGCGATAACGTCAAATTTATCCTCGGCGCACAGGTGTCTTGGATAACCGAGGAGGAGGGCAAATTCACGGGTATCGTCTACGAGAATATTGACGGAAAGTTCATACTGAAGGCGGACGGAATGTTCGTCGCGATTGGTCAGGTTCCGCAGTGCGAGCCGTTTGCCGACGTGGTTACGCTTAACAGATGGGGCTATGCCGAGGCGGGCGAGGACTGTCGTCCCGAGAGCAAAATCGAGGGAGTTTTCGTTGCGGGAGATTGCCGCACAAAATCGGTAAGACAGGTCACAACAGCCACCGCGGACGGCGCTGTCGCGGCACTCGCAGCATGCAGGTTTGTTGATGATATCAAGCTTCGCAGATGTTAAATCGATACAAAGGATAAAGGCGGACGAGTTTATTTCGTCCGCTTTTTGTTTTACGAGCACTTATATAAAAAGAAATACAACCAAAGAACACATTACGATAATATCGCTTTTTTTGTAGTGAAAACCGCGACGGTAAATTGTATAACCGAGAAGGACAAGAAGCTCGATAAGAAACCACGTCATATAATCCAAATTACGGTAAAACATCATACCGCATACCGCATACAGTGGAATAAGCGTGCGATAGCCAAAGAAAGAGCTTGAAAGCTCCTGTGTTTTCTCGGGTCTTCTTTGTCCAAATGAGAAAAGCAATCCCACCGCAGAGGCTACACCGATTATAGTCCAAAAGCAGAACCAACCGACAAGTATCGTATTATTCCAAAACCATTCCGCGTCATTAATTCTTTCAAGCTCAACCACTTTTTGATAGCTATCCGTAATCCGGTCGATTATTCCCCATGGCAACGTTTCATATCCCTCGTCAATAATTGATCCGGTATTTTCTATTAACACCGCGAAAAAGCCAGACACCAAAAGGAAAACGAATGTGTAAAGGAACATAAAGCATACGCCATCAATCGTGGTGTTCGCCGCGTTGAACGCGAATGATAAAAAGGAATATATTATAAAGCCAAAAAGGATGCAAATCAAATAATGTACAAACATCGGCGAAAAATCGAACCAACCGGGACCTCTTGTCAAAAGCAAAGCAAAATTGGACAAATATGCCGCCGTAAAGGTTCCCAAAAGCATTATAAGCCCCGAAAGATAATGTACTGCACCCATCGCCCTTCTTGCAATCGGAAGCGAGTAAGCACAATCAAGATTCATTCTTTTTTTGAAAAACGAAAATTCAATAACAGGAAAAACATATGCGCATACGCACATAAAAGTAACCGGTAGGTAAAGAGTTGACCGGTAGTCCAAAAGACGCTCCGTCCCATCATGATAACCAACGGTTAACGGTTGCTCTCTTATTCCGTTCATAACCGTCATCGCGACCAAAACGACAGAAATACATATAAAAGGTATAAGTCTATCCTTCATATGCAAACAAAAATAACGCTTAAAGTTCGTCATTCGTCCCCCTCCTTTCTTACATCGCATATAAACGTTTCCTCAAAATCAATGGGCATTTCGTCCATAACAACAGGAGAAAGCGCAGCGAGCCGTTCTCTCATTTCATCACCTTCGCCACGAAGAACAATTTGAACAAAACGATTTTTTATCGTAAGAGATATGACGGGAAGCCCTTCGAAAATACTCTCCTCAACCGAGTTCATAAAAGCAAGCTCAAATTTGCAAAGCGAACCGATATGCTCCGCAATATCCCCTTGGCTTTTTATTACGTTAGAGTCGATGAGAATGAATTTATCGCAAAAGTCCTCCAATTCGCGTAGCGAATGACTTGAAATAACGACTGTCGTTTCCCCATTTTCTACAAGTGAAACAATCTCATCCTTAAACGTTTTTCTCGAAAGAGGGTCAAGACCGTCAAATGCTTCGTCAAGAAGCAAATATTTGGGCTTTACCGCAATGCCAATAGCGATAAAAACCTGCCTTCTCATCCCTTTCGAAAAATTACACAACTTTTCCTTTTTATTGATATTATAAGCTCCGAGAAGGCGCTCATAGACCAAATCGTCGGTTTGGGGATAAAAGCATTTATAAAATTTAAAAAGCTTATCGGGTGTCATAAACGGAGTGTAGTACGGGTCATCTGAAACAAAGAAAATATTTTTTCTCGTT
>JAZSHN010000060.1:0-2336 GCA_045533315.1 Eubacteriales bacterium | reverse complement strand
AGTATATCTTGATACAGCTTCGTGCCTATTCCTCCCTTATGCCAACCGAAAACGAGATTGCCGCCGTCCGTAACGCACTTGATGCACACGACGAGCTTGGTATCCGTCTTGGTGCGCGCGATTTTTACACCTTTTTTATGGCAAAGGGCGGAAAATACAGCGTAAGCGACTGGCTGCATAAAATTAACCAACTTATAAAAAGGAGATACCAATGGTAGAGCACTTAACCTTCGAGGAGCTTTTGGAATTTAATGCGTTGACCTACGAGGAGGCAACAACGGGCAAGCTTGCCCCCCGCGTAACCGCCCACGTGCGCGATTGTGCGGAGTGCCGAACTCTGCTTTCTGCAATTCAAAATGCGGAGGATAAGATTTCCGCCGTAAACAGGGTAAAGCCCGTCATCGCCGAAAAGGAAACAAGAAAGCTTTTCTGATTTTTACCGATAATTAATTTAGTGAGGTATAAAATGAGCAAGGTTTATGTAAAAATTGGATTTAATCCCGAATGGCTTGCCGAGCATAAGGATGATTTTGTGCATCCGAGCGTTGTGGTCGGTGACTTCGTGACAAAAAAATTCGGAGATGCCGTCACGGTAAAGGCTGAAAATGCATCGGGAATTACTCTCGCCCTTGATACCGAAAGGGTAAGCGCAAACGAGGTTGTTACCTTTGTTGCGAGTGTAATCGAAAACCGCTACGGAGAGGATCCCCGCACCGCGATTACCGCCACTATTGACGAGGATGCCGCAAAGGAGGAAAAGAGTGGCATCGGCGGAATTGATATTTCCGCAAAGAAAAAGAAAATCCGTTTGACGAGTGATTCCTCCGCAGACGAGGATGACCCCTTTAAAAAGCTGCGCCTCTTTGGCAGAGAGGATGCCGCCCCCACCGCGGGTGAAAGCCGTAATAAGGAGCTTGACGAAATCCTTAACGATATAAGAAGCACCCCGGGCAACATTGAATTTCTCCCGCTTGCAGAGGAGATTGCAAGAACCGCCCCCCTCGCCCTTAAAACAAATAAAAAGGACGTTTTTCTTTACCAAAGCTATCTTTTCTCAATCAATGACGGCTACGGAATTGAGAGATACGTTGCCCAGCTTGCAAAGCTTCTTTCCGTAACGGGACTTGTGCGCTTTTCGGGCAGCGACGGACTCGGCTATTTCAATATCACCGACGGAGAGTCGATGAATAATTGCCTTTCCCGTGTTGCCGAATCCCGCGGAGGCTCTCCGCTTCTCGCTCTCATTGACGTAAGCGAAAAGATGACCGACCTTAACACCGCGGAGATGAAGAACTTTATTCGCTATCTCGCAACGCTTAAAACCTCCAACGTTGTGTACGTTTTCCGCGTGCCCTATGTTGACAAGGATGTGCTTTCCCGCGTTCTTCTTAACCTTAACGATCTTCTTTACGTTCGTCCCGTAAACTTCCCGCCGCTTGGCCTTGCCGAGCTTCGCGAGGTTGCAAAGAAGGAGCTTGCCTCCTACGACCTTGCAATGGACGACGATGCATGGACGCTCTTTGCGACACGTATCGGAGAGGAGAAGCGTGACGGAAAGTTCTACGGTCTTGATACCGTACATAAGGTTGTTTACGAAATTATCTATAAAAAGCTCGTTGCCGACTCCGCCCGCGACGGAGCAAACGGTACGGTAACAAGGGATGACCTCGCAGGCTTTGTTTCCGACGTTATCGAGGATGATAAGACGGGTCTTGAAATGCTCGAGGCGATGGTCGGTACTGATGCCATCAAGGAGCGTATCCTTGAAATCATTTCCCAGATTGAGCTTTCCCGCCTAAATAAGGCACTCGGTTCTCCCAGCCTTCATATGCGCTTTGTCGGTAATCCCGGTACGGGTAAAACCACCGTTGCACGCATTATCGGTAAAATCCTGAAGGAAAAGGGTGTCCTCCGTGTCGGTGGCTTCTTTGAGTATTCAGGTCGTGATTTCGTTGGAAAGTACGTCGGCGAAACCGCACCGAAGGTTACCAATATGTGCCGCGATGCATACGGCTCCGTGCTGTTTATCGATGAGGCGTATTCGCTTTGCACCGACCTTTCCCCCGATTCGAAGGATTACGGCAAGGAGGCACTCGCAACCCTTATTGCCGAGATGGAAAACCACAGAGATGATTTTGTGGTCATTATGGCGGGCTATACCGACGATATCGAGCGTATGATGAAGGGTAATGCGGGACTTGCAAGCCGTGTGCCCTATACAATCGATTTCCCGAATTTTACGAGAGAGCAGCTTTATCAGATTTTCCTGTATATGCTCGGTGACAAGCTTGAGTATGACGAGGAAATGCTCCCCAATGTACGCGCTTACTTCGACG
>JAZSHN010000180.1:0-2523 GCA_045533315.1 Eubacteriales bacterium | reverse complement strand
GGCGGCTATCAAGGCGGCTGACCACCTTATCACCAGATACCAGGAAAAGGGACAGTTTATCCAGGCTTGGGGTAACGTTGACGACCCGAAATCCTACCGTCTTATCATCGACTGCCTTCTTAACATTCCGCTGCTCTATTGGGCGAGCGAGGTTACGGGCGACCCCAAATACGAAACCATCGCGTGGAATCACTTTAACTCTACCGTGGAGGTTTGCTGCCGTGCGGATGCATCTACCTACCACACCTACTACTTTGACCCCGAAACGGGCGCACCGCTTGAGGGTAAAACCCACCAGGGCGCGTTTGACGACTCCGCTTGGGCGCGCGGACAGTCCTGGGGCGTTTACGGTCCTATGCTTACCTACGTTTATAAAAAGAGCGACAAGGCTCTCCAAACTACAAAGGCAACCATAAACTACTTCCTTAACAATCTTCCGAGCGACTATATCGCATATTGGGACCTCTGCTTCAAGGATGGGTCTACCGAGCCTCGCGACACCTCCTCCAACGCAATCTGCCTTTGCGGTATGCTTGAAATCATAAAGCATATGGACGAAAGCGACCCTCTCCGTGCGATTTACGTAAACGCATCAAAGCGTATTATGAGTGCCCTCATCGACAATATCTCCGCTTCCGTGCCCGAGTCTAACGGACTCCTCCTTCACCAGACCTATGCGCTTCCGCAGGGTAGGGGTATCGACGAGCACAACATTTGGGGCGACTACTTCTATTTCGAGGCACTGCACAGAATGCTTGACCCCGAGTGGAAACTCTATTGGTAAGCCATCGCGCTTGTTATAGCCATACTTGTTATTAAAAAGACTACGGCGCACCAATCGGTGCGCCGTTTTTGATACTATTTCTTATCAAAATACATATTGAAATACATATCTATTTTTTCGTAAAGGCATTTAAGCTCGTAATAGCGAAGCTTGTCGATGTATTTAATAACCTCGGAAAAACCGCACCGCACATCCTCGTCTATGCTTTTCAAAAGCTCCTCGCCATATTTATTTACCCCCGAAATGTTGTCGAGGTATTCCTTTGTTATCGGAATCCCCGAAAGTGGGAGATAAAAGCCTTCGTAATAATCCTTAAATTCGTGCATAAGTAAAAACCTCCTTTTTTCTCATTATAGTACATAATTTTGAATTATGCAATACAAAATGTAAATCAAATTAAATTTCTAAATGTATTGTATATTTGCGTTATATTTTGCATTATACTGATATTACAAAATATTTGACCGTTGGTATGACATTTTTATTTATATGGATTTTAAGGGAGGAAGTAATGCGAAAATTTAAAATACCCACCGTGCCCACAAGTACAAGTAAATCAATACGCTTTCCCGACGAGGTAATAGAAAAAGTTGAAAAGGCTATCAGGGGTACCGATTGCAGCTTCAGCGCCTTTGTTATAGAGGCGGTGCGCGTTGCGCTCGATAATCTTGACGAGGAAGCCGAGGAAAAATAAAGCACCGCCCATTGGCGGTGTTTTTTTACGTTAAAATTATAGACAAACCACGAAAAATATGTTAAAATAAAACATAGCTTCACTCTAACAGAGTATATTAAGTAAAAGGAAGCCCAAATGAGAGAAATTATACGAATTACCGATTTTGGCGACCCTCGGATCGACCCTTACGTAAGACTTACGGGCGCACAGCTTCGTAACAAGCTGGAGGCGGAGAAGGGAATTTTTATCGCAGAAAGTCCAACCGTTATAGAGGTTGCCCTGAACGCGGGGCTTGTACCCGTTTCGCTCCTGACCGACGAGCGACTTCTCGGCGGCGAGGTTGAAAAAATAATTGCCCGTCTGCCCGACGGTGTACCCGTTTATACTGCAAGTCGCGACGTCCTTCGCGGTATGACGGGCTTTGAATTGACGCGCGGCGCGCTTGCCGCCTTTTACCGCCCCAAAATGCCCACGGTGCGTGAGCTTATCGAAAGGGGAAGCCGTATCGCCGTTCTTGAGGAAATAGCCGACAGCACGAATATCGGTGCTGCCTTTCGCTCTGCCGCCGCGCTTGGAATTGATGCGGTGCTTATCACACCGACCTGCTGTGACCCGCTGTGTCGCCGCGCACTTCGCGTAAGCATGGGCACAGTCCTGCAAGTACCGTGGACAAGGGTAGGGAACACCCCCGACGACTGGCCGCGCGAAATGGATACGCTCCACGAAATGGGCTACAAGACCGTGGCAATGGCACTCTCGCGCGACACCGTCCGTATTGACGACCCAAAGCTTAAAGCGGAGCCGCGCCTTGCCATCATTCTAGGTACGGAGGGAACGGGGCTGAAGGCAGAAACCATCTGTCGCGCAAGCTATACCGCCAAAATTCCGATGGCACACGGAGTTGACAGCCTTAACGTCGCCGCCGCGGGCGCGGTTGCCTTCTTCGCGCTCTGTAGCCGAAACGATTAAGCCGCGAACTCACTCCAAAAAGCCTTCGCTTTTCACTTTTCACTCTTCACTCTTCACTTTTCACTCTTCGCTTTTCACTTTTCACTTTTCACTC
>JAZSHN010000057.1:0-10061 GCA_045533315.1 Eubacteriales bacterium | reverse complement strand
AGGACAGCCCCTTATCATTGTCAGGAGAAGGTAAAATGGTACATCAGTATAAATTGAACGGATACAACATCGTCCTCGACACCGTTTCGGGCTCTGTCCACACGGTTGACGAGGTGGCATACGACATTATCGCGGCATACAAGACCCACACCGAGGATGAGATTGTCGCCCTTATCCTTTCCCGCTATCCCGACAGGGAGGACGTTACAAGGGAGGATATTCTCGACTGTATTTCCGACGTCAGGGAGCTTGAGGAGGGCGGAAAGCTCTTTACCGAGGACAAATACGAGCCGCTTGCAAGAGAATACAAGAATAATTCAAGGGTTGTAAAGGCGCTTTGCCTTCACGTTGCCCATACCTGCAACCTCAACTGCTCATACTGCTTTGCAAGTCAGGGCAAATACCACGGCGAGCGTGCGCTTATGTCCTTTGAGGTTGGAAAGCGTGCGCTTGATTTCCTTATCGAAAATTCGGGAACAAGAAAAAATCTTGAGGTTGACTTTTTCGGCGGAGAGCCTTCGCTTAACTTTGACGTTGTAAAGCGTCTTGTGGAATATGCGCGCGAGGTTGAGGGCAAGCACGGAAAGAATTTCAGATTTACATACACGACAAACGGCATGATTCTCACCGACGAGATGATTGATTTCGTTAACCGCGAGTGCCACAACGTGGTGCTTTCGCTCGACGGGCGCAGGGAGGTTAACGACCATTTCCGCCGCGACTATATGGGGCGCGGAAGCTATGACACCATTGTGCCGAATTTTCAGAAGCTTGTAAAGAGCCGCGGCGGCAAGGGCTATTACGTGCGCGGTACGTTTACACACAACAACGTCGATTTCACAAACGACCTTTTCCACATGGCGGACCTCGGCTTTACCGAGCTTTCGATGGAGCCCGTGGTTTGTCCTCCGGGCGACCCGTACGCGCTTACCGATGAGGATATGCCAAAGCTTTTCGAGCAGTACGAAATCCTGGCAAAGGAGATGCTCAAGCGAAAAAAGGAGGGTCGTCCGATTACCTTCTATCACTATATGCTTGACCTCAAGAACGGACCGTGTATCTACAAGAGAATCACGGGCTGCGGCTCGGGAACAGAGTATATGGCGGTCACGCCGTGGGGCGAGCTTTACCCCTGTCACCAGTTTGTGGGTGATGAGAAATACTCTCTCGGCAACGTGTTCGACGGTGTGAAAAACACCGCGGTGCAGGACGAGTTCCGCGGCTGTAACTCCTATTCGAGAGAGCAGTGCCGCGACTGCTGGGCAAAGCTTTATTGCTCGGGCGGCTGTGCGGCAAACGCATATCACGCGACGGGCAGCATTAACGGAGTTTACGAATACGGGTGCGAGCTTTTCAAAAAGCGTATAGAATGCGCGGTTATGATGCAGGTCGCAGAGGAAGAGGAAGAATGACGACCCCGATTTACGATTTTGTGCATAGGTATAAAAAAAGCGGAAAAAGCCGCTTTCATATGCCGGGACACAAGGGGCGCGGATTTATAAATTCGCTCGACATAACAGAGATTAACGGTGCGGACGTCCTTTACCACGCGGAGGGGATTATTGCCGAAAGCGAGGCAAACGCCACCAAATTATTTAACACGGGGCACACCTTTTACTCCACGGAGGGGTCAACCCTCGCGATTAAGGCAATGCTCGGCATAATTGCGCGGGAGTGCGGCAGGGGGGCAAAAATCCTCGCCGCCCGTAACGTGCATAAGGCGTTTGTTTACGCGGTTGGCGAGCTTGACCTTTCGGTTGAGTGGCTTTTTCCGAGTGTGGGCGGGCATCTTTGCGAGTGCAGGCTGACACCCGACGAGGTTAAGCAGGCAATAGAGCGCGCGGATACAAAGCCGAGCGCGGTCTATATAACAAGTCCTGATTATCTTGGCAATATGCTTGACGTCGGGGGTATTGCAAAGGTGTGTAACGAGAGGGGTATTCCGCTTCTTGTCGACAACGCACACGGCGCGCATCTTGCATTTTGCGAGCCAAGCCTTCACCCGATAGCGCAGGGCGCAGTGATGTGTGCCGACTCCGCACACAAGACGCTTCCTGTTCTGACGGGCGGCGCGTATTTACACATAGCAAGAGGATACGAAAAATACATTGGTATGGCGCGCGACACGCTTTCGCTTTTTGCTTCGACAAGCCCGTCGTATCTCACCCTCTGCTCGCTTGATTTGTGTAATGCTTCACTTGACGGCAGATTTAAGCAAGGTGTTGCGAAATGTAAACAAAGAGTTACAAAAATCAAGCAGGTCCTTACCTCGCTTGGACAGTCAGAAAGTGCCGACGAGGGCACCAAAATCCGCATTGACGCACACCGTTTCGGTTACACGGGTACGGGGTATTCCGAAAAATTGCGTAAAAATCGGATTGAGTGCGAGTATGCCGACGGCAGGTACGTCGTGCTTATGGCTTCGCCGCAGAACAGCGCGCGGGATTTTCGCAGATTGGAGCGTGCAATAACAAAAATCGCAGAAGAAGGGCTTTCCGAAATCAAGGAAAACGAGCCGAGGCTTACCTCTCTGCCCACGGTGGCTATGTCGGTGAGAGAGGCACTTTTCGCTCCCTACGAATCGGTGAAAGCCAAGGACGCATACGGCAGAATTTGCGCCTCCCCGACCGTATCCTGCCCTCCCGCAATCCCCGCGGTTATAAGCGGAGAGGTTATCGACGAGGGTGCGATAAAAATACTCTCCCATTACGGAATAGAGAGTGTAAACGTCGTAAGACGCGACTGAACGATGGATGTGCGACGGCCTTCATCAACAAATTCAGCCTTTCATTACAAACCGGTTGGAGCCATTCTATTTATAAATACTTTTGATTGCGGAGCCATTCTATTTATAAATACTTTTGATTGCTATACAAAAATGCGCGGTGGCGCATAAAGGAGAGTCTATGAGAGAATTTTTCGGATTAAGCAGTGACGGTAACGGCGGCTTTACCTATTTGAGAGAAGCAAACGGAGCGTGGTCGTGGCAGCATATTTTACAGGTTTCGCTCTTTTTGATTCTTATGCTCGCGCTTGCGGTTTATTTCGGAATAAAGTACAAGGACAAGCCGTTAAAGGAAAAGAACAAGGTGCTGGTCACTTCGGCAATTCTTATCGACGGGTTTGAAATAGTCAAAATTATCGTTTTGTGTATCAGAAGCCAAAGTATAGATAAGATACTTTACGTGCTTCCGCTTTTCCTTTGCAGTATACAGCTGATTGCGATTCCGATGGCGGCATTTTGCAAGGGCAGAATAAAGGAGGCGTGTATGGATTTCGTCCTAACCTTTGGTATTCTCGGCGCTATTTTCGGAACAGTCGGCGCAACGCAGAATTACAGCGCATATCCCGCCCTCTCGATGGATAACGTGTTTTCGGGCATAACTCATTCGATTTCGGGCTTTGCCTCACTTTACATTGCCATATCGGGCTTGATAAGTCTGAAAAAGAAAAATCTTGTTATAACAACCGCAATTTTATTAAGCTTTTCGGTGATGGCATACGTCGCAAACCTCTTGCTTGATTACAACTATATGTTCCTTATGCACCACGATGGCACTCCGTACAGTATTTTTTACAATATGGTCGGCGGAAGCCCTGTATTTTACCCTCTTACAGTCGTTTTGGTGTTCGTTGTGTATCTCTTCCTTTTCTACTTTATCTACGGAAAAATCAAGGCGAAAAAGGAAGGCAAAACGGACGTCAGTAAAGCCGAGGAAAAGGAAACAGCGGTTGTTTAAATTGCAGCCCGTTAATATAACAAACGAAAGCCCCCGAGCGAGATGCTCGGGGGTTGTTATTTTCTCAATACTCTGCGTTGCCTACCGTCCTGGGATACGGGATAACGTCGCGAATGTTGGAAACTCCTGTGAGGTACATAATGATACGCTCAAAGCCGAGGCCGTAGCCCGCGTGCTTTGTTCCGCCGTATTTACGGAGGTTGAGATACCACCAATAATCCTCCTCGTTAAGGTTAAGCTCCTTCATTCTCGCGGTAAGGACGTCAAGCCTTTCCTCACGCTGCGAGCCGCCGATGATTTCACCGACGCCCGGAACAAGAAGGTCCATTGCGGCAACCGTCCTTCCGTCGTCGTTAAGACGCATATAAAACGCCTTTATATCCTTTGGATAATCAACAAGGAATATCGGCTTTTTATAAACCTTTTCGGTGAGGTATCTTTCATGCTCGGTCTGGAGGTCTACACCCCAGAATACGGGGTACTTAAAGCTTTCGCCCGATTTGAGAAGAACGTCAACAGCCTCGGTATAGGTGACCTTTGCATACTCGCTGTCGGCGAGGGCGGTAAGACGCTCCATAAGCCCCTTGTCAACAAACTTGTTGAAGAATTCAAGCTCTGCCGCGCAGTTTTTCATAACATGTCTTATGATATACTGAATCATATCCCATGCGAGCTGCATATTATCGTCAAGGTCGGCAAAGGCAATCTCCGGCTCTATCATCCAGAACTCGGCGGCGTGACGCGCGGTGTTTGAGTTTTCCGCACGGAAGGTCGGTCCAAAGGTATAGATGTTTCCAAATGCCATTGCATAGGTTTCACCCTCGAGCTGTCCCGAGACGGTGAGGTTTGTGCTTTTCCCAAAGAAATCCTGCGAGAAGTCAACCTTTCCGTCCTCTGTACGGGGAGGATTGTCAAGGTCAAGCGTGGTTACGCGGAACATTTCGCCCGCGCCCTCGCAATCCGAGCCTGTAACAATCGGAGTGTGAACGTACACAAATCCGCGCTCGTGGAAGAAGGAGTGGATTGCATAGGCAACCTCGCTACGTACTCTGAACACGGCGGAGAAAAGGTTTGTCCTCGGACGGAGGTAAGCCTGCTCGCGGAGGAATTCGGGTGAATGACGCTTCGGCTGGAGTGGGTAATCGGGGGTTGACGTCCCCTCTACCGCGATTTCGGTTGCCTTTAATTCAAACGGCTGCTTTGCCTCGGGGGTGAGGACAAGCGTACCCGTAACAACAAGCGATGCACCGACGTTTTGCGAAGCAATCTCGTCATAATTATTTATCTTTTCGCGCTCGAAAACGACCTGAATGCTCTTGAAGTACGAGCCGTCGTTAAGGTCGATGAAGCCAAACGCCTTTGAATCGCGGAGGTTTCTTACCCATCCGCAAACGGTGACGGTGGCTCCGTCGTATTTTGCCGTATCGGCATAAATTTCGCGAATTAAATCTCTTTTCATAATAAGCTCCATTAAGTATTACGTGTGATAATGATATATTATATCATAGTGTTTCGGTATTTTCAAGGGGGTGGAACAAAACTTTTCGCTTTTATATATTATGCTTGACACACGGGAAAAATAGTAGTAGAATAAAGGTAATTTTTAGTAAAAGGAGACTTGCGAATGGAATTTAACGTAAACCACCCCGCGATATTTGTAATCGTTGGAATTATTCTTGCCGTAGTTATTGCCGAAGCAATATTCTTCTTGGTAAAGGCATTAAAAAGAGCCAAAAGAATCGGAATGAATATGTCGGTAATTAAAAAAACGGTCATATCTGCCGCTATTTTTACCATCGCGCCCGCTGTGGCAATTTTGGTGGGCGTCATCACACTCTCAAAAAGCCTTGGCACGGCTCTACCGTGGCTCAGGCTCTCGGTTATCGGCTCACTTTCCTATGAAACCATAGCCGCAGAGGCGGCACTGCGCGAGATGGGGCTTTCATTTAGCGACCAGATTACAGATGCGTCACAGTATATAACCGTCACGTGGGTTATGACCGTCGGTATTCTTCTCGGTCTGGTGCTTGTTCCCCTTCTTGCCAAGAAAATTCAAAAGGGCATCCGTTCAATAGAAAGCAAGGACAAAAGATGGGGAGAAATTTTTTCAAACGCAATGTTCTTGGGTATGATATCCGCCTTTGTCGGCTACGTTTTTTGTGACGTAACTAAGGCGTTTTCGGGAGACTTCACAGGTCTTATCCCCGTGCTCGTAATGTTCACGTCGCTTGCGGTAATGGCTGTGCTTGGTATACTTTCGTCGGTCCTGAAGCAGAAATGGATTCTCGAATACGCCCTGCCGATAAGCTTAATAAGCGGCATGGCATCAGCAATTCCCTACACCGCGTGGTTGGGTTAAAGGAGGTTGCCGTGGATAACAATACAAAAAATAGCTTTAATGAAAAAAGCTTTTCCGACGCTGCACATACCTATGGCAGAATTTGGGGCGTAATTATTCTCGTGCTCCTTGTCAGCTTCCCGATTGCGCTTTCGATACTGTTCAAGGCGCTCCCCAATTTCAAGGCACTCGGTATGGGACTTTTGAGCGTTATACCTACCTACTGGGCAACCGCAGTCGTTGAAGTATTCACGTTCGTGCCTATGCTCGGTGCAGGGGGTGCATATCTCTCGTTTGTCACGGGTAATATCTCCAACCTGAAGCTTCCCTGCTCGCTCGATGCAATGGAAAGAGCAAACGTCAAGCCCTCATCCGAGGAGGGTGAAATAATATCCACCATTGCAATCGCCGTGTCAAGCATTGTGACAACCGTTATCATTATTATCGGTGTCATTCTCATCATTCCGCTTCAGCCCATCATAGAGTCCCCGGTGCTGAAGCCCGCATTTGACCAGCTCCTTCCCGCACTTTTCGGCGGTCTCGCCCTTGCGTTTGTTTCAAAGAACGTTAAGCTTTCTATCGCACCCATAGCTCTTATGCTTATTCTCTTTATATCTATTCCCGCGCTTAATGCAGGTACAGTAGGTATTATGGTTCCCGTTGGCGTTATCTTTACTCTCATCGTGGCAAGAATACTCTACAAGAAGAACATTATTTAAGGAGGACAAATGCCAATTATTATTTACGTTTTATTAGGTCTGGCGGCGGTAGTGGTTTTGTTTTTTGCAGTTATAATCGCTCGCGCTTTGGCATTTAAGCCGGGGGCGTGTCAAAAAAACGAAGCCGAACAGATTGATTTTGACAAAAATGCAGCTTGCAAGTCGCTTGCTACTCTTATCCGCTGTAAAACCGTGTCAAACGTTGACCCAAGCCTTGAGGACGAGACGGAATTTGAGAAGCTGACAGCATCACTCCCCGACCTTTATCCCCACGTTTACGAGGTCTGCGAGCTTAAAAGATTTGACGGCAGAGGACTTCTTTACCGCTGGCGCGGAAGGAGTGACGGACAGCCCGCAGTGCTTATGGCTCATTACGACGTAGTTCCCGTCAACGCGGAGGGCTGGTCGGTTGACCCGTTTGAAGCCGTTATAAAGGACGGTGTTATGTGGGGGCGCGGCACTCTTGATACAAAGGTTACGTTTAACGCAATTTTGTTCTCTGTAAACAAGCTTATTGCAGATGGCTTTACTCCCGAAAACGACGTTTATCTCGCTTTTTCGGGCGGAGAGGAGGTCCACGGCAAGGGAGCAAACGAAATTGTTTCTTACTTTGCCGAAAACGGAATAACCCCCGCCTTTGTAATGGACGAGGGCGGTGCCGTTGTTGAAAACGTTTTCCCGGGTGTAAAGAAGCCGTGCGCTCTTGTCGGTGTGGCAGAAAAGGGCTTTATCAACCTTGAATTTACTGCAAAATCAAACGGCGGTCACGCCTCCGCGCCGAAGCCGCACAGCCCCGTGGTTGCTCTTTCGGAAGCCTGTACCAAGCTTGAGAAAAAGCCGTTTAAATTCCATATCACTCCGCCCGTTGCGGCTATGTTTGACAGACTCGGACGCGAATCAACCTTTGTTTACCGTCTTGTTTTCGCAAACCTCTGGTGCTTTGCACCTGTGCTTGATATGATTTGCAGAAAGGGCGGCGGTGACCTTAACGCGCTTATGCGTACAACGGTTGCATTTACCCAAATGGAGGGCAGCAGCGCGGCAAACGTCATTCCTCCGAGGGCGAGAATGGTTGCGAATATGCGACTTAATCCCTATGACACCGTTGAATCGGCAATAGACTACGTAAAAAAGACAATCGCGGACGAGAGCATTGAGGTAAGGGCGCTTGAGGCTAACAACCCCAGCCGTCTTTCGGTTGTAGATACCGAAGGCTTTTCAAAGATAGAAGCAGCAATCAGGGATACATGGAATTGCGAAATTGTTTCACCGTATCTTATGGTGCAATGCTCGGACAGCTATCATTGGGGCAGAATTTCCGACAGAGTTTACCGCTTCTCGGCAATGGATTTGACGAGCGAGGAGCGCGCAACAATTCACGGTCACAACGAGCGAATTCGTCTTGACTGTCTTAACCGCAGCGTAGAATTTTACATCAGATTAATAAAGTCGATATAACCGTTAACATTTTATGCGAGGGGCATATCCCCTCGCATTTTTCTTGCATTTTTATAAATAATGTAGTATAATAAAATTACAAAGCGAAAGGAGATACTCCAAATGATTTTTGAAAAGCAGATAAAGGCCATTTACAACGGCATAATGGGGACAAGGAACGACCCCACGGGTGATATTTTTTATTTTGACTATACCGATTTTGACGGACTTAATGCAGATGCGATTTCCTTTTTGGGTGGTGAGGGTCAGCGGCTTGTCGGAAATGTATACTACCGCGACACAAAATGTAAACAAAGGTTAGTAATTTTCGACCACGGAATGGGCTGCGGACACAGGGCTTATATGCGTGAAATAGACGTGTTAACTCGACACGGGTACACGGTTTTGGCTTACGACCACACGGGTTGCCGCAATTCCGAGGGGGAGAGTGTGCGCGGATTTGCACAGTCGCTTTCCGACCTTGATTGCTGCTTAAAATTTGTAAAGGCTTCTGAAGATTTTAATGGCGCGAGTATATCGGTTGTCGGACACAGCTGGGGCTCGTTTTCAACGATGAATATTGTGGCGCTGCATCCCGAAATTACGCATATTGTTGCAATGTCGGGCTTTATATCGGTAAACGCGGTGCTTTCGCAATTCTTTGGCGGTCCGCTTAAGCTTTACATTCCCGCAATTTACAAAATTGAGGAGGAGCGCAATCCCAACTACGTTACATTTGATGCAAGAGAGTCCATAAAAAAGAGCGATGCAAGGGCGCTTTATATCCATTCGCGCGACGACAAAACGGTAAACGTGAAAATGCATTTCGACAAGCTTCGCGAAGCACTCTCGGACAGACCCAATACATATTTTATAGAGCTTAACGGCAAAAATCACAACCCGAATTATAGCGATAATGCTGTCGCGCTTTTGACCGATATGCAGAAAAAGCTCGCAAAATTCAGAAGAAAAAACAAAAATCCAACCCCCGAGCAGAAAGCAGCATTCGTTTCGAGCTTTGACTGGACGGCAATCACCGAGCAGGATGCCGAGGTTTGGAATAAAATATTCTATTTTTTAGATAATTGAGATACAATATCAACAAATATTGATTATACGATTACTTCGGTATCTAAATACTCCGATGCAAAACAATTAACAGATAGAGACAGATAAAAAAGCGCACCTCGCGTTATGCGGGGTGCTCTTTTTATAAAACAAAAAGCCCTGCTTTTGCAGGACTCCAATATATCCAAGATATTTGTCGCGATCAAATATCCACAGAAAACCGAATAAAGGATTAGAAAATGAAACTATGCGAAGCATCATTTGCTTTGTTGAGTTTGGTTGAACTTCTGTTCAAGCCCTCGGGCATATAACATTTTGAGTATGCGTGAGCATACAGAGTGGCGTAAGACACAAAAGGTCGCGCCCGTGCGACATTTTCAAAATGTTTCATCGGCTTTCGTGCGATTTATCGGTGAAACGAAAGGCGATATTCGTATCTGTCAACTGAACACATCAGTCATTTGACAAAACGCCTCGCACAAAACAAAAAGCCCTGCTTTTGCAGGACTCCAATATATACAAGATATTTGTCTAGATCAAATATCCACAGAAAACCGAATAAAGGATTAGAAAATGAAACTATGCGAAGCATCATTTGCTTGTTGAGTTTGGTTGAACTTCTGTTCAAGCCCTCGGTCTATTAGTATCAGTCAACTGAACACATTACTGTGCTTACATCTCTGACCTATCAAACTCGTAGTCTACAAGTGACAATACTCTTTTAATATTATGGTATTTCTCATCTTGAGGTGTACTTCA
>JAZSHN010000121.1:0-28954 GCA_045533315.1 Eubacteriales bacterium | reverse complement strand
GCGATATGCTCGAGGAGGGCATCGTTGACCCTGCAAAGGTAACGAGATGCGCGCTGCAGAACGCGGCGTCCATTGCCTCCACCGTTCTTACCACAGAGGCGGTTGTTTCCGAGAAAAAGGAGCCGACACCTCCCGCCGCACCCGCACCCGGAATGGACGGAATGTACTGATACCCGTATTTAACGCAAAATCCAACGCGAAAAAATTGTTCGCGTTGGATTTTTTATTGTTGTTCTATACCGATTTACGATTGTCTGATTATATATCTTCGCGCAAAGCTAATTAAAAGGTGATGCTTGCGGCAATTTAAATTCGGGTTATTCCTTTTCAATTCTTTTGACAATTTTGTCCATACCCTTAACGATGCAATTTTCGGGAATGACTCCGCGAACGGCGGTAAGCGGGTACACCGACGTGTTCCGCCCTATTACCGTCCCGGGATTAAGCACACAGCCGCAGCCTATATCGGCTCGGTCACCGAGGAACGCGCCGACCTTGCGAAGCCCGGTTTCAAGCTCCTCCTCGCCGTGAATTACCACCGTCCCACCGTCGCTTTTAAGATTTGAGCAAACCGACCCTGCACCCATATGTGCAAAGCTTCCAAGCACCGAATCTCCCACGTAATTATAATGCGGGACCTGTACGCGGTTTAAAAGCACACAGTTTTTAAGCTCGGAGGAATTCCCTATAACACAGTCCTCTCCCGTGATAACGCCTCCGCGGAGGAAGGCACCGACTCTGATTTCGCTTCCGCTTCCGATAATGGCGGGCGGAATAACTGTGGCAAGGGGGTGTATCGACACGTCGCGCCCCACCCATATCCCCTCGGAAAGCTCGGTGAAGCCCGAGGGCATATTCTCTGCAAGCTTTTCGATATAGCGTTTTATTTTGGGGAGGATTTCCCACGGATATTCGCAGCTTTCCAAAAGCCCTGCAAGGTACGGAGTCCGGCAATCGAAAAGCTCTGCGGTCTTTATTCTCTTAATCAACCGTGTGTCCTCCGTCTTTGATGCTTGCGGCAATTATTTGGACGTATTCTCTGCATGCCTCCTCGCTTTCCGCCTCTACCATTATACGAATTACGGGCTCCGTTCCGCTTGGGCGAAGAAGCACTCTGCCGTGCTCTCCTATTTCGCCCTCAACCTCCGAAAGCGCCCTTTTTACGTTGGGGTCGGCAATTACCGCCGCCTTGTCCTTGACCTTTACGCTTTTGACGGCTTGGGGATATATGCGAAGATTTTCGCAAAGCTTGGAGAGTGGGGCTTTCGTATCGCACATTTGCTCTGCAATCATAATTGCCGTGAGAATGCCGTCGCCCGTGGTTGCGTATTTTTTAAATACGATATGTCCCGACGACTCGCCGCCGAGGCTGTAATCGTTTTTCTGCATACACTCGTAAACGAATCGGTCGCCTACGGCTGTCTGCTCGCAGCTTATGCCGATTTCGCGTAGCGATTCCACAAAGCCGCTGTTTGACATAACGGTTGATACCACGGTGTTGCCGTTAAGCATACCGCGCGACCACAGCCGCTGTGCCATAATATACATAATTCCGTCGCCATCAACAACCCTTCCGCTTTCGTCAACGGCAATACAGCGGTCCGCATCTCCGTCAAAGGCAAATCCGACGTCCAAATGCTGCTCTCTCACAAGATTGCAAAGCCTTTCAATATTCGTAGAGCCGCAATTTAAATTGACGTTAAGTCCGTCGGGCTCTGCACCGATAACCACCGTCTGTGCGCCGAGCGCGCCGAAAACCGCGCTCGCAATCATCCAGGATGCCCCGTTTGCACAGTCGATGCCGATGCGAAGCTTTTTGTAGGAATGGGAGGCAAGCGAAATCAAATAAGCAACGTACCTGTTTCTTCCCGCAACGTAGTCGACTATACAGCCGATTTTCTCCCTTTGCGCCAAGGGGAGGTCGTCTGCGGAAATACCGAGCGACTCCATATCTCCGTCAAGGTAGCTTTCAATAAGCTCGGTTGTCCCGTCATCAAGCTTTTCTCCGTAGCGGTTGATAATTTTTATTCCGTTATCGTAAAAGGGGTTGTGCGAGGCTGTAATCATAACGCCGCAATCAAATTCGTCCTGCCGCGTTACGTAGGAAACGCTCGGCGTCGTTGTAACGTGAAGCATATACGCATCCGCGCCCGAGGCGGTAATTCCTGCAACGATTGAATACTCCAGCATATAGCTTGAGCGTCTTGTGTCCTTTCCGATAACTATGCGCGGACGGTAGCCCGGCTTTTTTGCACCCGAAAGCGCGGAGGAGTAATACCAGCCGAGAAATCTTCCCACGCGATACGCTTGCATTGAAGTGAGGCTGACGTTTGCCTCTCCGCGAAAGCCGTCCGTGCCGAAATATTTGTTTTTCTGCCTCTCTTTGGCGTCAACGGATGCCGTATCCACCAAAAGCAGGTCGAGCGATACGCGGAAAATCTCGCAAAGCATAATCACCTTGTCAATTTGCGGGAGAGCCTGGTCCATTTCCCACTTTGAAACCGATTGTCTTGAAACCGACAGCTTTTCTGCCAATTCCTCCTGCGTCATATTCGACGCAGTGCGAAGCTGTGTAATTTTTTCACCGAGAGTCATTGTAATCTCCTAAAAAAAGTGTTGTTATCATAATAGTATTGACACGGGATAGTGTGAATATTTATCATTTGATATGATAGCAAAAAACAATCCGCCCCGTCAAGCAACTTTACCTTGAACATTGTGCAACCGTGGGTTGCGAAAAGCGTTAATTGAACCAAGTCGGAGCAGCACAGTCCATCAAAATCACCAAAATTTTTTGTTGTGTTTGACTAATTACAAAAATGTCAAAAATATGTTAAAATATATGTGTAAATAATTTCAAGGAGGAGGTAGTATGTTCAGTATAGGCGAAAAGGTGGTCTACGGCGCATACGGTGTTATGGACGTCGTTGACGTGCGCGACGTTGAAATCGGTGAGAGCGTGCGGAAATACTACGTCCTTTGCGAATCGGGGGTACAGTCCTTTTCCGAAACCCTCATTCCCGTCGATAACGAAGCGCTTGTTGCGGGGATGCGCCGACTTCTCACGCCCGACGGAATGATAGCCGCGATAAAAGCGGCAAAGGCGGTAGCCGACCTCCCGTGGGTGGAGGATAATCGCGCCCGCGCCGAGCATTTCAAGACGGTGATGTCCTCGGGTGACAGGACGGCAATCCTCGTTATGATACGCTCCATCGTCGCGGCGGGAGTGCGCCGCGCAGCCGAGGGAAAAAAGAACTTTCTCTCCGACGAAAACGCAATGAAAAAGGCGGAGAAAATCCTCTACTCCGAAATCTCGGTCGTTATGGATATCCCCACTGCCGACGTCCCCGCGTTTATCGAAAACGTTTAAAGCATCAAAATACATTTAAAGCCCCGCGGAAAACCGAAGTTAACCCGCGGGGCTTTTTTCTTTTCTTTATTTTTCTGCTTTTAAAGCTTTGGATTTCTGCAT
This sequence comes from Eubacteriales bacterium, assembly GCA_045533315.1. Taxonomy (GTDB): domain Bacteria; phylum Bacillota; class Clostridia; order Oscillospirales; family CAG-272; genus UBA1740. Next base: position 25,482 of record JAZSHN010000121.1, on the reverse strand, counting down.
ATTGCCTTGTACGGACAGTAGGAGCAAGGGCCGTATCTGCCCTTAACCGACGGCTCTGCTCTTGCATCGCCCTTTTTCATACCGCCGACAATTCGCACGACCGATTCCTCGATTACGTCGCAAAGCTCGTGCCATTCGTCCTCGGTGTATCTGTTCTTTCCTCCGTCCTCCTCCGCACCCTTCGGAAGGTGGTCGGGACTCATTGCGCCGATGCTTGCCTCGTCGTCGAGAAGCATACCCTCCCTTTCGTTAAGTCCGACAATAACCGCCTCAGTATCGTCAACGAACGGGTCGTCAAGAAGCTTGTCCTTCATAGAGGTTTTGACGTAAACCACCCCCGCGGGGATAAGCCTGCCGCCATTTTCCACTCCCATTTCACGAAGGAATTCTGGCTTTTCGGTGTCAACGATGGATTTGAGGTAAAGGAACATCTGCAAATTCGTCCCCTCTGCAAGCTGCCTTGGGTCAAACGTCTTTGCACCCGATTTGTAGTCTATAACCCTTACGTAAACGTCGTCGCCAACCTTCAGCGTGTCAACCCTGTCGACGAAGCCCGAAATATGCGCGGTTGTGGCTTCGTCGATTTTGTAAACCGCGGGGTCGGGTGATTTCGGTGTCGCACCGTAGGTGGAAAGCTCCACGAATTTCGGCTCGTACCTGCAATTTTCAAACTCGCGCGATATACATTCGACCACGGGCCTTGCTGCGCGGCGAAGCTGTGCTATCGCATTCTGCTTTCTTGCAGAGCCGAATCCGTCCCCAAGCACGAGGCTTACGTATTTCACGGATGCCTCCTCGGCTATTCGGTCACGCTCCTCGGGGGAAAGGTCGTTGATTTTTCCTCCGCGCTTCTTTATTGCGGTGAAAAATCCCTCCAAAACGTTGTGGATAAAGTTTCCGATAACGTTAGCCGAAAGCTCCGACCTTCCGCATTCGTTAAGACCGAATACATATCTTGCGTGATAGGAAAACGGACAGCTTTGGAATTTATCAAGCCGCGACTGTGAAACGTAAATATCTCCGTTGTATATAACGGCTGCAAGCTCCTCGCCGATTGAAAGATTGTCGTTTATCGGATTTCCCTCCGCAATTTGCACCACGTCGGAAAGCCCGACCTCCGAAAGCGCGGTCTTGATTTCCTCATACTCCTCCTCGTCAAGGCGGGATGCAAGCATAAGCGCATCGTTTGGCGAATAAATTCTGTCAACCGTGTGCATATCATCTAATTTTTGCGGAGCAATATGCACTCGCGTTTCCTCTCCCTCGCGGACGGTGGAGATTTCGGCAAGCCTGCCTATCACGTCGGACGGAGGTATGGGCTCCATTGCCGCCGACATAGCCGTATAGCACAGGGTAACCGTATCCCTCGCCGAAAGGAATGCCCGCACAAAGCAGTAAAGCTCCCTTGCGCTTTTGGTATCAAGGTCGGGCTCTATCGGAAGGTCGATGGCGCGAAGGGCGTCCTTGTCGCGCTCGCTGAAGAAGGATACGTCGTTAACGTTTGCGGGGAACTCTCCCGCATTTACACCGATAAGGTAAACGTGACGCTTGTTACGAATGCGAAGAGTATCCGCGCTTCCGACCGTAACCTGGTCGCGCGACAGCGGGAGGCGAGAAATTCCCGACTCCTTAAATACCACGCCGAGAAGTCCTATAAAGGATTCCGCATCCGCATCAACCTCGCCAAGCACGTTGACAACCGTGTCGAGCGAATCGCATACCGTTTGCCAAAGCCTTGCGTTTTCCTCCGCGCTTTCCGCCTCGCCGAGCGATAGCAGCTCCTTTGCCCTTTCGTAAAGTCTTTTTTCAAGCTCTATATCTGTAAGGAAGCTATAAAGAGCCTCCGCCTGCTCCTTTACCTTTTTCGCTTTTTTTGCATTTGCCCGAAAGCGCAGAAGCGGCTCCAAAAGCCTCCACCGTGTTTCCTCTATGGCGTAAAGGCGGAGCATATCCCCTTCGTCAAGCCTCTCGTAGCCGCGCGGATTCATTCGCCATTCCTCCGCGGAGGTAAAGCCGTCGCCCTCGATGCTCCACGTCGTGGTGTAAAGCTCAAAGTCGTCGCACTCCCCGTGGCTTATTCCCGCAAGTCCGCATTTCGCGTAGGTAAGCACATCCTCCCTGCGAAAGCCGCGACAGATTATCTGATACGCAACGCTTATAAGCTTTATCGCCTCAAAGGAGGTGATGTCGCGCTTTTTTGAAATGAAGTGCGGAATATTTGCGCGGGAGAGTGCCTCGTCAAGCACGCCGACGTATTTTTTCGCGTTTCTGCATATTATTGCAAAGGAGGCGTAGGATAGACCGTCGCGCGCCCCATCCATTATTCTTCGCTTTATATCCGCCGCAACGAAATCGCATTCCTCAAACGGGTCGCGTGCCTCGAAAATCCGTACACGCCCCCCCTGTTTTTTAAGCTCTTGTAAACTTTCGTTGTCAATTTTGCCAACCGTGGAGAAAAGAAGGTCGCCAACGCGGGAGAGCACGGGACAGTATGCGGGGTCGCGCTCGTCCCTCTTTATAACTCGCACGTCGACGCTTGCCTCTCTTGCAATTTGCTTCAGCCTTTCCTCCGCCGCCTTTACCTCGCTGTATTCGAAGGCATCTCGTCTTGCCCTCGGAAGCGTGAGGGTAACCGTAAGCTCGGTAAGGCGCATCATTACCGAAAGAAGATTATATTGCGGCTCTGTAAAGCTTATAAATCCGTCGACGTAAATATCAACCCCCGAAAGGTATTCGGGATTTTCCGCAAGCCTTTTTGCAAGCTATGCCGCATCCTCCGAAAGGTCGTTGTACTTTTCGGATACGTATTCGTGATAGGTGCTGTAAATCAGGGAAAGGTCGGAAAGCTTTGTGCGAAGCCTTGCATCCTTTATACAGTCGTTAAGCCTTGCCCCCTCTACAAGCTCGGGGCTTATTCCGTGCCCCTGCATCTCTCTTACCGCCGCGAGTGCGCGCTCCACCATTCCCGCCGCTATCGGACGCCTGCCGCCCGTCATATAAAGCCTGTCGCAAAGCTCGTTAAGCACGCGCCACATAACGAGAGAGCTTTCCGCGCCTGTGCAATATCTTCCGCCGATACCGCCGAGATTGCGAAAGGCGGTGTTTGCAAATCTCGTGAAATTCGTTACCTCAAAAATCTGCGGAGCGTAGGACGGGAGTATGGCACACATCTCCGCCTCGCAGGAAAGCGTCTGCTGCTCGGGCACAAAAAGAAACGCCCGCCTTTTCGCCTCGACTGATTTTTGTATTTTTTGTGTAAGCTCGCTTTGATAAACCGAGCCGAATCCACCCTCAAGCAAGGTCAGCATACCGTCACCGTCCTTTCGTTTATTTTATATCCGAGATTGCGGGAGGAAAGGATTATTCGCTCCCCGTTTTTTTCAAGCTTTTCGCGAAGGTAGTGCACGTATACGTTGACTACTCCACCGTCCACCCCGTCACCCCAAACCTCGGTGACGATTTTTTGCTTTGAAACGTATTCGCCGACGGGCACGGACAAAAGCACGCGAAGCAGTCGGTATTCCACGTCGGTAAGCCTTACCGTAGCGCCGTCAAGCCGCACCGCACGCTCCCCCTCGACCAAGCAAAGCCGACCCGTGTCGCGTTTTTCAAGGCTTTGAAGTGCATTTTCCATATCCTCGATGGAAAAGGGAATTGCCATCGCTCCCGCAAGCCCCACACGCGACAGGACAACGTCGCCTGAAAGCTTCGGGAAAAAGTCCGCATCGACAATTGCTATATCCTCGCCCAACCGATTTCCGTCCTCCGAGAGAGAAACGGCATATTTTTCGCCAAACCAAAGAAGCAGCCGCCTGTACAGCAGCAAATCTCGCGTATAAACCGCGGCTTTTTTCATACAGCCTCCAAATGTCAGTTTCGTTTTATCCGAAATTTACATTTCTAATTTATTAGAATTATTATACACCTCGCGCGAAAATTTGTCAATAGGCTTTAGTAATTCAAAAGAGCAATATACGCAATATCAATAGCAATTTTTGCAATGTAACGCGGGAGCGTAATGTTGTATAATAGAGGTGCTAAATATTTTTTTCAGGAGAATAACTATGAGTATGATTCAACAGCTTTATTCCATCGGACTTATCCCTGTTATCAAGATTGAAAATCCCGACGATGCCGTTCCGCTTGCAAAGGCGCTTATCGACGGAGGACTTCCCGCTGCGGAGATTACCTTCCGTACCGCCTGTGCGGCAGAGGCTATCAGAAATATTACGGAGGCATATCCCGAAATGCTTGTCGGTGCGGGTACCGTCCTTACCACAGAGCAGGTTGATGCCGCTATTGCCGCGGGCTCGAAATTCCTCGTTTCCCCCGGACTTAATCCAAAGGTTACTGCTTATGCCCTTTCAAAGGGTATACCGATGCTCCCCGGCTGCTCCAACCCCTCCGATATAGAGGCGGCACTTGAGCTTGGGCTTAAAACCGTAAAATTCTTCCCTGCGGAGGCGGCGGGAGGTCTTAAAATGCTGAAGGCTATGGCTGCTCCCTACGGTCAGCTTACCTTTATGCCCACGGGCGGCATTAATGCGGAAAACCTTCTCGATTACCTCAAGTTTAACAAGATTATCGCTTGCGGCGGCTCCTTTATGGTGCGCGACGACCTTATCCGCGACAAAAAGTGGGACGAAATCACAGCTCTTACAAGAAACGCTGTAAAGGCTATGCTCGGTCTTGAGTTCGTTCACATCGGCATCAACGGAGAAAGCAAGGAGGAGGCTGTGAAGGCGGCAAAGCTCTTTGAGCTTATGTTCGGTATGCCCGTGCGCGAAACCTCCAAGTCGGTATTTGCGGGCGAATGCTTTGAGTTTATGAATCAGAAGGGACCCGGCACACACGGTCACATCGGCATTCGCACTCACTTCGTTGACAGAGCCATCGCTTACTTTGAAAGGCTCGGCTTTGAGTTTGACAGGGACAGCATCGTTATCGACGAAAAGAGTGGAAAGCCAAAGTTCGTTTACTTCAAGGACGAAATCGCGGGCTTTGCAATTCACCTTGTCCAGAAATAAAAAATGCTTTATCTGCGGCGGCGCATTTTGCGCCGCCCTTTTTTGTTTGTCCGCCCTTACGCCCTGCACCTTAAAAGTGTCTGCGGTTTTTCACCCCTCCGCCGATTACACCTGAAAATTGCCTGCATTTTTACCCTTGCGACTGATTGTGCTATAAAACGGCTTGCCGCGCTTTTTCGTTTTATCGTTTTTTTATAAAAAATGCGAAAAATTGCCGTAAAAATTCAAGTAGGAGCGCGAAATAATATTGATTTTTGTAAAAATATATGCTAAAATTTAAATATAGAGTTTATTTTGTGGCAAATTCTGTCTTGGAGGAGATAAAAATGCGTATTGACCTTTTACATAACAGGATAATTGCGGATTGCATAAGCCCCCGATTTACCGAGTGCTTCGAGGGAGGGCTTGTTCCCATGCTCGCCGACGCATACCCCGAAATAGAGGGCGCTTTGATGTACGAGGACCATCTTGCGGACAATCTTATGCTTGATGGGGAGTGGTACTATCCGCTTACCGTTTTTATCGGTAACGAGCCGCAGATAAAATGGATAAGGTGGCGTGTTGACGGCGGCTTTCGCGGTGGCTGTCCATACTCCTATTACGGTGCGGAGGATATTGAGTTTTCGCTCGTCGACGAGCTTCCCGACGGATTTTCGGATGCCATCGCGCGTAGGGCGATTTCCTATCCCGACGGTTGTATACGGCTTCGCGTTGTCGGGGTTAAAAAGGACCCCACCTTCCTCGTCGGAAAATATTCCCAAACCTTTATTGACGAGCTGGCAAGGCAGGTTTCGGACGAGCTTATCCGCAACCTCTCGGTTGAGCGCGTGGATAACGGCACTCTTGAAATTCAGCTTGTTTTCGCGGGTGATACGTATATGGAGCATACCGCGGGAAGCGTTACCTACCGCCGCCTGCTCTTGACCGACAAGGGCTGTCAGCCGCGCGACTTCTGGATAAAATGGACAAGACTTGACGGGGCACAGGCATACACGGTGCGCGATAACGTGCTTCCCGAAAATATACGCTTCGAGCTTGGCGAGGACGTGCCGCAAAAAATCAGAGAAAAGGAATACCGCTTCCTCTGTCGCTCTAATCCCGACAAGTATCAATCGGCAATGGGCAAAAGGACGGTTACCGAATGGCGCGAGCTTATAAAGCGCTCTATAAAGCGCGGCGAGCTTGTAAGGGTGGAGCTTCCCATAGAGGAAATCACACCGCCTGCGGAGGAAATGCCTACCGTAGCTACCGCCGAAAGCACCGTCGCACCGACACCCGACACAGCACCCACCCCGCCTCCCGTAAGCGAGGAGGACGACCTTGACCGCCGTTTAAAGGCTATTCTCGGTGATTATGCCGCCGCAACGAGCGAGGAGGTCCCCGCCGTCGACGACAGCGATATTACAATGATGGCTCGTGCCGCACTCGGCGTTGATGCGCCGGCAGAGGAAAAGCACGACGACGAGGGATACGTATTCGGTATGGATATTGCGGACGGAGAAGCGGAGGAAAATAACGAAGAATATAACGACGCCGACGAAGCGGAAAGCACCGACTGTACCTCCGATGCTGCTGAAGAATATGATGTTGCCGAAGCTGAAATCGCCGACGAATACGACGAGCCCGACGAATACGACGAGCCCGACGAAGCGGATTGTATGGATACCGATGACGAGGAATACGGTGATGCTCCCGCACCCGCATCCGACACGGCTTATACACCCGAAACCGATACCGCCAAGGCACAAAGGCTTCGCGAGGAGGAAATCCGCCGCGAAATCGAGGCGCGCGTCCGTATGGAGCTTGAAGCCGAGGCAAGGGCAAGGGCAGAAGCCGAGGCGGAGCACATTCGCCTCGAGCATGAAAGGCTTCGCGCAGAAAACGAGCGCCTTCGCGAGGAGGCACGCCTTCGTGAGGAGGAGGCTCGCCGCGCCGAAAACGAAAGAATGGCAGAGGAGGCTCGCCGCCGTGAGGAGGAAAACGCCCGCCTTGAAGCCGAAAGACTTCAAAGGGAAGAGGAGGAGCGCACCCGCGCCCGTATAGCAGAGCAGGCGAGAATAGAGGAGGCAGAGCGTCAAAGGCTTGCCGAAATTGCGAAAAACGCGATAGCCGAGCAGCAAAGGCTTGAGGAGGAGCGCCGCATTCGCGAGGAGCGCGAAAGAGCCGAAAGAGAGGCAAGAGAGGAGGCTCGCCGCCGTGCCGAGGCGGAAAGGCTTGAAAGAGAGCGTCTTGCAAGAGAAGAGGAGGAGCGTCGTCGCGCCCAGCCCGTCTTTATCACAAAGCACGCACGGCTTATTTTCCGCCGTCCCGTTGAGCTTAACGTTATCACACGGATAAAGGAAATTGTGGAGGCAACCCTCATAGAAAATAAAAAGGCACACGTCCATATTTATATGAAGGCTTATCCCATTGATTCCTATACCATTAACCTTGATATGAAGCTTCCCGAAACCGAGGTGGAGCTTCTCGTAACGCTTGTAAAGGCTATCGGAAACGGTCATCTTGGCATTACGAAAATCATAGTTGAATAAAAGCTAGCATACAAAAAACCGCGGAATTTTCCGCGGTTTTTTATATCTTTAAAAAAGCAACCTTTGTCATTTTTTTGCTTGCGATTTGTATTGCGTTTTGTATGTTAATAGCACCCCGTGTTAAATTAACGCAGGGCTTTTGCGGAGCTTTTTCGGTTGTTGCATGAGTTTTATTTTTGCAAAGCTTTCTCTTATGCATCACAAATGCAAACAGTTATGTACATTTTATCACCGTCGCGGCTTGTTCGCGCCCGCGCCTCGACACCGAGGGAGGAAAGCATCTCGACCCCCTCACGTATTGCGCGGTAAAAGACGTCAATGCCGTCGCCGCGCCCCTTTCCCTCTATTCTTTTTGCCGAATGCTCGGTGCGCCTCACCTCGACGATAGCCTCACACTCCCTGACGGTAAGCCCCTCCGCAATAACTCTTTCAAGCACCTCGCCCCTTTCGTTCTCGTCCTCAAGCGCGAGCAAGGCTCTTGCGTGCCTTTCGGAAATCCCGTTTTCGGTTATCCGTTTCTCGGCTTCCGCCGAAAATGCCAAAAGCCGCAGCTTGTTTGCCACGTAGGATTGGCTTACACCGAGCCTTTCGGCAAGCTCTCTTTGCGTTATTTTACATAGCATAAGCGTGCCCGACATAGCACGCGCTTCGTCAAACATATTCATTTCCCGACCTCCTTTTTTCCGATTTTACCATTACTTTTAATGCGAAAGAGGTCGTTTTACGGAAAATGCGAAAAATTAACGGCAGCACGCCTGCGTGTTGCCGTTTTTGTGGTTATATTTTTTTCTCTCTGCTCATATATTTAACACCGATTTTTGCCGAAAGTGCCGCCCCGTGTTAATTTTTGACGGCTTTTGCGGGGAAATGCGCTTTTGTTAAAGCGGTTTTTTGGAAATTTGTGCATAGGGGCGCGGATACGCCGCGGGTGTCTTTTCCCTTTTATCAATGAATATCAGCGGGTGCGAAGCCGTTTCTGCGCCGACAAGCGTCACCGTTTCTACGCGTACGTTTCGTCCGCCGAGCGTTGCAATTGCCCTTTTTGCCGCCGAAAGCTCGTACTCGGCGTTTTTTCCCTTCATCGCGATAAAGCTTCCGCCAACCCTCGCGTATGGCAGGCAAAGCTCGGCAAGCACACGAAGCTCCGCAACCGCGCGTGCCGTTACAACGTCGAATTTTTCGCGGTATTTTATATCGCGTCCTCCGTCCTCCGCGCGCATTGTCACACACTCCACGTTCGATAGACCGAGAAGCGCCGCCGCCTGTGTCACGTAGCCGATGCGCTTTGCCGTTGAATCAATACCAAGCACCGAAGCGTCGGGTCGGAATATCGCAACGGGAAGGGTGGGAAAGCCCGCGCCGCAACCGATATCGCAAACTCGCGCCCCCTTCGGAAGCCTTATTGCCAGGGTTGCACAGTCGGCATAATGGTTAAGTATGATTTTGTCGGGGTCGGTTATAGCCGTAAGATTGTATTTTTCGTTTTCCGAAAGCATAAATTCGGTAAGCGTAAAAAGCTTCTCGGATACCTCCCGCGATAATAGCTTTGAAAGTCCGTTATCGTTAAAGATTTTCGTCAGGGACGAGGTGAAATGCTGTCTGTCGAGTGCCATTTTGCTCTCCTATCGTTTACTGATGCTATTTTACAACTTTTTTCCCGCTTTGTCAATCTTTATTATTTGTTCACTTGATTTTGCGCACGCGTTGTGTTAAAATAAAGAAAAACTCTTTCTCGGAGGATGCGTATGGATTTATCTAAAATAGACCCTAACTTTGCCGAAAAGCATTTGCCAAAGGGCACGGCGCTTGATTTTTATTCCGCAACAGACCCGATTTTTTCACTTGGGGGAGTATATCACGACGGTACGTCGTATACGCGTATGCCTACCGAGGTTGCAAGGAGTGTAAGCGAGGGAGTTACCGCGCTTCACCGCAATACGTCGGGAGGGCGACTTCGTTTTCGCACCGACAGCCCTACGGTTACGGTTGCCGCTGTTTCCGATTTCGTTTCGGATATGGCTCATTTTACACACATCGGTGCAAACGGGTTTGATATTTACCTTGACGGAAAGCCGCTTGGAGGATTTTTCGCATTTTGGCGCAAAGAGGGGGATTTGTATTATCTTCTTGCATCAAAGGTGTTAAATCATTCCGGCGAGGTTGAAATATATCTTCCGCTTTACGCAAACCTCGTTGACTTGAAAATTGGCGTGGAGGCGGGAAGCCGTATATCCAAAACCGAAAGAAGCTTTTCGGTTGAAAGGCCGGTGGTATTCTATGGCTCGTCGGTAACACAGGGCGGTTGCGCTACGCGCGCGGGTATGTCCTACGAGGCTATACTTTGCCGTGAGCTAAATCTCGACTTTGTGAATCTCGGATTTTCGGGAAATGCAAAGGGGGAGGCGGAGATGGCGGATTACGTTGCCTCGCTTGATATGTCTGCATTTATTTTTGACTATGATTACAATGCGTGGAGCGCGGAATATCTTTACGAAACGCATAAGCCGTTTTTTGACACCGTCCGCGCGGCTCACCCCGAAATTCCGATAATTATTATGTCGGCTCCAAAGGTGGAGAGGGACCGCGAATATAACGAGCGTTTGAAAATCGTAAGGTCTACATACGAGGCGGCTGCCGCCTCCGGCGACAAAAACGTCTATTTTCTTTCGGGCGACGACCTGTTAAAGGGAGTGGGAAGCGAGGGATTGGTGGACAACTGCCACCCCACGGACCTCGGCTTTTGGGCGATGGCAAGCGCGCTCATTCCCGTGGTGAAAAAAGCTCTCAATCTTTAAAACAGTAAAACTATACTACATAGATATTAAACGAGGAAAAAATGAAAAAGAAGCAAAAAACAATTGCCCTTATAGCGCACGATAATAAAAAGCACGATATTGTTGCGTGGGCTCTTAACAACAAGGAAATTTTAACGCAGTACAAGCTTTGCGGCACGGGCACGACCTCCCGTCTTATATCAGAGGCAACCGGCCTTGAGGTAAAGGGCTATCTTTCGGGCCCCCTCGGCGGCGACCTTCAAATAGGCGCAAAGGCAGCGGAGGGCGGAATAGATAAGATTATATTCTTTTGGGACCCCCTGTCGAGTCAGCCGCACGACCCCGACGTAAAGGCGCTTTTGCGTATAGCGGTGGTTTACGATATACCGATTGCCACCAACCGCGCAACCGCGAACCTTATAATAAAGGAATAAACTAACCGGATTTTAAACCCAATATCGAAAGGATTAAGGATTGAAGATGAAAAGGAAATTTCTCTTAACCGTAACCCTCCTTGCGCTGTTGCTTGCTCTATCTACCGTCGTTGTGGCGTTTGCCTCGGAAGGTGCGACGGGCGGCACGCGCGCTGCGGACGGCTATTTTGAAATCTACACCTCCGACCCTGACCGGGGTGCGGCACCCGCCTACGTGGAAACCGCATCGAAGGAGCTTGCTACAAAGCTGCAGGAATACGTTGGCAAGGGGGATACCTGGATAAAGCTTAACAGCGATGCAACCTTGAGCTTTTCCGCGATATACCAGTTTACCAACAGCCTTTATATCGACCTCGGAGGGCACAAGCTTACGCTTGGCTCGGGTAATACCGACAAAACCCTCTCTCCGTGCGGCGCACTCGGACAGGTGTTAGAGATAAAGAACGGTACGCTCACCTCCCTCGGTGCAAAGGTAATATATCCCATTGGTGCGGACGCGAAGCCTGACATTCGCTTTACCGACCTTACCGTGGACGTTACCGCCGACTTTTCGGATCACCGCGCGGGCGGAAGGCTTACGTTTTTGCGCTGTGTAATTAACTTTAATCAAAACAGCCAGTATATGACGGCGTGCAATCGCTTCATCTTCTTCGGTCAAAGAAGCGGTATCGGCGAAATCGAGGTTGAGGTAAAGGATACGGTATTTAACGTTTCCGACGGCTTCACCTGGGCAAATTCGTCAAGCGCCATCTTCAATTTCGGAAACAGCTATCAAAACGAAACCACTCTTACAATAAGCGGCTCTACCTTTAATTACGAGAAGGGCACGCTTCCGAAAATAATGGCAAACGGAAACGCCGCGCCCGCGAGCGTAACCGTTACCGACACGGCGTTTTACGGCGAGGCACCTCTCATTACCTCCTCGTCCACGGCTGCCACGGCGGTTAATATCGGCGACGGCGTTTCGGTTAACAAAAAATCGCTTGACGGCTCGGTGCTTAACGCTAACGCCTCGATTGTATTTCCCGCGGACTACCTGCCCGTATGGCTGGATAACGAAAATATCGAGTACGTAAGCCCCGAAAATGCGGTTAACGTAATCTACCTTAACGGCGACGAGGTGCTTGGCGAAAGGCTTTCGAAGGTTGGCTCTTTGCCGTTTTGGGATATAACGCTTGACCTTGACGGAGCGCTCGTATATTCGGGCGGAGTGCTTTATACCGCGGGCGTTGGCTTCTTCTCGGATGCGGAGCTTCAAAGCGAGGTGACCGCAATAACGAAGGAAACCGCTTCGCTTTACGTCGGCGCGGGCCGCGGAGAGCCGTGTGCTTGGGTGGCGTTTTCGTCGGCTACCCCCTCTCTTGAAAGCCTCGTTGCCTTTTCAAAAGAGGATAACGAAATCATAAGCGCGGTAAACGATACCTCGGTTGTGCTTATCGAGGGCTACGGAGATATAAGCTTAACCTTTGACACTCTCTACTATGCACTTTCCCGCAATCTTGTGATAGATGCAAAGGGGAACGAGCTTAATCTTTCCTCCGATAATACGGACAAGGCGTTTAATCCGCAAACCGGTGCAACCCTTACAATAAAAAATGCCACCGTGGTTTCCGATATCGCTCGCTTCGGATACCCGGGTGCAAAGCCCACCAACGTTTCCACGAGTATCATTCTTGATAACGTAAAGACGACATGGTCTGCGATTACGATGTTTGACTATCGCGCGGGGGGCAGCTTTGTGGCACGTAATTGTGAATTTGCCTTTGACGGCGATGCAACCTATGCCTTTAACATCCTTCAATCAAGGACGGATATGACGCTTGATATGTCGTTTGTGGATTGCAAAATCAAAACGGGCGGTCTTAAAAACCCGTTTATAAGCGTCGCAACAAATGCAAATAACTGTACTGTAAACATCTCCTTTGACGGTTGTACAATTGATGCACCGTCGGGACCCGCGATTATCCAAAACCGAAGCACAGCTTCAACCTTAAACGTTAAAATCAACTGTACCGAGGGTGCAAATCCGACCTATATAAAGACCGCCGTGCCCGTAGTTTCATCTGCGGAGTCCGGTACAACCGCACTTACCGTCGGAAAGGGCGTGTATCTTAACTCGCCGCTTGATGGAGAGCACCTTCACAACGTTACGCCCACCTATCTTGGCGGTGCGAGGGTCGTAAATTCCGCAAGCACAGAATATCCCTACGCTGTTACCGATGATTTTGTTACCGTAACCTTCAACAACGGTGGCAATTCCTATACCGAAGCTTACGAGATGGGATATGTCGGCACTCTGGATTCCTCGAAAATATACAGCATAGTAAATGAAAACGGTGTTAATAAGGTTGCGGAGCAACAAATTGCTTGGCGTGACGAGCAGAACAATCTCGTTTCAACCTTTGTTCCCGCGGACGGAATGGTTCTTAACGGAACGGGTGCGGCAACGGGCAACTATGCTACGTGGGCAATCTTCAATAGCACGGAAACCGAGCTTATTTCACATTCGCTTCTTGACGGCAGCTCGGCGGATATGCTTCCCGCGTCGCTTGCGACGCTTCTTCCCGAGGGCGGAGTGCTTCGCCTTTATGCCGACGTGACCTATACCGTTTCCGGCTCGGGAATACATAATATCACTCTTGCGAAAAATTCAACTGTCGACCTCGGCGGCAACACGCTCACGATGACCGATGCTCGCTTTATGAATTCTGCTACCGAGGGGCACGGCTTTACCGTTAAAAACGGTACGCTTGACGTAACTGCCGCGGCTAATAATATTCTTTACTCCAACATCGCGGCAAAGGGACATTCCGCCTTTATCGGTGTAACCTTCGTTGCAAAGGACGGTGTTCCGCCGTTCGATATTCGCGGCGGCGGTCTTTATCTTACCGACTGTAAATACGAAGGTGCTGCACAGTTCCTTGCACTCTCATCGAGATACACTGTCGGTGCACCTATTTACGTTGTAATTGATGGGTGCGATATCAAATCCGCCGATTTCCTTTCGGTTAACGGCTCTGCAAGCGGTAATCCCACACCGCCATATACCCCGGATATTGACGTTATAGTCAACGATACCGACGTTGAATGCTCGTATATGCTTATGCTTAACGGTGAGATTACGGGGGACTCGGTTGTTGACCTTGTTTTCGATGGCATAAGGGTGAAATCAAATGCCGCATCGCTTGTTTATATGGGCCTTGATGCTACCGTAAATGCGTCCTTTACAAACTCCGTGTTCTCGCACAATCCCCTTGAATACGCCTCTGGCTTTGGCTTTGACGGTGTGCTGCTTCCCGACGGGCTTTCGGTAATTCAAACCGATAGCATCGATTATCCGTACGAAATCGGTGTTCCCGTATTCCTTAAATGGAATATGCTGCTTCACAACGACGTAAAAATCAATCTTTACCTCTCGGGCGAAAAAATCAATTACGTAAGGCTTAACGGAGTCGACTGTCCCCTTGACGGACTTAAAGAAACCGAAAAGGGATACCTGCTCTCTGTTGATTACGACGGAATAAACCGCTGTGCCGAGGAGTTTAATATCGAGGTCGGCTACGGCGACGGATATTCCGTATCCTATACTCGCTCTGTTGTGGACTATGCGAGGAGTGCCCTGGAATCGGTTAACACCGAATATACAAAGCGCCTTGTTGCCGCCGCGATGGGATATATTTATGCGGCATACAATTACGCCGCCGAGGAGGATATGGCAGCCCCCGAGCCGCCCTCTGTGCTTTCTTCGTTTATCGTCTCCGATATATATCTTGCGTATGCTCCCACGGGCGACGTAAGCCTTGACGGCGGAGAAGCTGTCGGCGAGCTTGCGCTTGCGATTCGCTCCGCACAGATGAGCCTCGGCTCTGCAATTAAATTCAGATTTAATCTCCGCGACGGATATACGGGCACAGTCACAGTGGGAGGCGAGTGCTTTGACATTGTTGACGGAATGAACAAACGGACGGGTCACACCAATATCGAGGTGGAGGCAAATGCCTTTACCCTTGTCGGCACATCCCTCGCCCTTTCGGGCATTGCCGCGGACGGCACCGCATTTGCGGGAGAGTATTCGCTTGCCGCCTATCTTAACGCGGTAAAGGGCAATTGCTCCGAAACGGCGGGTCTGCTCCTTGATGCGATTGCGGCATATTCGCTCGCAGCCCGCGATTACAAGGCAGAATGTGATATGCTTGACGGTATGATTTACGAAAAGCGCGGCAACAGCTATGCGATAGTCGGCGTTAAAAAAGTAAGCGGTATGCTCGTTATACCCGAAATATACAACGGCTTCTACGTTACCGAAATCGAAGCCTATGCCTTCCTCGGCAATACCGAAATCACGGGTGTCGTTATCCCGAAAACGGTTAAGGCTGTCGGTGTCGGAGCATTTATGAATTGCACCTCGCTTTCGAGCCTCACGCTTTCGGAGGGGATTGAGGTTATCGGCGCACGCGCGTTTGAAGGCACCGCGGTCGAGATGCTTGTAATTCCCGACTCAACGCTTGCTATCGGTATGGGTGCGTTTGAGGGCTGTAGCTCTTTGAAATCGGTTACGCTTCCGTTTGTCGGAGCGTACAGAGCCGATTCAAACAACTACTTTGGCTATATCTTCGGTGCGCCCTCCTACGTTGCAAACGGGGAGTACGTGCCCGCCTCGCTCAAAACCGTAATTTTCTCGGATAACGCGACACGGGTGCCCGCATATTCCTTCTGGGGATGCTCTGAAATCGAGGAAATCGTCCTTGGCAGAGGGGTAAGCTTTATCGGCATCAGTGCCTTTTCGGGCTGCGCGGCGTTAATTAATGTTTACATTCCCGCGACTGTAACCGATATTCCCGCGGCGGGATATTTCTACAACTCGCCATTCTATGGCTGCTCGCAGGAGCTTGTTATCGTTACCGAGTCCTCCGACCTCGCCGCATTCGGAAAGTATTGGAATAATCTTACCGAAACGGTAAAGGCACAAATTGTAAGCGGTATGACCTACGAGGAATACGTAGAGTGCTATCGCCGATGAGAATACACGAAGGGAGAAAATGAAAATGAAAAAACATATAATTATATCTTTGACCTGTGTACTCTTTCTGACGCTTCTTATACCGTTTATATTTACGGGCTGCTCCGAAGGCACCGTACCCGACTATATACCCGACGATGCCGCAAGCTCCGAAGCCGAGAGCAAAAGCGGGCTGAAGATGGCGACGATTTTTGCAGACGGAATGGTCCTTCAAAGACAGGAGCCGATTAATATTTACGGCTTTGCAAAGGACGGAAACAGCGTCACCGTAACCCTTGGCGAAGCCACCGCCACCGCTACCGCGACGGACGGAGAGTGGCGCGTAACGCTTCCCGCAATGGAGGCGACAAAGGGCTTGACGCTGACCGTCACGTCGGGGGAGGACACCCTTACCTTCAAGGAGGTTGACGTTGGAGAGGTATTCGTCGTAAGCGGACAGTCGAATGCACAGTATTTCGTCTACCAGCTTGAGGATTGGGAGGAAATCGCACCTCTTGTGGACACCTACGATAATATCCGCGTGTTCGCGGAGCCGTCCTATTGGGATATGCTCCCCTCCGACTACGGCTACGGCACTTGGATAAAGGGAACACGGGCAAACCTTGAGCCTAACGGACCTGTAAAGGGCTACGTTTCCGCGGTTGGATACGTTATGGCAATGAAGTTTGCCGCAGAGCTTGGTCCTGACGTGACTGTTGCGCTTATCAACGTAACGAGAAGCGGTACTCAAATTACCGCTTGGCTTCCCGCAGAGGAGCTTTACAAGAACCCCGAAATCCACGCGGACGACATCGCGAGATACGAGGACTACCTTGCCTTCTGGAACGAGCACGGCAGATGGCCGCAAAGTACCGAGGAAAGCAAATATTGGAAATCGGGCAACCCATATTCCTACATTCCCACGCTTTGCTATAACTCTATGATAGCACCCATAAAGGGCTATACCGCACGCGCGGTTTTGTGGTATCAGGGAGAGAGTGATTCCGACTCCACACGTGCGGCTGTATACGGTAAAAAATTTGCTGCTCTCAAGGAGCTTTACAGCGAGAGGTTTGCCAACGACGACATTCCGTTTTTCGTGGTACAGATTGCTCCGTATAACAGCGACGTCGGCAATCTTGCAAATTTCGAGTCGGTACAGTACGACCTCGCCCTCAATAACCCCAACACCTATATTATCCCGACGGGAGTTGACGGCACGCCCCTTCATATGATGGATATGCTTTACGGAGCACCGCCCGAGGTTATCCACCCGTCGCGTAAATCTCCGCTTGGATATCGCGCGGCAGATATGCTGCTTACAAAGCTTTTCGGCGTTGATGATAAGATAACCACCGCGCCCGAGCTTACCTCGGTTACGAGGGGTGACGGCACCGTTACACTTACCTTTGATACAAGGCTTTATATTTTCCGAGGAGTGGAGGTGGAGGATTTTGAGGTTTACGACTCCGCATCCTCCAAATGGGTAAAGGTCGACGGGGCGATTAACGGCAATACCGTGGTGCTTGATACCGAAAGCCTTACCTCCCCGACCGAGGTCAGATACGGCTTTGGCGGAAGGTATATAGAGCTTTATACGGGAGAGCTTATCCGTCTTAACGCGGGAAGCCGCTTTCAGCTGAAGGTTGACGAAAACGGTGTGAAGTATGCGGAATATACCGACACCGACGTCTCCCCGACAAGGGTCTTTACCTTCTACTCGGAGGACGGACAGGTTATCCGCACTATAAAGTCGGGCAACCTCACCAACGCATCTGGTGTTCCCATGCCGACGTTTAAGGTAACCATTCCATAAAACAATAAATAACGAAGGGGGCGTGTTAAATTTCACGCCCCCTTTTGCATAGTGCTTTGTTGCTTTTGTGCTGTTATGAATAAACCTCTACTGTAACGTTTAGTTTACCTTTTCTTGATGCACCGACGACACCGCGGTATTTTATTCTGCCAAGGGTGCGAACGGTAATCCTCTCCCCCGTCTTTGGTGTGTGGGATACGCTTTCGATAAGCCTTCCGTCCACAAAAACAAGTCCGCGCTTAAAAAGCGCTTGTGCATCCTCCCTTGAAAGATGAAAGGCCTTTGCTATCACTGCATCAAGCCTTTCGGATGAAACCTGTACCGTCCTCGCTTCGGTTTTGTACGGGGTGAAATCTCCCGAAAGGGTGCATTCCTCCGCCACAACGTCGGTGCTTCGTACCCTTTCAAGCGAGGAAATTATAAACGGTGCAATATCCTCTGTGCTGAACAAATAGGCGCGATTTTCTATAATCACAATATCGCCAAGGCATTCGCGCTCGATACCGAGGTTCATAAGCGCACCGAGAAAATCCCTGTGCGAGAGCTGCTCCGCGAATTTTTCGGAGCGCGGTCTTATGAGTATTGTCTTAATCGGAAACGGCGCGGAATAGCCGATTTCCTCCTCGCTCCCAAAGCGAAGCATTATTCGCTCTGCTCCGTCAAAGCCTCCAAAGGCAACGAATTCGGTCGGGAGAGTGCGCTTTATTTCGTTAAACGCCGATTGCTCCAAAAGACCGAGAAAGTCTGTAAAGGTAAAATAACCGCCCCCGTCCGCCCGTCTTGCAAGCTCGGCAAAACGCTTTTTTAAAAGCTCCGTGTCGTTATTCATTAAAGAATATCAACGGGGTAAAGGATTTTGAGCTGATTGATACGGCTTTCGTATGCCTTTCTCTGTTTGTCGCGAAGAAGCATCTCGTAAAGCTGGGGTCTTACCTCGTCAAGCGAGGGGACGGACTCCTCGTTTTTGGAATTAAGCTTTATGAGGTGGTAGCCGAACTGTGTCTTAACAGGGGTATCGGTGATTTCACCAACCTCCATTGAAAATACCGCGCTGTCAAACTCGGGTACCATCTGACCTCTGCCAAAATCGCCGAGATTTCCGCCGCGCTGACCCGAAGGGCAGGAGGAGTACTGCGTTGCTGCATCCTCAAATGTGATGCTTCCGTTTTTAATGTCGGAAAGGATTTCGAGCGCCTTTTCTTCCGAATCAACGAGAATATGGCTCGCGTTTACGGTTTCGCCGCCGCCAAGCTTGTCCTTGTTTTCCTCGTAATAAGCCTCAAGCTCCTTATCGCTTACGGTAACAGCGGAAAGCACCTTGCTGCCCGCATAATTGATAAGAAGGTTTTCCTTCATCTTCGCAAGCTCCGCCTTGAACTCGGGCTCGGTTTCGTAAAGGTTCTTTCTCGCATCGAGAAGAAGGAGCTTATTGCCGATAAGCTGCTCGAGGATAACCTTTTTTCCTTCGGGATTGTTGTATGCCTGACCGCGCTGACCGAGAGAGAGGATGAACTCCTCGACCTCGCTCTCCTTTACGGTAAGCGGACCAACGTTTGCTAAAATCTTGTCCATTTTTATATCTCCTTTGAATTATTTTTTGCTAAATTATTAATTGCTGTTTTTGCCAAAAGTGCGTTTGACCGTTGCGAAAGTATTTTGCCAAAGCTTTTCGCCCCTTGCCCCTCGCAAAAGCTATTTTTATATTAAGCTTGTTAACCTTATCCCTTGTTACGAAGCCCCTTGGGATAATGGTTTTTAAGCCTTCCGCCCGAAGCCTTTCCACCGCCGAGCGTTGCTCCCTCGTATATCACCGCGCAAAAGCCCGAAAGCTCGGGCGCATCTATCTCCCGCCCGAGAAGGTAGTCCTCCACGCGTGCGTCCTTCTGTGTAAGCTCAAGCCTGTTTTTAAAAAGGTGTCCGTACACCGAAAAAAGCTGGTGTGACGGCTTGAAAACGTTGCCCGAAAGCTCACCGACAAGAACGCCCGCCATAAACACCGAGCGCGTGGGAACGGGCAACCCGTGTGAAATTAAAACGATATTTTCCCCGTATTTAACAAGCCTTCCGGTCGGTGCTTCGGTAAATACAGTCTTGAAAAATTGCTGCACCTCCGAAAACTCTTTTTTGCTTAATGGCAAGGTCGCATCCTTGTAAAGTATGGTTGGCATTTTGTCATTGTTATCTCGCTCGAAAAGCGCGATAAACTGCCCCTCGCCGTCAAGCACGTGCGGATAAACCCTGCGACAGTATTCGATATTCTCTGCCGTAATCCCGTCAAAGCGAATGCCGCTTGACGTCCTTTTTTCCACCGACTCCTTCACCCTTGTAAGATGGAAATCGGGGTGAGCCCTTAAGAAGGCGTCCACTACGTATTCATTTTCCTCGGGGGAATAGGTGCAGGTTGAGTATATTAATCTGCCGCCGCCCTTTACCGTGGTGGCAATATTGTTAAGTATTTCGGTCTGCCTTTTTGCACAGGAAATCACGTTTTCCTCGCTCCATTCGGAAAGAGCCTCGTCGCTCTTTCTGAACATTCCCTCGCCCGAGCAGGGCGCATCCACCACGACAAGGTCGAACACCCCGTCGTACATTTTACCAAGCTCCGCCGTGTCAAGCGAGGTCACCATCGCGTTTTTGATGCCGAGCCTTTCAAAATTCCCGACGATAATTTTTGCTCTTTTCGGCACGTATTCGTTGGATAAAAGGCTTCCCCCGTCGGTAAGCCTTTCGGCAATCTGCCCCGATTTTCCGCCCGGTGCGGCACAAGCATCGAGAACAAGCTCGTCGCCCCGCAAATCAACAGCCGAAAGCGTGGTCATTGCACCCGGGTCCTGCACGTAAATCATACCCGCGTGATGCTCGGGCGTGTGCCCGATTTTCACCGTGTCGGAAAGAATAAAGCCGTTGTCGTTATATTCAAGCGGAGTCAGATGCTCGGAAAGAAGCGATTTTACCGTTTCTGCACTTGCCTTGACAAGATTTGCGCGCGCGCCCCTGACGGCAGGTTTTGACAGCGCGTTGATAAACGCGGGATACTCGTCGCCGAGGATGCTCCTCATCCTTTGCATAAATACTTCGGGCAGCATATCGGTACTCCTTTCCTTGATTGAATATGGCGGTATAGCTTACCAAAGCGCGAGCCTTGATTTTGTTTACACCGTCCGCAGGATATTATACATTATCCGTCGCGTTTTGTCAATCTTTCGCGCGCACAAGAAATATTTTATTTGTGTATTGATTTTTTCGGTTGTATTGTGTTAAAATACCCGTAGTGGAATTTGGAGTAACAAGAGGGAGGAAATATGGAAAAAAGCCTTAAGCTTAAAAACGGTCTTTCGCTTTATCATTATTCACAGCCGCACACGCACAGCTTTTATATATCCCTCTTCGTCAAAACGGGAAGCATGTACGAGGAGGAGAAAATATGCGGTATATCTCATTTTCTCGAGCATGCGATTATTCGAAGCATAAACAACGAAATGGACGGCGCATTGTATTCGCTTCTTGACAAGCATGGGCTGGAATTTAATGCCTCCACCTTTGCCGAAATGGTACAGTTTTACATCTCGGGCTCGCCGAGCGCATTCGCCGTCGCTGCCGAAATTATTGCAAAGGTGCTTATGCCCGTAAAGCTTTCTAAGGAGGATTTTGAAGCGGAGCGCTCGCGCATTCGTGCCGAAATCAGAGAGGCACAGGAAAAGACCTCGCTTTTGCAATTCACGCTTGATAACGTCTTTGGGACAACCTCGCTTTCCCGTCCGATTACTGGAACGGGAGGCTCTGTTTCAAAAATTTCCCGCCGCACGCTCGAGGAATACAGGCGCGCCGCCTTTACCCCCGAAAACAGCTTTGCTTACCTGACGGGCTCTTTTGATGAGAGTGATATTAAAATGCTTTCGTCCGAGCTTGAGAAATATTCGCTTTACAGCGGAAATATACACGATAACTCCGCACCCGTGTTAAATTCTTTCGGAAAACGCGGTGCATTTGTCGGAATTAAAAATGCCGATTACTGTAAAGTAAGATTTACATTTGACCTTGATATGACGCGGTTGAGCCTGCCCGAAACGGACCTTGCCCACGCGGTGCTTGTCGGCGGCTATTCGTCCGAGCTTTTCGTTGAAATGAGCGAAAGGCGTGGCATCTTCTACGACATCGACGGCGTGTGCGACAGGTATAAAAACATTGGCATTCTCGGCTTTTCGTTTGAGCTTCGCGAGTCGCGCCTGTACGAGGCGATAGAGCTTGTCGTGGAGCTTTTGGGACGGCTTAAAACCGATTTGCTTCCCGCCGAACGGTGTATGTACGCCACCTACGTCGACAATGCTCCGATGCTCCTCGACAGTCCGAGGGAGTTGAATTTCACCCTCGCCTACGATAATCACGTTATGGATATGGGCTACCCCGACCTTGACGCGCGTACAGATGCTTACAGAAGAGTAACACCCGAACGCTTGCGCGAGCTTTACCGCATTATTTTCACGCCCGATAATCTCACCTTTACAATGAAGGGCAACAAAAAGCGTGTCGATACCGAAAAAATACGGAACATCCTTTTAAAGCTTTGATTTTTTAATTCGCCCTTCCGTTTGATTTAATAAACGATTGATTTAATTTGATTTTCTATGGAGGAATATATGGTTTTTAAGCAGGTTGACAAAAAATTCCGCCCGATACCCTTTTGGTCGTGGAACGAAAGACTTGACGCGGAGGAAACCCGTCGCCAGGTGCGTATTATGAACGATGCGGGTGTTGGCGGATACTTTATGCACGCCCGCGGAGGTCTTTTGACCGAATATATGGGCGAGGAGTGGTTTGAAAACGTTGCCGCCGCCGCTGACGAGGGTGCAAAGCTCGGTATGCACTCCTGGGCATACGACGAAAACGGCTGGCCCTCGGGCTTCGGAGGCGGAAAGGTCTGCGACCTCGGTATCGAGTATCAGCAAAAGCACCTTCATATAAAAAAGGCGGACGAGCCGATTTCGGACGGAGAATACACCGTCACCGAAAAGGACGGATACAGATACTATTTCGGGGTTAACGAGTATTACGTCGATACGCTTAACGCCACGGTTACCGATAAATTCATAGAGGAAATTTACGCGGAATACGAGCGCCGCTGCGGAAAGACGTTCGACGGATTTTTCACCGACGAGCCGCAGATTTGGCGCGGGTCAGGCTATCCCTGGAGCTTTATCCTTGAGGACGAGTTTAATTCCCGCTACGGCTACAGCCTTACCGACAATCTTGACTCGCTTTTCTTTGAAACCGATATGGCGAAAAGGGTGCGCCTTGACTATTGGACAATGGTAACCGACCTTTTCTCGGAGAATTTCTTTAAGCGCATTTACGATTGGTGTGTGGAGCGAGGCTATGGCTTTACGGGTCACCTCGTTCTTGAGGAAAATCTCCATTGCCAGATTGTTTCCAATGCCGCCTGTATGCCGCACTACGAGTATTTCACAATGCCGGGCATGGACTGGCTTGGCAGACCGATTTTCGATTGCCTTACCCCGATGCAGGTGTCGAGCGTAGCGGCACAGACGGGCAAAAAGCAGATACTTTCCGAAACCTTTGCCCTTGCGGGTCACAACGTTTCCCACGCGGAATTAAAGCGCATCTACGAGTGGCAGATGGTGCACGGAATTACCACGCTTTGCACGCATCTTGAGGGCTATTCGCTCCGAGGAATAAGAAAGCGTGACTATCCGCCCGCAATGTATTACCAGCAGCCGTGGTGGGAGGATATGAACATATTCTTTGATGCGATGTCGCGTGTGGGAATGCTCCTTGCCGAGGGGCGTGTAAGTGCCGACACCCTCGTTCTTCATCCTCAATCCACCGCTTGGATGCTTTATAACGGAGAGGAGGTAGGCACATCCTCTCGCGAGGCGATTATGGAGTATTCGGATAAATTCGTTGCCCTTCTTCGCAAAATAGAGGATAAGCACGTTGAATACCACCTCGGCGACGAAACGATTATCCGCCGTCACGGACGCGTCAAAAGCGGAAGGCTCGTTGTCGGCAATATGTCCTACTCCACCGTTGTTCTTCCCGAAAATCTCGGATTTCTTCCCTTTACCGAGGGGCTTCTTCGGGAATTTGTCGCAGCGGGAGGCAAAATCCTTACCGCAGAGGAGCTTTCCGCAAATCCCGTTTGCGAGGAAAACCGCCTCTCTTACACAAGCCGAGCCTTCGACGGCTTTACGCTTCATTACTTCGTAAACTCGGACGATACCCCAATCACCGCCAATATCGCGGTCGGCAACAGGCGTATGCTTATCGAGAGTGGAGAGCTTGTTGATTTCACCGACGGAGAGTATACCTTTGCCCCGTACGAGAGCCTTGTGCTTATCGACGACGGAGAGGGAAGGGTGGCACCCGTGTCAAAAAAACCGACCGAAAGACTCTCACTTCTTGGCGAATGGACGGTAAAGGAGGTAAGCTACAACTCGCTTACCCTTGACAGGTGCGATTACTATTTTGACGGCGAGCTGATTGAGGAAAACGGCTACGTGCTTAACATTCTTCCCCGTATTAACGCGCTTCGCCGCCCCGTAAAGCTTGAGCAGGTGTACCGCTTTAATGTTCAGACATTGCCCGAAAAAATACACCTTGCCGTCGAAACTCCCGAAATTTTCGATATTGAGATTAACGATAAGCGCGTGGATAAAAAGGACCTTGGCTATTTCCGCGATACCGCATTCAGAATGCTTGATATTTCGCCCTACGTAACCGAGGGCGTGAACGTTATTCGCTTCCGCGCAACCGTTTCACAGTCACCCGAAACCTACGAGCATCTTGCCCACTCCTGGACCTTTGAGGGTATGAAAAACCGCCTCTCCTACGATATGGAGATAGAGCCGATTTACATTGTCGGTGACTTTGGCGTAAGCCTTACGGAGGAGCCGGTCGAGCTTGCTCTTGATGCCTACCGCACATACTCGCCTCTTGTAATTACCGAAAAGCCGACCGCTGTTGATATTGCCGCGCTTGACCTTTCGGGTTATGCGGAGCTTGCGGGCAAAATCACGCTTGAAAAGGCCTTCACGCTTGACAGCACCGATTATCACGTGACCCTGGAGGGCAGGGGTATTAACTCCGTCCGCATTACGGTAAACGGTAAATATGTCGCTACGGTTATGTATCCTCCCTACGAGCTTGATATTTCCGAATATCTTGTAAAGGGCGAAAACGTTATAACCCTCACGCTTCTTAACAATCTTCGTAATATGATGGGTCCGCACCATTGGATGTCGGGTGAAAATTATCACGTCGGGCCTTATTCGTTTTATCGCGAGAGCAATATATTCCACCATCTTGCGGGTGCGGACGAGTCCTGCCACGATGCGATTTTAAAGTATTGGGACGACGGCATCTGCCTTGTGCATTACGGAATGACCGAATAGCCTTTGGTTGAAAAAAGCAAATCACCCTCTGCAGCTTTTGCAGAGGGTGATTTTTAATTATGCCTTATACCAAAAGCGATTGCTCCGTGACAGAGTAATCTTTGTTTTGTTATATTTTTGCCGTTATTTGTTCTCGCCGCCCGCGGAAATATGCTTTAGATAGGCATTGATAAACTCGTCGATATTTCCGTCCATAACAGAGTCAACGTTTCCGTCCTCGTATCCGGTTCTCGTATCCTTTACAAGCGTGTAGGGCATAAATACGTAGTTTCTTATCTGGCTGCCCCACTCGATATTTGCCTTGTTACCCTGGATATCCTCAATTCTGTCAAGCTTTTCGCGCAGCTTAATTTCCATAAGCTTTGCTTTCAGCATTTTCATAGCGGTTTCCTTATTCTGAAGCTGGCTTCGCTCGGTCTGGCAGCCAACAACGATACCGGTGGGCTTGTGAACGATACGGATAGCCGAGTCGGTTTTGTTGATATGCTGACC
>JAZSHN010000019.1:0-1631 GCA_045533315.1 Eubacteriales bacterium | reverse complement strand
GGACACGGTCCGGCTTAGAGGACGAATACACGACCGAGAGAGCGTACAAGCCGGGTCTTTCCATCTCCGGGGACACCCCCAAGAAGAACGTTCCCGCCTGCAATCATGGCGATAACCGCACCCTCAATTACCTCCTTTTGTCCAATTACGTCTCTGCCAATCTGCTCAAAGATGTTTTTGCATTGAGCGCTGAATTTCTGAATGTGCTGTTCTGTAACCATTTTTTCACCTTATATAATTTATTTTTTTTATTCTTTCTTAAAGTTTTATATACTGTCGTAATACAGCTCAAAGAATTCGCGAAGCTCGGGCGGAATTTCTCCGTGCTCCTCAAAAATCTGCTGCGAGTATTCGTAATAATAGTCGAGCGTATCCTTGTAGTAGGTTTTG
Organism: Eubacteriales bacterium; assembly: GCA_045533315.1. Classification (GTDB taxonomy): domain Bacteria; phylum Bacillota; class Clostridia; order Oscillospirales; family CAG-272; genus UBA1740. The sequence continues at coordinate 1,241 of JAZSHN010000019.1, read as the reverse complement.
CCGTCGTAAATCATATTGGTTTCTTCCCACTTACCGCCGGCACCGTTACCCTCGTCGTTGTTGTTTCCGCTGCCCTCGCCACGGTCGTCGCTGTCCTGGTTTCCGTCGTTTTCGCCCTCGCTGTTTTCCTTGTCGTCGCTCTGCTCGCCGTTTTCACCCGACTCTCCCTTGGAGGATTCGGAGCCGTCCTGCGATGGCTGGTCGTCTGCGCTGTCGCCCTCTTCGCCCTCGCTGTTCGGACCCTCGGAGCCGCCCATTTCGCCGTTTTCATCCTCCTCGAGCTGCTCGAAGATTGCGATGAATTCCATCGGCTCGGTTATGTTTTTGTCGTGCCTTGACGGGTCGGTGGACTCGTCGTCCCATCCGACAAACATCCAGCCCTCCTCGGGAATGGCAACCACGGGGTCTGCGTCGCCGCCGGGGGAAACAAGCTGCTCCTCCTCGCCGCCGGAGATATATCCGCCCTCCTCAACGATGTAGGAAACGGGAATATAATCCTCGTACGGGTCCTCGGGATTTATAAGCGTGCTGCCATCGGGAATAATGCCGCTGTCGGCAAGAGCCACCACCGTGGTCATCGAGGAGCCGAGCAGTGTGGCAACCACCGCGATTACGATAAGCGCGGAGGACAAACGAAGCTTAAGCTTTTTATCCTTTACTCTTTCGTAGTGCGCCCTTGCGTTCTCGCGCTGGAGCGAAGCAATGTAGGAGTCGTCGTTTTCATATTCGAGCATCGTAATCATTCGCTCGTCAAGACCAAAGCGGTCGATTCTCCTTGCGGTTTCCTTTAAATCGGGCTTCAGCTTTAAAAAATATGCCAAAGTGCCGCTTACGAGAGCTGTCCCCGCAAAGACGCAAATTGCTATCCAAAAGCTTCCGAAGCCGAATAGCCATTCAATCGCCGCAAAGAGAAAGTTTGCGGCAAATCCAATCACAAGACCGTAAAGAGCCGATTTTAACGCCGCCTCAAAGCACAGCCGTGAATAATGCCTTTTAAATTCTTTTTTTGTCATTTGCTTTACCTTTTTTATTTTATTCTCTACAAATGCGAAGGGAAGTGAAAAAATCATTTCCCCTCTGATTTGCACAGAATAACTTGTGCGTATCAAGCCTCTGCCGAGGCCGCCCCGTGGGGCGACCCCGTAAAGGCCGTGGGTTTATCGGCTTTCGCCGAGGTTAATTAATCCAAGATTATCCCTTGGGAGAGGTTTGAGAGAGGTGTACGTTAAACGTACCCGTAT
>JAZSHN010000069.1:0-1978 GCA_045533315.1 Eubacteriales bacterium | reverse complement strand
CGGCTTTACTCTGCCCTCGGGGATTTCGTAGCCCTCGGGAAGCTTAGAAAGCTCCTGGAAAACGTACTTTACGTTTACGTTCTTGCCTGCGAGGTGCTTATCCATAACCTCGCGGAAATCAGCCTCGATTTCCTTTTTAATAATAAAGGTAATATCGCGAAAGCCCGCGCGGATTGCATCATAGATGGAAAAGTCGATAATGATATGTCCCTCATCATCAACGGTATCAATCTGCTTAAGTCCTCCGTAGCGGCTGCCCATTCCTGCCGCCATAATAACAAGCTCGGGATTTTTCATAATTATCTCCTTTGTTGAAAGTATTTACGCTTTTATTATATATCTTTTCTTTCCTTTATTCAAGTGTAAAATCGTATTTTTTCTTGGTAAAATAGAACAATATATGTAGATTTTTTTACAAAGTCGCACATTTCGGCGCATCACACTTGCAATTCTCTAAAAAAAGTAGTATACTGTATAGGTAAAAACAAACGGCGCGGAAAATCGCGCGAAAAGGAGTAAAAAATGGGTACATTTCACCTTGTTGACCATCCGCTTATTCAGCACAAGCTTACTATTATGAGGGACAAGAACACCTCGTCAAAGGATTTCAGAGAGCTTCTTGATGAAATCTCGATGCTTATGGGCTATGAAATCACGCGCAACCTTCCGCTTGAGGACGTGGAGATTGAAACCCCGATACAAAAGGCAACCTTTAAAAGAATTGCGGGAAAGAAGCTGGCTATTGTGCCTATTCTTCGTGCGGGTCTTGGAATGGTGGACGGGCTTTTAAGGCTTGTACCTGTTGCGAGGGTCGGTCACATCGGTCTTTACCGCGACCCCGAAACACACCTTCCCGTTGAATATTATTGCAAGATGCCGCCCGATATAGGCGAGCGTCTTGTTATTGTGGTTGACCCGATGCTTGCGACGGGTGGCTCTGCAGCCGATGCGATTACGATGGTAAAGGCGCGCGGGGCGAAAAACGTGCTTCTTATGTGTCTTGTTGCAGCACCCGAGGGTGTAAAGAAGGTACAGGACGCACATCCCGACGTAGACATTTACTGTGCGGCACTTGACGAGAGGCTTAACGACCACGCGTACATTATTCCCGGTCTTGGCGATGCGGGCGACAGAATTTTCGGCACAAAGTAATGCGCGAAATTAAGATTGGTAAAAACGACGCGGGGCAACGGCTTGACAAATTTCTGATAAAGGCGCTCGACCTTCCCGCAAGTCTGATTTACAAGTCGGTAAGGACGAAAAAAATCAAGCTTAACCGCAAAAGATGCGAGGCAAATGCAGTCCTCGCCGAGGGGGATGTGCTTCAATGCTTTCTTGCGGAGGAGTGCTTTGCCGCGCTTGACCGTGGGGCGGATATTCCGCTTGCGAGAATAACTCCAAGGCTTGACGTAATTTACGAGGACGAAAATATCATTCTCGTAAACAAGCCGTCGGGCGTATCGGTCCACGAGGACGAAAACGGAGCGCAAAACACTCTCATAACGCATATACAGGCGTATCTTTTCAAAAAAGGCGAGTACGACCCGACCTCGGAGCAGAGCTTTGCACCCGCGCTTTGCAACAGAATTGACAGAAATACCGCGGGTATTGTTATCGGGGCAAAGACGGCAGAGGCGCTTCGCGTGATGAACGAAAAGATTAAGCTGCGCGAGATTGACAAATTTTACCTTGCGGCGGTGCACGGTGTGCCGAAGAAGAAGGAGGACACGCTTCGCGGCTATTTAATCAAGGACGAGAAGAAAAACGAGGTGCGCGTGTTTGACAAAAATCCGCCAAAGGGTGCAAAGGAAATTGTTACCAAGTACCGCGTTATTGCCGAGAGGGGTGGAAATTCGCTTCTTGAGGTGGAGCTTCTTACGGGTAGGACACACCAAATCCGCGCGCATCTTGCACATATCGGGCATCCGCTTGTCGGTGACGGAAAATACGGCGTAAACAAGGACGACAGGCGGCGCGG
>JAZSHN010000035.1:0-8916 GCA_045533315.1 Eubacteriales bacterium | reverse complement strand
ATAATCAAAGCCTCCGACAGTGCCTTTTTTAGATTTAACCTCAACACCGCAGCCGATAACCTTAAGCAAATCCATAATAATATCGTTTGCGAATATCTTATCATAGTTGCTCTTCATACAGTTAAGGGTTTTACCTCTTACCGGCATAATAGCCTGAAACTCCGCACTTCTGCCAAGCTTACAGCTCGTAGCCGCAGAATCACCCTCTACTATGTAAAGCTCTCTGACGGCGGGGTCCTTTGAATTACAGGGGATAAACTTCTCTACCCTGTTTGAAACGTCCATCGTACCCGAAAGCTTTTTCTTTAAGTCGGTGCGAGTCTTTTCGGTTTCCTCACGAGAGCGCTTGTTTAAAAGCACCTGCGTGATAATCTGATTTGCTGCAGACTGATTCTCGGTCAAATAAATCTCGAGATTGGTCTTCATAAAATCGGTGAGTGCCTTTTGAATAAAGGCATTTGTTATTGCCTTTTTCGTCTGGTTCTCATACGATGTCTGGGTGGACGCAGAGTTGATTATAATCGCGAGGTTGTCCGAAATGTCCGCAAAGGAAATCTTTTGCTCGTTCTTGTTGTATTTATTTTGCGCCTTTATGTATTTGTCGATTGCATAGGTAAACGCATTTCTGACCGCCTTATCAGGCGCACCACCGTATTCAAGGAAGGAGGAGTTGTGGTAATACTCCGCCATCCCGTCTTTTGCAAAACAAAAGGTTATTTCGGCTTTCACCTTATAATCCGGCATATCCTCCCTATCGCGTCCCTTTGTTTCAATCTTCCAAAGGACGGGATTGGTTATCGCGGTGCCATCCGTAATTTCGGCGATATAATCTGCAACACCGTTTTCATAGTAAAACTCGGAGCGCTCGAATTTACCCTTTTCATTCTCAATCTCAAGTATAAAATGGATACCCGCGTTTACAAATGCCTGTCTTCGCATTGTGTTGACGAGAAATTCAACGGGGATATTGATTTCCTTGAAAACCTTGAGGTCGGGACGCCAACGGATAATCGTTCCTCTGCGCTTTCCTCCGCCCGCCTTAAGCTCCGAAACGGCAAGCTCGGATACAGGCTCACCCTCTCTGAAGCTCATTTCGGAAAGGGTTTTGCCGTTATACGACTTTACCGTCATATATTCGCTTGAGTACTGTGTAGCGGTTGCGCCGAGTCCGTTTAAGCCGAGCGAAAATTCATACGCGGCATCTCCGTCATTGTTGTCATATTTACCGCCTGCGTAAAGCTCGCAAAATACAAGCTCCCAGTTCCAACGCTTTTCCTTTTCATTATATCCAAGCGGAACTCCGCGGCCGAAGTCCTCCACCTCAATTGAGCAATCGAGGAATTTTTTTACTATGATTTTGTCACCGTAGCCCTCGCGCGCCTCGTCAACAGAGTTAGCGAGAATTTCAATAAAGGAGTGCTGGCATCCGATAATATCGTCCGAGCCGAAGATAACGGCGGGTCTTTTTCTGACTCGCTCCGCACCCTTAAGGCTCTTTATGCTTTGGTCATCATACGCCTTTTTCTTTGAAACAGCCATAATGTCCTCTTTCTTTTTATTTCCAAATTTTATAATACCATAAAAATTCTTGTTTGTCAAGCGCGCGTAAATGATAATTGTCATTTTCGAACCGAAAAAGCACTTGATTTAAAGCGTGAAATATGATAAGATTAAGAAAAAAGAGGTGACGGCTATGAAATACATGATTGTGTCGGACATACACGGCGATGCCGCCTGTACGGAAAAATTTCTTTCTGTTTTCAAAAACGAGGGCTGCGACAAATTGATTATTCTCGGTGATATCTTATACCACGGTCCAAGGAACGATTTACCCTTCGGCTATGCACCGAAAAAGGTGATTTCCTTGCTGAACGAGATAAAGGACAGCATCATTGCAATTAAGGGCAATTGCGATGCGGAGGTGGACGAAATGGTGCTTGAATTTCCCATTCTTCCCGATCCGCAGACCATTCAACTAAATGGCAAGCTCATCCTCTTAACCCACGGTCACAAGTATGATTTTGACGGTGAAAGCAAGGGGAATTTACAGCTTATTTTACACGGTCACACGCACCTTTTGCGTGCAGAAAAAAACGCACACGGCGTACCGATTGTAAACCCCGGCTCGGTTTCCATACCAAGGAACGGAAACCCGTGCAGCTTTGCCATTCTCGAAGAAAATTCAATTAGTATTTACGATTTGAGCAAATCAATTATAACATCTGTTAAAATTTAATTTTAAGATGTTAATACGAAGCAGAAACAATTTATACTTTATGACCGACGAGAGCTTTCGTCGGTCTTTTTCGTTCATTTTTAAATTGAAAGTATAACATTTTTTCTCGGTTGGCATATCATAAAACACACAATATTTATCGGGAGAAAAAGCATGAACGAATACGCATATTACAACGGCAGCTATTCATTAACGAATAACACCTTTATCCCCATTTCGGACAGGTCGATTTATTTTGGCGACGGATGCTACGACGTTGTCCTCTTAAACAACGGAATCCCGTATCAGCTCGACCTTCATTTCAACAGATTGAAGGCAAATTGCAAACGGCTTGATATTCGGTTTTCCTTAACCGAACGCGAGCTGCTTTCGATAGTACACAGGCTTTCCGATTTATCCTGCTTACCCACAGCAGTGATATACATACAGGTCAGCAGAGCAGGCGAAAAAAGAAACCACGAAATCAAACCCGAATATCAATCCAACCTTCTCATTACAATAAGCAAGTACCATATACCGCAGCAACGCAGCCTGCGGGCGATTACCCTTCCCGACGAGCGTCACACACTATGCGACATAAAAAGCCTGAACCTGCTTTACTCGGTGTTGTCGTTGCACAGGGCAAACGAGCAGAACTGCGATTGCGCTTTATTTGTCCGCGAGGGGTATGTTACCGAGGAATCCCGTTCAAACATCTTTATTTTCAAAAACGGTGAGTTGATCACACGTCCGTTGGACAATTGTATTCTTCCCGGGATTACACGCTCTAATGTTATCGAGCTTGCAAAAAGTATTGGAGTTACGGTTTCGGAAAGGTTATTTAGCGAAAGCGAGCTTATGAGTGCGGACGAGATATTTGTAAGCAGTACGACGAAATTCATTTTCCGAATATCCGAAATCAACGGAATCTGCTGCGGTATGAAAGCCGATTTGCTATTTGAAGAGCTTTACAAGGGTTTAATCATTGATTTTCTTAACAATTCAATATGATTTTACTTTCGTTTTTTGTTGTAACTACACAAATTGACAAAATTATAACAAAATTGATTGAAATAACTTGAATTTTGCGTGAGGGTGTGTTATAATCTCGTATGTGTAATTGTATTACTACAAATAAATTTTTTAGGAGGAATAAAAAATGCTGAAAAAGCTTTCAAGTGTTCCCTTCTCCGGCACTCCCGAGCAGGAAGCGAGGCTCAAGGAAGTAATTGCACGATGCAAGGATGACAAGAGCAAGCTTATGGCGGTTATGCAGGAGGCGCAGGAGATCTACGGTTATCTTCCGCTTGAGGTTCAGACGATGATCGCAGAGGGTATGGACGTACCGCTTGAAAAGGTGTATGGCGTAGCAACATTCTACGCACAGTTTTCTCTTTCGCCGAAGGGCGATTGCCACATCTCCGTATGTCTTGGAACCGCGTGCTACGTAAAGGGTTCCGGCGACATTTACAACAAGCTGATGGAGATTCTCGGAATCGCGGGCGACGAGTGTACCCCTGACAAAAAGTTCTCGCTGACCGCTTGCCGTTGTATCGGTGCGTGCGGTCTGGCACCCGTTCTCACGGTTAACGAGGAGGTCTACGGACGTCTTGGTGTAGACGACGTTGAGGGAATTATCGCAAAGTACAGATAACTCTTCCGGAAGGACGATAGACTATGAAAATCAGCAAAATGCAGGAATTGCTTGATGCAAGGGTTCTCTGCTGCGAAGAAAACATTGAAAAACACGTCTATTCTGCCTGTGGATGCGATCTTATGAGCGATGTTCTCGCTTACGTAAAGGATCAGGCAGTTTTGCTCACGGGGCTTGTGAATTCGCAGGTAATCCGCACAGCCGTAATGATGGATATGCTCTGCATAGTTTTTGTACGCTCCAAGGAGCCTACCGAAGAAATGATCAAGCTTGCACGTGATAGCGGTATCGTTATTCTTACAACCGACAAGCGTCTTTACGAGGCGTGCGGATTGCTTTACGCAAACGGTCTTGTCGGTAACAAGGCGAAATCATGACCGAGGAGCTTGTATTCCGATTTGACGTCGATGGGGAGGATTTCACCTCGGCAGGTCAAGCATCGGTACAAATTAAGCGAAATTTACGGCAATTAGGCATTGATCCCGAGACGATACGACGCGTTTCCATCGCCATGTACGAGGGTGAGATCAATATGGTTATTCACGCGGGCGGCGGCGTTGCCGAGGTTCGCGTCAGTGAGGACTGTATAACAATCATTCTCGACGACAACGGTCCCGGCATCAAGGATATCGATAAGGCAATGCAGGAGGGTTACTCAACCGCACCCGACGAGATTCGCTCTCTCGGCTTCGGCGCGGGAATGGGATTACCCAATATGAAGCGTCATACCGATTCCATTGTCATTGAATCAACCGTGGGTGTTGGTACGCGAATCACAATGAAGGTTAATTTTTAAGGTGGTGTTTTGATGCACAAGTATACACACTCCGTTTTGCTTGATGAAGCGAAATGCACGGGATGTACCACATGCTTGCGCCATTGTCCGACGGAAGCAATTCGTATACGTAACGGCAAAGCCGTTATAAATCCGGATAGGTGTATTGACTGCGGTGAATGTATACGAAACTGCCCTCACAAGGCGAAAAAAGCGGTTTGCAGCAAATTGTCCGATATGGATAATTTCAAATGGAAAATAGCATTGCCTGCGCCCTCCCTTTACGGTCAATTTGATAATCTCGAGGACATAAATTACGTGCTTGACGGTTTGAAAAAAATCGGATTTGACGAGGTTTACGAGGTGGCAAAGGCAGCAGAATACGTTACGGCGTATACGAGGCTTTATTTAAAGACGGAGGGCGTTCAAAAGCCCGCGATAAGCTCCGCTTGTCCCGTTGTGGTAAGGCTGATAAGCTTGCGCTTTCCTTCGTTAATCGACCACGTGATACATATGCTCCCACCAATGGAGATTGCGGCACGGCTTGCAAAGGAAAAGGCGATGGCAGAGCATCCCGAGCTTAAGCCCGAGGAAATCGGAGCCTGCTTTATATCCCCCTGCCCCGCAAAGGCGAGCTATGCAAAGAACGGCTTTGCAGATTATAAAAGCTACGTTGACGTGGTTGTTCCGATCAATGACATCTACTTTTCTCTCATCGGAAAAATGCACCAGGGAGATGATGTTCCCGATATTACGGAAACGGGCAGAATTGGCGTTGGCTGGGCAAGAAGCGGTGGTGAAGCGACTGCTATTTTCAATTCCGACTACCTCGCGGCGGACGGAATAGAGAACGTCATAAAGGTTCTTGACCAGGTTGAGACCGGAAACATTCCGCCACTTGAGTTTATTGAGCTTAACGCCTGCTCCGGCGGATGCGTTGGCGGCGTTCTCACGATACAAAACCCGTTTATCGCAAAGGCAAGACTGCAATCCATCAGAAGATATCTCCCCGTATCGCAAAACAAGCCCGATGCGGAGGCATCCCATTATATTCCCGAAAGCTATCTGTTTGACGAGCTTCCGGAATACTCCCCCATTGCAAAGCTCGGCAATTCGATTGCGGAGTCAATGCGTATGATGGCGGATATACAAAAAATCAAAAACGAGCTTCCCGGTATAGATTGCGGCGCGTGCGGCGCACCCAGCTGCAAGGCCTTTGCCGAGGATCTTGTAAAAAAACTTGCCTGTCCAAACGACTGCCCAATCAAACGGGCTGCCACGTTGGACGGAAAGGACTGACAAATGACGGTTTTAGAGCTTTCTCAAGCATTAAAGCTTGAGCCGTTGGCAATCCCAAGCCCCGAAAGAAGTACGGACGGTGTTTACATCGGCGACCTTTTGAGCTGGGTTATGGGTCGCGCAAGCGAGGGTAATGCTTGGATTACGATTATGTCAAACGTGAACGTTATTGCGGTTGCAACCCTTTCGGACGTGGCGTGTGTGATTTTTGCGGAGGGTGTCAAGCCCGATGCCGAGCTTATCGCGCTTGCGAACGAAAAGGGGGTTAATCTGTTATCCTCCTCCCTGCCCGCTTACGAAACCGCAATGAAGCTGTCCGGTGCTCTGAAATGAGTAAATATTATTACGACTTGCACATTCATTCCTGTTTGTCGCCATGTGCGGATAACGAAAGCACGCCGTCAAGCCTTGCTGGTATGGCAGCGGTAATCGGTCTTGACATTGTTGCGCTGACGGATCATAATTCCGCAAGAAACTGTCCCGCTTTTTTCGAGGCGGCAAGGGAATACGGAATAATTCCCGTCGCGGGAATGGAGCTTACAACCTCCGAGGATATACATATGATATGCCTGTTTCCCACGCTTGCCGATGCACTGTCGTTCAACGATTATGTGGACGAGCATATTATGAGGGTCAAAAACCGACCCGAGATTTTCGGTGAGCAGCTGATTTGCAACGCAAAGGACGAGGTTGTGGAGCGATTGGATTATCTTCTTTCCGTGGCAACCGATATTTCGGTTGAGCAATTGCCTTCTCTTGTGGGCAATTACAGCGGAATATGCTATCCCGCCCATATTGACAGAAATTCCAACGGAATAATCGCAATACTCGGTGCTTTGCCCGACTCTCCCGCCTTTAACACGGTTGAAATAAAGGATGCCGAGCGCTTTTCGGATTACGAAGCACGATTTGGTCTGACCGAAAAAAATGTGGTTTTCAACTCTGATTCTCACATTCTCGGTGTGATGAACGACAGGGAGCGTTATGTTGAATTGGATGCGGTAAGGGATAATTCCGAAGCAGTGGTTTTTGAATTACTTGAAAGGTTGAGTTAACTTTATGAAGGAGCTATCTCTTAACATTCTTGATATTTCGGAAAACTCGGTTAAGGCAGGTGCAAGCTTAATTGAAATAACCGTAACAGAGGACTCCTCACTGTTAACCGTTTCCGTAAAGGATAACGGCTGCGGCATGTCGGAGGAAACCATTAAATCGGTAATAAATCCATTTTATACAACAAGAACGACACGAAGCGTCGGACTTGGAATTCCGCTTCTTAAGCTGGCGGCGGAGCAAACGGGAGGAAATATTGAAATTCACTCCCGTCTGGATGACGGACAGTGTGACGAGCACGGTACCGTTATTACAGCTTACTTCTTCAAGAATCACATTGATTTTACGCCGCTTGGCGACGTGATTTCAACCGTTACAACCCTCATACAAGGTCATCCCGAGGTTGATTTTGTGTTTATCCATAACAATAATGAATTAAGCGTGAGGCTTGACACGCGCGATTTGCGCGGCGTTTTGGAGGATATTCCGCTTAATTCGTACGAGGTTATTATATGGATAAGGGAATTTCTCGAAGAACAATACGGCAAATAAAAAAATAGATATATGAAAGGAAAAACTCATGAAATCTTTGGCTGAATTACAAGCACTCAGAGACCAAATGAAAAGCAAGGTTGTTATCCGCGAGGGTTCTTCCGATGTACGCGTTGTAGTAGGTATGGCTACCTGTGGTATTGCCGCAGGCGCAAGACCCGTTCTTAACGCATTTGTCGAGGCTGTTAACGAAAACGGTCTTGCAGGCAATGTATCGGTATCCCAGACGGGCTGTATCGGTATTTGCCAATACGAGCCTGTTGTAGAAATCTACGAGGCGGGAAGCAAAACGACCTACGTAAAAATGACCCCCGAAAAGGTTCAAACGGTCGTTGAAAAACATCTTAAGGGTGGCAAGGTGGTTGAAGAATTCACCATCGCAGCCTACAACTAATTGGAGGTGACAAAATGATTCGTGCACACGTTCTTATTTGTGGCGGTACAGGATGTACCTCCTCCGGTAGCAACGGAATTCAAGAGGCATTCAATACCCACATCCCCGCATACGGCCTTTCCGAGGAGGTAAAGGTTGTACAGACCGGATGCTTTGGTCTTTGCGCGCTCGGCCCCGTCGTTATCGTTTATCCCGACGGCACATTTTACAGCCGCGTTACTCCCGAAGACGTAAAGGAAATCGTCGAGGAGCATCTTCTCAAGGGTCGTGTTGTAAGCAGACTTGTTTACAGCGATACCGGCTCCGAAATGGACGAAAAGGTAAAATCCACCGTTTCTCTTGGAGAGACCGCGTTCTACAAGTCTCAAAACCGTGTTGCTCTCCGTAACTGCGGCGTTATCGACCCCGAGCAGATTGACGAATATATTGCAATGGACGGTTACCAGGCACTCGGTAAGGTTCTTACCGAAATGACACCCGATGAGGTTATCAAGGTTGTAACCGATTCCGGTCTTCGCGGCAGAGGAGGCGGAGGCTACCCCACAGGTCGCAAATGGGCGCTTACCGCACCCAATAAGGCAGACCAGAAGTATGTTGTATGTAATGCGGACGAGGGCGACCCCGGTGCATTTATGGACCGTTCCCTTCTTGAGGGTGACCCCCACTGTCTTATTGAGGCAATGACAATCTGCGGCTATGCCATCGGTGCTACAAAGGGTTACGTTTACGTTCGCGCAGAGTATCCCATTGCCGTTAAGCGTCTTCAGATCGCGATCGACCAGGCAAAGGAATACGGTCTTCTCGGTAAAAATATTTTCAATTCCGGATTTGATTTCGACCTTGAGATCAGACTTGGTGCAGGCGCATTCGTTTGCGGTGAGGAAACCGCGCTTATGACCTCCATCGAGGGTAACCGCGGTGAGCCGCGCCCCCGTCCTCCATACCCTGCTGTTAAGGGCCTTTACGGTAAGCCC
>JAZSHN010000159.1:0-5788 GCA_045533315.1 Eubacteriales bacterium | reverse complement strand
GACGGTGGAGGGAATAGAGCTTACAACCGTAAACGCCGCCGTATACGACAGGGCGGGGGAGGGCGAATTTCTTTCTTCGGGCAACCGTAATTCCTCGGTTAACTCTACCGCATCCTTCGAGCATAAAACCGCCGAAATCCCGCTTGTAAGGGCGGACAGCCTTCTTGCCGAGGTCGATTATATCAAATACGACGTGGAGGGCGCGGAATACGAGGCACTGCTTGGCTCATCGGGGCTTATCGCGGGCAAATATCCCGCGCTTCTCATATCACTCTATCACCGAAGCCGCGATATATTCTCGCTTGTGAATTTCGTCAGGGATACATATCCAAGCTACCGTCTTTTTATTCGTCGCACGCTTTGCGTTCCCGCGTGGGAAATCGCACTGATTGCACTAAAGTCGGGGTAAACAATTATTTACATTTTGATACAAACAAAAACGGTGAAGAAAACGGTTTTTTTACCGAGAAAAAAGGAGCTGTATGAACAAACCGGAGCTTTTGTCCCCCGCGGGGAATTTTGAAAAAATGCGCGCCGCCATCCGCTACGGAGCCGATGCCGTCTACCTTGCAGGAGAGGTGTTCGGTATGCGTGCCGCCGCAGATAACTTTTCGCTTGACGAGCTTGCCGAGGCGGTAGCCTATGCCCATGAAAGAGGGGTAAGTGTCTACCTCACCGTCAATACTATGCCGCGCGAAAACGAATACGCTCTGCTTCAAAATTACTTCCGAAATCTGAAAAATATACCGATAGATGCGCTTATTATTGCCGACCTCGGAGTTTTGTTTTTGGCAAAGGAAATGCTCCCCGACGTGGAGCTTCATATTTCCACCCAAGCATCGAGTGTAAGCTCCGCAGACTGCCGCGCGTGGGCATCTCTCGGCGCAAAAAGAGTGGTTTTGGCTCGCGAATTAACGCTTGAGGAAATACGCGCAATCCGCGCAAATATCCCCGACGAAATAGAGCTTGAATGCTTTATTCACGGCTCTATGTGCGTGTCGTACAGCGGGCGCTGCCTGCTTTCCAATCACCTTGTCGGGCGCGATGCAAACCGCGGTATGTGCGCGCAGCCCTGCCGCTGGAATTACAGGGCATACGAAATCGTGGAGGAAAAGCGACCTGACTGCCGTATGCCGATAGAGGAATTTGACGGCGAAGCCTTTATTATGTCAAGCCGCGATACCTGCACAATCGAGCATATTCCCGAGCTTGTGGAGGCGGGAATAAACTCCTTCAAAATTGAGGGAAGAATGAAATCCGCATACTACACCGCTGTTGTAACCAATACCTACCGAATGGCGCTTGACAGCTATTTTTCGGGTGACTACGAATACAATCCGCTTTGGCTTCGCGAGCTTGAAAGCGTGTCGCACCGCGACTATAACACGGGCTATTACTTTGCCGACAGTCACGAGGATGCAAATATCGCCTCCACCACGGGCTATATCCGCGAAAAGGCATATCTTGCCGTCGTCGAAGCATACGATAGTGTAACGGGGCTTGCCCTCTTGACACAGCGAAACAAAATGCTCTCGGGCGACCCTGCGGAGCTTTTAACCCCGGGCGAGGTTGGAAAGCCTCTCACCGTCGGCGAGCTTTTTGACGAAAATATGCAGCCGATTGACGCAACCCCCCACCCGTATATGAAATTCTATATGAAAGCGCCCTTTCCCGTAAAGGAGGGCGACATCCTCCGCGCGGTGTGATGCTCGGTTTACGCAAAAAGCCCCCGATTTATTTTCTTTTACTTTGATTTAAATGCGGTATTTAACCCAACAAAAGGAGAAATTTTTGACTTTTCCTTGGAGAGGTAATAATACCGATTGCATAGCACAACAAAAGGAGAAATAATGAACTTTCTGCTCGATGCCGAAATGACGGCACTCCAAAAATTTTACGAGATATTAAAGGTATTCGTCCTCGGAATTGTGGAGGGCATTACCGAATGGCTACCCGTATCCTCCACGGGGCATATGATACTTATTGACGAGCTTTTAAGGCTTAACGTTTCCGCGGGCTTTCGCGAAATGTTCCTCGTCGTTATACAGCTTGGCGCAATTGCCGCCGTGCCCGTGTTGTTTTGGGAAAGGCTCGTGCCATTTTCACGCAAAAAATCCGCCGCCGAAAAAAAGCAAATCTACTCCCTTTGGTTAAAGGTTATCGTCGGTGTGCTTCCCGCCGCAATTCTCGGGCTTTTGCTTGACGATTTGCTTGACGAGTATCTTTACGGCTTTGTTGTTGTATCGATTGCACTCGTCGTTTACGGCGTTGCCTTTATCCTCGTTGAAAAATTGAAAAAGGGAAGCGACTATCGCACAGAGAGCGTCTACGACCTGACCTACCGCGATGCCGTGTTAATAGGCGCGTTTCAATGTCTTTCGTTAATTCCGGGTACGTCGCGCTCGGGCTCTACCATTCTCGGCGGTATGCTTTCGGGTGTCTCCAGACCCGCCGCCTCCGAATTTTCCTTCTTTATGGCAATCCCCGTAATGCTCGGCGCATCGGGTCTTAAAACGGTGAAATTCTTTCTTGACGGAGGGGCTCTCTCGGGCTTTGAATGGATGCTTCTTATTCTCGGTGTCCTCGTGTCCTTCCTCGTTTCGCTCGTCGCGATAAAATTCCTTATGAGCTTTGTAAAAAGGCACAGCTTTATCCCCTTTGGCATCTACCGAATTATACTCGGTGCCTTGGTGCTTTTGTACTTCTTTATTACGAAGTAATAAAACGGCTCCCGTCGGGAGCCGTTTTTCTGTATTTAAACTAAAATCAATCGCAAAATTCAATGCCTTTTTCCACGTCGACCGACTTAATTCTCGCAAGCGACTCTATGCGATATCCGCGCGCACGAATGTCCGCGCCGCCGCCCTGATAAACCTTTTCAACCGCGATGCCGATGCCAACTACGGTAGCCCCCGCCTTTTCCGCAAGGGTGACAAGCGCACGAAGCGCGCTTCCGTTTGCGAGGAAATCATCTATTATGAGGATTTTGTCATCCGCGGTTATATAATCGCGCGAAACGATAACGTCGTACGACTGCCCGTGGGTGTATGAAACCACCTTTGTGGAGAGCAGCTTTTGCGAAAGGTTTGCACTTCTCGTCTTTTTTGCAAACAAAATCGGCACGCAAAATTTCGTAGCGGTTATGGAGGCAAGCGCAATTCCCGATGCCTCGATGGTAAGGATTTTGGTAACACCCGCATCCTTGTAAATATTATACCACTCGTCCGCACACGCAGAAACAAGCTCCACGTCTATAAGATGGTTAAGAAAGCTATCCACCTTTATAACGTCGCCGGGAAGTATCCTTCCGTCCTTGCGAATTCTGTCCTCCAAGAGCTTCATACGCACCTCCAAAAAGCTTTATTTCGGTTACCGTCTTAATTATACACCCAAATCCCACCCTTTTTCAAGAGAAAAAGAGCATATTTTTTTAAAATCAGTTGAATTTTGAAAAATCTATCTCCGAGCTGCCGATTTTACGCAAAAAATCGTTTGTACGCGAAAACGGACGCGAGCCGAAAAATCCGTTATAAGCCGAAAGCGGCGACGGGTGCGCCGACTCTATAATAAAATGCCTTTTCGTGTCGATAAGGCTGCGCTTCGCCCTTGCATTACCGCCCCAAAGAATGAACACAATCGGCTCATCTCTCTCGGAAAGAAGGCTGATAATCCTGTCGGTGAAGATTTCCCAGCCGTGACCCTTGTGGCTTTGCGGCTGACCCGCGCGCACAGTCAGAGTGGTATTCAAAAGCAGCACGCCCTGCCTTGCCCAACCGCAAAGCTCGGGGTTTTTCGGTGCGGGAATACCGAGGTCGGCCTCAAGCTCCTTGAAAATATTTTTAAGCGACGGGGGCGGGGGATTGCCCTCCCGCACCGAAAAGCAAAGCCCGTGTGCCTGATTAGGACCGTGGTAGGGGTCTTGACCGAGGATAACCACCTGCGTGTCGGCATAGGAGGTATAGCGAAGCGCGTTAAAAATATCGTTCATATGCGGATAAACCACGCCGTGTGAATATTCCCACTTTAAAAATTCGCGAAGCGAAAGATAATACTCGCTCCGAAATTCAGACGAAAGAAGCTCGTCCCAATCGTTTCCAATATGTACCATAAATCCTCCGCGCGGTCTTGATTTTCCGAGACGGTAACGCCGCCCTTTTTTTAAAAAAGCTTGCCGCCGTGTCACTCTCCACGACCCAACGCTTGCACCCTTTTTTCTTATTTTAACACATTTATTGCAGGATTGCAACGAAAAAAGCCGAAATTTTCAATCTCGGCTTTATGTATTTTATTGCGTAACGAATACCCGCCCTCTTCGCGTAGCGAATACGTCCCTTGTTACACTGCAAATACGTTTTTATTGAGTAACGAATACGCTCTCTTATTGCGAGCAAATACGCTCCATATTCGCATATTTAATACGCATTTTTATTGAGTAACGAATACGCTCTCAATCCGCTTTTTGCATACGGTGGGAGAGTATTGCCATCTGTCTATCCTCTCCACCTTTTCGGGATTTATAAAATAGGTCGGCGGCTCTGGCTCTCCCTCGCTCGGCTGTGAGTCTATAATTACAAGCTTTACCTTCATTTTTTCGGGGATTATCGCCTTTATAAACACCGCGGCGGTGTCGCCCGCGTAAACCTCCTCCCTCCATTCGGCAAGCCCCGCAAGATTGGGCTTCAGCTCCACGAAAATGCCATAGCTCTCAATGCTTCTCACAATTCCGCGCACCGTCTGCCCCTCGGAAAACAGGGCGGCATTCTCCCCCCACGTGCCGAAAAGCTCCTTCATCGAAACGGTAATCCTGCCTCGCTCGTCGCGTCCCTTTACCACAAGATAAATAAAATCCCCGACCGAAAGCCGTTCGCACGGGTGGCAAATCCGCGACACCGAAATGGAGTCGATGGAAAGCAGCGAGCATATCCCGCACCCAACGTCCACAAACGCGCCAAAGCCCTCAAGATGCGTGACCCTCGCGGGAATTATATCCCCCGCCGAAAGCCTTGAAATATACCTCTCTATACACTCTGCCTGTGCCGCCCGTCTTGAAAGAGTGAAAAAGGGAACACCTCCCCTGAAGCTTACGTCGGTAATCTTGACCGCCACTCGCTTTCCCACACGGGTAAGTATCGCGATGTCCTTTATCCCCTCGCCCGCCTCTGCGTATTGGCTTTCCTCCCTTGGAATTATACCGTAAAAGCCGTCGCCAAACGTGGCGTGAAGGCTGTATCTGTGGTCGCAAAGGGTGACCTGTGCCTCTATAATTTCGCCTCGCTCCATCGCCCGCAAGGCCCCGTCGAGAGTCCTCGCCCCACTGTTACCGCGCCCCTCGGGCATATATAACGTCATTTTTGAAAACCATCCTTTTGTCTTTTTACTAAAGGGTATGATTTTTGTTTTCAAAATATGAATGATTTCCGCACTCGCACCCTCCACAAAAGCTCCAAGCCTTTCCCCCCGAGAACGCTGTCAATAGTTGCAGGTCAGCCTTATTTAGCCTTCCCCCCGAGAACGCTGTCAATAGTTGTGGGTCAGCCTTATTTAGCCTTTCCCCCACGCAACTGACGGATGAGGTTTAAAGCCTTGCAGTGTTTAGCCTTCTCCTTGGAGAAGGTGTCACCGCAGGTGACGGATGAGGTAAAAAGCCTTCTCTTGTGAGAGAAGGGGGACCACGAAGTGGTGGATGAGTAGCCCCCGCTTCACCCCGCAGAGAGCCTTGTAGTGCAAAGCCTTCTCCTTGGAGAAGGTGTCACCGCAGGTGACGGATGAGGTAAAAAGCCTTCTCTTG
>JAZSHN010000118.1:0-5569 GCA_045533315.1 Eubacteriales bacterium | reverse complement strand
CCGTCGTTTCGGTGTGACCCGTGGCGGGTATGCTTCTTCTTTCGCTCTCACCGCAATCGCAGACGCGAACTTCCGCCCCGTCCTCTGTACAAGCGGGAGAAATCAACACCTCCCACTCGCCAAACGCGTGGGTATGCTTTTTAGTTCCGCAGGCGGAAAGCGAAAGCATCAAAATCAATAGAACAACAAGCGCGAAAAGCGCAAGAAAAAAACGTTTCATATCGCATTTCTCCATAAATTTTTTACCGTTTTATTATACACCCGCGCGCTTTTGTTTGTCAACAGATTTTCGGGGCATTTTTCGCACGAATGAAAAAGGCGGAGCGCAATGCTCCGCCGAGGATATTTGATTACAGAGTGCCGTCAGCCTCGCCACAGTCTGTTGAAGCGTCGGCGTGTATATTCGCTGCGGCTTCGTCGGTTGGGGCGTGCGCCGACATTTGCGGATTGCGGCAATCGCACGTCAAAGGCTTTGTCGGTCTGACATAGTTAAGCATAAACACGCCGAGGGCGACGAGGACGAGCGAGATAAGGAGGTTCACGAGGTGGATTTGGCTTTCGTCGGGGAGCATAAGCTTTGTGAGGATAACGCCGAAAACGGGGGTGGTGAAGGAGAAAATCGTAACCTTTGACACGGGATTGTGCTTTAAAAGCACGCCCCAAAGCGCATACGCGACGGCGGAAAGCGCGGAGAGATAGACGAGGACAAGCACTCCGACGGGGCTTGAGAGGTCAACCCTGCCGCCGAAGGCAAAGCCGACAACAGCCATTACCGCACCGCCAAGCATAAACTGATAGCCCGAGATAACGACGGGGTCCTCCCGTCCCGAAAATTTCTTCATAAGCACCGAGGAAATGCCGAGAGAAACACCCGAAAAGAGGACGAAGGCATCTCCGAGGAGGTTCATACTGAAATCAAGTCCGTTAAGATTTACCGCGATAATTCCGGCAAAGCCGACGATGCAGGCAACTATTTTCTTTACGGTGAGCCTTTCCTGCTTAAAAAATATACAGGAAATAATGATTGCGAAAAAGGAGGAGGAGCCCGAAAGAATTGTACCCTTTGCCCCCGTGGTATTCGCAAGACCGACGTAGAAGAAGAAATACTGTATAATGGTTTGAAACACCGAAACAAGTCCGATTATTCCAAGGCTTTCACGCTTTGGAAGAAGAACTCTTCGGCGTGCAAGCGAGTAGATTACAACCGTCAAAAGCCCCGCAAAGGCAAAGCGAATGCCCGCGAAAAGTATAGTGGACGGAAGGTCGGGTCCTCCATCGGGGAACATAAGCCTGTACCCCGTTTTTATAAAGGGTGTCGCGCTTCCCCAAAGGGCGCAGCAAAATATAGCCGCAAGGGTTACGAACACGGGATTTGTAAAAATTTTGTTAGATTTCATAGTCAATTCCTTGTCTGTTTTTTTGCATACCCGAACATTATATAACGAAAGGACGGTTTTGTCAATACGGAAAATGAATATTGTATTTTTGTATTTATTTCGCTTAAAATGATAATTTATTTTTGCTTAAAAATCCTTGAAAAAAGCGAGAGGTTATGATAAATTTGTTTTAAAAACAAAAACGCCCGTTTTTTAGAACTGTGGACGAATTTTTCGAAAAGGAGGCATATACGGTGCTTTTTACTTTACCGCCGATTGACAAGGAGCAAATTCCGTTATCCCATTTTCCGACAAGGCATCAAGCATTTATTTTCAGGGCGAGCGAATACGTTCCCGCAGAAAAAATCGCAAGCGTTTTAAGGACAACCGCAGAAAACGTTCAACGCGCCGCGGAGGATATGGGTATTCCACACTTTAATCCCGAAAACAAATGGCTTAAGCGCGGGTATATTACAATTATCCGAAGAATGTGGCATATTTTGCCGTACGAGCAGCTTTTCGAGCTTTTGGATACAGATAAAGAAGCGTTTGCAAGGCTTTTGCGCGAGGAGGATTTTCTCGACGTAAAGCTTGAAAAAAAGCCGCGCTGCAAGCCCGTCCTTTGGAGGGAGCTTTCCGACGAGGAAAGAGAGCAAACGAAAAAAATCAAGCAGATAATGCGGGAGCTTGATTTTTCGGGAAGGGCTCCGTTTGAATTCAAATACAGCCTGCCGTCTATAAAATTCAAGGGCAAGGAGAGGTTTTCCACCCGAATGATTTACGCCTTTTCGGGAATGTATCAGCACGCCTTTGACATAGATAGCGAGGAATATCTTCCCGACGAGCAGCTTAAGGCATATCAAAGCCTTGGTATCAACGGAATATGGACGCAGGGCATTCTTTCGCAAATTTCGCACTTCCCGTTCGACCCTGCGCTTTCCGCGGGGTATGAGAAAAGGCTTGAGAGAATGCGGGCGCTTACCGAGAGGCTTGACAAATTCGGTATACGGCTGTACCTGTATTTGAACGAGCCGCGCGGTATGCCTATCGGCTTTTTTGACGGAAAGCCCGAATTGATGGGACACGTTCGCGGGGATTTTGCCTCGCTTTGCACCTCTGTCGATGCGGTAAAGGACTATTTGCGCGATGCGGTGGAGGAGGTTTGCCGAGCCGTACCGAAGCTTGGAGGCTTTTTCAGTATAACGCGCTCCGAAAATTTAACCAACTGCTTTTCACATTCGGGTACTCCCGATGCCCCGTGTAATTGCCCGCGGTGCAAGGACAGAAGTGCCGCCGAGGTAATTTCCGAGGTTCTGGGCTGCTTTTTGGAGGGAGCGCGCCGCGTCAGCGAGGATATACGTGTTTTCGCGTGGAGCTGGCGCTGGGACGAGGAAAGCGAAGCGATAATTAACCGCCTTCCGCGCGGAATTATTTTGCTCTCGCAAAGCGAGCTTGACATTCCGTTTGAGATTGGCGGAGTGCGCGGAAACGTTCTTGATTACTCAATGAGCATAATTGGTCCTGGCACTCTTGCAAGGAGAGAATGGAAATTGGCAAGAGAGCGAGGACTTGAAATAGGGGCGAAGGTGCAAATCAACACGACATGGGAGGCTTCAACCGTCCCCGCAATTCCCGTTTCCCCCTCGATAGACGAGCATATTCGCGGCTTGCACGACGAGGGAGTTCGTCATCTTCTGTTAAGCTGGACGCTCGGAGGCTATCCCGGGCGCAACATTGCCACGGCGGCAAAGCATTTTTACGAAAATGCCGTCACAGAAGCATCTAATCCCGCACTTTACGAGGCGGAAAAGCAATTTGTGAGGGCTTTTCGCGAGTTTCCCTTTCATCTTGACGTTCTATACAACGGTCCGCAAAACGCGGGGCCGTCAAGCTTGCTTTTTGAAAAGCCGACAGGCTATACTGCGAGCATGACCTGCTTTGCCTACGACGATTTGGAAAGCTGGCGCGGTATCTATCCAATAGACGTATTTGAGGCTCAATTCGCACGTCTTTGCGAGGAATGGGAGATAGGTCTTAAAATGCTTCCGACCGATTGCGACCGAGAGGCGCAGGTGATGGCGCGTGCGACCTACTGCTTATTTAAGTCCTCGCTTAATCAGATACGCTTTATCCGCGCACGAAACGACAACCGTTTTGAAGCCGCGATAGCGGAGGCGAAAAACGAAATTCGTATAGCAAAGGAAATGCTTTCGCTTATGAACGAAAACGCCGCAATCGGCTACGAGGCGGCAAATCATTACTATTTTTCAAAGGGGCAGCTTGCCGAAAAAATCATAAACTGCCACACAATAATCGGTGTTTTTGAGAAAATGACACCGAATAATTAATTAAAAGCAAAAAGCATCACCCACAGGATTGGGTGATGCTTTTATCATTGAGCGTAGGCTTTACTTTTTAACGCTGTATGCCGCGTGTGCGGTAATTCCCTCGCCCGCGAGAGCCTTTGCCGCGGCTTCGGCGGAGGCGGCGGTATCAAAGATGCCGAAAACGCTCGGTCCACTGCCACTCATCATAACGTAGCGCGCGCCGAGAGCCGAAAGCCTCTCCTTTATCATTGCCGCACCCGGACAGGTCGGGAGGACGGCAGCCTCAAAGATGTTATAAAGTCGGCTGACCTTAAGGCTTCCCGATTTTACAGAGGCAAGCAGCTCGTCGAGCGAGGTTCCGCAATTCACGGGGACGCTTCCGTCAAAGTCGGAATAAAGCGCATCGAGCGCGGAGTATGCGGCGGGGGTTGACACGTGCTCGCCCGCGACGGCAATCACGGTATTGAGCGAAAGACTGTCGGGGAGGCGGGTGATTTTCTCTCCCCTTCCCGTACAGAGCGCAGTACCGCCGAGAAGGCAATACGGCACGTCGCTTCCAAGCTCGGCGGCGAGGGTAAGCAGCAGCCTTTCGGTAAGCGGTCTGCCAAAGAGCCTGTTCATTCCGCGAAGGACGGCGGCGGCATCAGCCGACCCGCCCGCAAGGCCCGCGGCAACGGGAATACGCTTTAAGAGCCTTATATTTATTTCCGCGTCAATTCCCGCGCGCTCCATAAAGAGCATAGCGGCGGCATACGCGATATTTTTTCCGTCGGTCGGAAGCCATTTTCCGCCGTCGAGCGAAAGCCTTACCGTTCTTTTTCCCGTACCCGCGAGGGTAATTGTGACTTCGTCACAAAGCGAGACGGTGTGCATTACGGTGTCGATACCGTGAAATCCGTCAGCCCTTTTTGATGTGACGGAGAGATACAGGTTTATTTTCGCATTTGCAAGTTCCTTTACAGAGCGCATAATACCTCACCTAAAAAAACGTTTCTTTCAATATTATAGCACAGCGGGGCGGGCTTTTCAAGGGGTTATCGCTCTTGGGGGCGGATTTTCCTTCAGGTACTGTTATTTTGGCGCGTATTTTGGCGCGCATAATGACTTTTCAATATTTTTATAAAAATTGTGCAAAAGCCCTTGACAAGCTTTGGCAAAAATGTTATAATACCTCGGTAGTTCGGGCATACCGCCCGACTCCTTGCAGTCAATTCGGACTGCCACAATGACCATAAGGAGGTAAAAAAGATGGAAAAGAAGATTTGTTCTTACGAAACCCTCTTTGCAATCAGCGGTAATTACTCCGAGGAGGATTACAAGGCTATTTGCGAGAAGTTCGTAAATCTCGTTAACGACAACGCTACCGATGTTACTGTTAACGAGTGGGGCAAGAGAAAGCTCGCTTACGCTATTAACTACGTAACCGAGGGCTACTACGTTCTCTTGACCTTTAAGAGCGAACCCACCTTCCCTTACGAGCTTAACCGTGTGTTCGGTATTACCGAAGGCGTTATTCGCCACATGACGCTCGCTGTTGAGGAGAAGGCTGCTCCCGTAGCTGCTGCTGAAGAAGCTCCCGCTGCAGAGGAGACCACCGAGGTTGAAGTAACCGAGGAATAATTTAGTTTTTGAATTGGAGGCGGAACTATGGCAAGTTTCAACAAGGTTATCCTTATGGGTAACATGACGGCTGACCCCGAGCTTAAGCAGACAACGACCGGTATCTCGGTTTGTAGCTTTACCATCGCTGTAAACCGTCGCGGTGCGAAGAACACCGAAAACGGACAGCCTACGGTTGATTTTATTGATATCGTTGCATGGAGACAGAGTGCCGAATTTGTCAGCCGCTACTTTAAAAAGGGCAAC
>JAZSHN010000162.1:0-10928 GCA_045533315.1 Eubacteriales bacterium | reverse complement strand
GTGCATTATCCCTCGGTCTTGCCTCGGGCTTCGGCTGCGGCTTAACCTCCGTCTTTGCCTCGGGCTTCGGCTCGGGCTTTACCTCTGCCTTGGGCGCGGGCTTTTCCTCGGGCTTCGGCTCGGGCTTCGCCTCTGCTTTGGGCGCGGGCTTTGCCTCAGCCTTCGGCTCTGCCTTTTTAGCGTGTATGGAAATCTCTCCCTCAATGTATGCGTCGATATTGGAAATCTGATGCTTTGAGGTCATGTGATTCATAAAGCTCTCAAACTCCGCATCGGACACCGCGCCGCCGCTGTTCTTTTCAACACCGATTTCGCGAAAGGCGTCGCAAACATCCTTTGACTTCATCGAAAAGTCCTTGGAAAGATCCGTGATCTTCATATTCTTTGCCATATATGCCACCGTTTCTTATTAAGAAACTTCCTTTCATTCTGATTTTGACGCGGCGATAAGCTCTCTTGCAAAGCCGTCGTCGGTAACACCGACCGTCGCGGGGGCGTAGGTCTTGCCGAGCAGCGCGCCAAGCTCTGCCGCATCAATCTGGGTCTCTACTGACGTGACGCCGTAAAATTCGCATTTCACGGCAATCCTTTTCTTTGTTGGTAGCGAGGCATCGCGGGCAATCAGCGCAAGCTTGATTTTCCCTTTTTTAAGGGCAACGCAAACCTGCTCCGTTCCAATGATAACCCTGCCAGCTCTCATAGCAAGGCCAAGCATCCCGCGCACCCGTGTCAGATTTTCTTCATTCCGCACGGGAGATTTCCTCCTCCATTCTGTCGTACACAGCATCGGATATTGCACATTCAAGCGAGCCTTCAAGCCGTTTTGACTTTCTTGCCTTTTTAAGGCATTGCGCGCTTTTACAAATATATGCGCCCCTACCCGATTTTTTACCGGAAAGGTCGAGAACAACCTCCCCCTCCGGGGTCCTTACCACTCTGATAAGCTCGTTTTTCGAAAAATGCTCGCCGCATCCCGTGCAACGCCTTACCGGTGTTTTGCGTACGGTAGAGCTGTTTGTTTTCATTAGGATTTTATATCTATCTTACAGCCGGTAAGACGGGCAACGAGCTTTGCATTCTCTCCCGCCTTTCCGATAGCGAGCGAAAGCTGATCGGGGGAAACGGTGACTCTGCAGGAGCGCTCTCCGTCCATAACGACGGATATAACCTTTGCAGGAGAGAGTGCCTCCGCAATATATTCCTCGATATTCTCGCTATATCTGATAACGTCGATTCTCTCGCCCGAAAGCTCGTCGAGAATTGCCTGTATTCTCATACCGTTTCTACCGATACAGGAGCCGACCGCATCAACGTTCTCGTCCCTTGAGGTAACTGCAATCTTCGTTCTGCTTCCCGCCTCGCGAGCGACACCCATAATCTCCACGGTGCCGTCCTGTACCTCGGGAATTTCAAGCTCGAAGAGCCTTTTTACAAAATTGGGGTGGGTTCTTGAAAGAGTAACGATAGGACCGCGGGTTTCGCCCGTCTTTACCTCGGAGATAAACACCTTGATTCTGTCGCCGACGTCGTGTGTCTCACCGGGGATCTGCTCTGCCTTAAGCAAAGTTGCATAGCCTGTGCCTGTATCGAGAACAAGATTTCCCGTAATCATATCAACCTTGTCGACGACGGCGGTGATAATCTCCTCTCTCTTATCCTCGTATTCCTTCGTCTGTCTTTCGCGCTCCGCGGTGCGGATAGCCTGAATAATCATCTGGCTTCCCGTCTGGGCGGAGAAGCGGCGGAAGTTCTTTGTTTTAAGCTCGGTTTCAACAACACCGCCGAGCTTGTGGCGGCGGGAAAGTGCCTTTGCATCCGAAAGAGAAATTTCGGAAACGGGGTCAACGACCTCTCCGTCGGGAACAACCCGTCTTTGCTGATATACCTTCATATCGCATTTCACGGGGTCAAGATGCACTCTGATTACTGCGGTAGGTCCGATTTCCTTTTTGCAGGCGTTTGCGAGCGCCTCCTCGATTTTTGCCAGCATATACTCCTTGGGAATACCGTGTTCTTTCTCAAGGACGTCAAGGGCATTGAATAACTCTGCATTCATTTTTCCGTTGTACCGTAGCCTACCGCGGTCTTTTGCGGCTTGGCTATTCCTTTCTATATTATTTTTTATTAATCCTATTGATTTTCCGCGCGGAGGTCGACTTTACTGCTCCACGTAGAGGGTGTTGAGCTTTGAAATATCGGCGCGGGGGATTGCAACCTCGTTACCGTCCTCCACAATCGTTACAACACCGTTTTCGTATGCCGAAAGTGTGCCGACGATGCTCTTTCTTCCGTCCTTTGCAGCAAAAAGCTTTGCCTCCACCGCCTCTCCGAGGCAGGCGTAAATATGCTCGTCGGTGCGAAGCTCCCTCTCAACTCCCGGGGAGGAAACCTCGAGGTAATAAAATCCCTCGATGGGGTCGCATTCGTCAAGTATGGGGTCGATTGCGCGATGCACCCTTTCACAGTCGTCGATGGAAATGCCCTCGTCGCTGTCGATTGTGATTTCAAGGTGATAATCCGCACCAATCTTGCCGTAGGTAACGTCCCAAATGCGATAGCCAAGCTCGGTAACGGTTGGAAGTATCGCCTCCCTTACCGTTTCTCTAACGTTTTTCTTCATATTTTCCTCCTTTGGCACAGACTGCCATTACACGTAAAGAGAGTGGCCCCTTCGGGTCACTCTCCTTTTTCTCTTTATTCATCTACGCTATTATTATAGCATATATTTTATAAAAATCAAGTATTTATTGAAAATTTATAAAAATTTTTGCCATAATAGCCAACAAATCATAACGGGCGGTCGTTGGGCGCGCTTCCAAGCTTATGCTTTCTTCTTGCGAGCGAGCGTTTACGGAGAAGCTTCGCACCTCTTTTCATAAGCTGCTCAAGCTCGAAAATCAAATCGTCGCGCTCGGACTCAAGCTTTTCGATATACTCGACACGCTCCGCATCCGTAAGCTCGGGAAGCGACAGCCCCTCGTATTCTCTTTTAACCGATTTAGTTGCCATATTCCCTCCTTACTCCGCGGAAGCTCCGCCCTTGTCAATAAGGGAGGATACCCACGCAACCAGCTGTCCGAATTTATCTCCCAGCCACGGAAGCGCGTTATTTGTAAGCCACGGCTGAATTTGATTCCAAAATACGATTACAAGCAAAGCGCCCACCGCAATAACGCCAAGCACGGACCAGCCGATAATTGCGGCGCGGTTTTTTTCGGTTTCCTTATCCGCGCGCCTTAACGCCTTTCTCTCGTAGTGTATAATTGCCTGCTTGTTTTCGTCAAGCTTTCTTGTAATTTTCGCTCTTTCGCGCTTTAATTCCTTTTTGGCAAGTCCCTTTGCCCCTTCCCTCTTGAGCGCGTAGTTAACTCTTGCAAGCTCGCCGTAAAGCTCCGTCCTCTCGTCAAGAAGCGGATAAAGCTTTTCCTTGTCGGCGCGTGAAATCCTTGCTCTTTCGTACTTTTTGTAGGTCGGTATCTGCTTTTTGTATGCCGATTTTTTGGCGGCGAGTATCGCCTTAAATCTACCCTCGGCACCCTTGCCCTTTCCGCCCTCGGAAATGGAATAAAGCTCTATGAGCTTGATGTTCAATTCATCTCTGCGCTTAAGAAGGGCGAGAAGCTCCTCGCGCGTTTTTCTCAACTCGTCCTTGTCGGTGCTTTTCGGAAGCTTTGCTTTGTCAATATCGGTAAGGACAAGCTGATAATACCTTTCGTTGTCGGCGTTTTCGTATTTTTTTGCCGTTGCAAGCGTCCTTCTCGTATTTGCAAGAGCTGTTTTCTTCCTTCCTCTTTTGCGGCGCTCCTTATCGTCCTCAATTTTCGCGGTAAAGCTTATATCCCCCGTCCGCGTGTCCATTTCAAGACGGCGTATGTCGTTGTAAATTCTATGCTCTATGAGCAGATTGTCGTTTTTAATCTGGCGTTGCTTGTTCTTTTCAAGTGCCTTTCTGTCAAAGACAGGCTTTGCCTCGAGGGTGTCCGCGCTTTCGGTCCTTGTGCTTGAATCGCCAACCTCCGCGGCGGCGGTGTCGCGGCGCGTTGCCTCGTCGTCCTCAAGCTCGTCGATAATCCTATCGTCCGCGGTCCTTGCCTTTTCTCCAAAGGGCTTTCCGCTGCGCGAGTCGCGTTCAAATTCAAGCATTGCGCGGCGCTCCTCCTCGCGCTCTGCCTTCGTCTTACGCACCTTTTTGCTTTTCGGTGCAGGCTCGGGGTCGGGATATACCGTCGGCTCGGCTTGGTTATCCTCCCCTTTTGCCGCCTTTTCGGCTTTCTCCTCGGCAGAATGACGAATAAGCTCGGAGGCTTCCTCGTAGCTTTTCTCCGTGTCACGGGCAACAGGCTCGGGCCTCTCCTCCGACTTTGTCGGAGCGTCCGTAAAATCGCCGTACGGAGTGGAGGTATATTCGGGCACAGGCGTATCCGCCGCGCGCGCTTCTTCCGAAGACGCATGGGCTATAGCGGGAGCAGGGGTCGGTGCAGGGGTCGGTGCGGGTGCGGTAGTGCCAATCGCAATTTCGCAAGCCACAGCGCCCTCTATGTAAAGCAGGTCGCGCTCCGAATGACCGCCGTCAACCGTGATTACGTAGTCGTGCGCCTCCTCTTTTTTCTCGGATATATCCGCAACCCTTGCCGCACTGTCCGCGGCACCAAAGACCTCTCCCGCTTTTGCGGTTACAGCAGCTGCTCCGTCGGACTTGGCATCGGATTTTTCGGACGTTGAAACGGCATCGGGGGAGGAGGCATCAGCCATCGGAGCCTTGTCCGAAGCATCCGCCCTCGCTTCGCCCGAGGAGCTTATGTCCGTTGTTATAGGCAAATCGGTCGCGGGCTCGGCAAAAAACGCATCTGCGGACGTCTCTCGCTTTGCCGAAAGGGCATCAACGTCGCCGCCCACCCTTTCAAGCAGGCTTTCCGCACGCTCGCTCCTCGCCCTTGCTGCCTCTCGCTCGCGCTCTATATCCTCCTTCAGTTCGCGCTCTCTGGCAAGCCTTTCCTCGGCACGGGCGCGCGCTCTTTCCTCTTCTCTTTTTCTCGCCGCGGAGCTTTCTCTCTCGGAGCGAATTCTTGCGCGGTAGCTTTCCGCATACTCAAGTGCGGCGCGCTTTTCCTCCGCCGCGCTCTCGCGCTTTTTCTCCTCCTCGGCGAGCCTTTTCATCTCATCCTCTCGGCGTTTGTCCGCACCCCCACCGTCGGTTGATGCGGATTTTTCTCTGCGCCGCTTAAAGCTCTCCGCCTCCGCACTTGCGCGGGATATAGTATCTCCCGCCTCCCGAAGCCTTTCGCTGACGTCCTTTTTTTCTTCCTCCCTGTCGGCGGAGGTCGGCTCGCCCTCTGTAACGGGCTCGGTGTCGGTAACAGCCTCCGCGGGCTCGGTCACAGGCTCGGTGTCTGTAACAGCCTCCGCGAGCTCGGTCACAGGCTCGGTGTCGGTAACAACACCCACGGGCTCGGTCACACTATCCTTTAAAATGCTTTTTTCTTCCATCGGTAATCCCCTCTCGGCCCGCTTGTCGGGTCATTTATTAGAGATGCTTGCAAACAAAGCTCTTGCTTGCTTTTGTGTAATTTGTTTTGCGAAATTTGACACGGGTGGGCTATGACGTACAAAGTCGCCCGATTACACCTGTCTTTTTCTCCAAAGATAATTCATTACCTCCCGTCGGAGTATAATGCCGATAAAGCAGCCTCTGTCATCGACAACGGGAACAAAATTATGCTCGCGCACCTCCTCGAAAAGCAGCTCGAGGCTCGCATCGTGCGAAAGCGGCTTACAGGAGGTGTCGGTTACCGCCATAACCGAGGTTTTTTCAAGGTCACGGCGGGTCAAATGCTTATTTTCCATGAAGTAATTCAAAATGTCGTCGTTGCGAAGAGTGCCAACGTATTTCCCCTCCGAATCAAGAACGGGAATGGCAACGTAGCGGTGATATCGCATCTTTTCCGTCCCCTGGCGCACCGTGCTGTCGTCGGTTATGAAAACGGAAAGGCTTTTTGGTATCATAAATCGCAAAATATTCATTCATACCTCACTCGGTTTTTTTATGGAGCAAAATGTAAACAATTGTTTACACGGCTTATCTTCCCTCAAGCGCGCATCCGATAACAGTAGAGAACTCTGCCATTTCGGGAATTGTGAAATTCACGCCGTATCCCATAGCGTTAATTTCCTTGAATTTTTCGGAACAAAAGCCGAGGCGTGTTAAATTTCCGGTCAAAACGACGTTCTCCGCACCCGCCTGCCTTGCAGCAAAGACGGATACCATCGCAACCGTTTCGTAAACCATATTCATTATTCCGAGGGCTATATCCCCCTTGTCGGCAAGCTCGGATACGTTTCCGAAGTTTGCCGCCGTCATATCGCCCGGAAGGTCGCCGAGCGCATCCTTTGCGGTCATATCCTTTATACGCAAATCAACGTTTGCGAGATTGCCAAAGGAGCCAAGCTCCATAATATGCTCCACGCTCTCCGCGCCGCACATAAGCTTTGAAAGACCGACAAGCGTACCGCCGCCGACTCCCGTACCTCCGAGATAGTTCATTTTTCCTTCGCTCGCGTGCACCAGCGCAGTGCCCGTGCCCATACTTACGACAAGGGCGTTATCAAGACGCGAGAGGTAAAGCCCTCCCCTGCCTATACAGGTAAATTCGGGCACTCTTATACAGTCTATGCCGTAGAGGTTGCGCTTTATGTAGGAGGAGCCAACACCCGTCATATAAACGCGCTCTATATCCGCAATCGCAATTCTGTTTTCGTCGGTGAATTTTCCGAACGCGCCGTAGGTCGCGGTAAGCGGGTCGTTTGCGGAAATAAACTGCGGTGCTATAATCTCGCGCCCTTCGCCGTTTTTGCGAAAGCCGACAATTTTCGTTGTGCTTCCGCCGACGTCAATACCGATAACGATGCTCATTTTTTATTCCTTTCCATAAGGCTGTCAAAGGACAGACCGTATTTATCCGCAATATCCTTGGCATAGGACCTTCCGTCCGGCTTTGCCCTGTGAATTTTAAAGGAGCGCTTTCCCTCCTCTATTCCCGCGACAAGGGTGTCAATCGGCACACCGCCGCCCGCGCGCGATCGAGCGTTTATATCGGGGATTATGGCAGCAAGCTCGTGCAGGTGGGTGGAAAAAATTCCGCGACAGCCCATAACGGCAAGCGCGGTAAGAATTTCGGAGGCGATATAGGATGCCTCGTACGCGCCCGTGCTTGAAAGCGACTCGTCGAGAAGGAACATTCCGTCCTCGTCAATCGCGTCGAAAATCTCACGAAGTCTTGCACACTCCTCTCCAAGCCTTCCCTTGTCTATCGTATCGTCCGCGCCCTCGGGAAAGTGGGTAAAGATGCCCGATGCCACCGATATTTTCGCAGCGGTGGCGGGGACGGGCAGACCAAGCTGACACATTGCCTGTGCCGCGCCGACGGCAACCGTGATAACCGATTTACCGCCCCTGTTGGGTCCCGAAAGCACGTAAATTTTTGCCTCGCTGTCAAAAACAAAGTCGTTTGTAACGATTTCGTCGTCAATGGCAAGCGCCACGCGCGGGTTGTAAAGCTCGGTTGCAAAAAACACCTTTTCCTCCGCGGGGGCTACCTCGGGAAACACAACCGAAAGCCCCTTTTCGCGAAGCCTTTTTACAAGCTCGGCGGCACGTGAGAGAAACTCTATCTCGGGCAGAAGACGAAGAAGGAAGTCGGTGTTTTCGATAACGTAGTCGGCTACGATAGCGCGCCATCCGCGAACGGAGGAGCGAAAAACGTCCTCTATCGCCGAATTAAATGCCCCGTTAAGTGCCTCCTGCTTATTTTCGCTCTGCCCCTTTCCGAAGGGGGTAAGCTCGGAGATGCAGGTAAACGCATCGTTTTTAAAGGACAGACGAAGAATTTTATCAAGCACCCTTCCCGATTTAAAGCGCTCGCCGTTAAGCGAGATTACCGCCGCGCTTTCGGGTCGGAACTCTCTGTCAAGGTTGACGCCGATGGTAACGCTCCTTACCTCGTGGACACGCTCGGTAAGCGCGGAAAGCCGCTTGTTAAGCTCGGCGTAATACTCCGACTCGCAAAGCTCGGTGACAAAATCGGCAAGACGGGTAAAGGCACTGCCGCTTATCCTGTCCTTCACAGCGGAAAGCCCGTTGTGAAGCGCATCGAGGCAGCTTACGTAAAGCTCAATCTCGGTAATGCTGTAAAGATAAGAGTCGGCGGAGCTTACGTTATCGTTATCAAGACGGCGAAGCTCTCTGATATCGTCAAGAATCGGGTGAATTCCCGAAAGGGTTTCGAGCAGCTCCGGAAGATTGAGAAGGTCGGACACCGTCTGCTGACGGTATTTTATAACCTCCGTGTCCGAGGTGAAAAGCTCGGTAAGCGAGCCGCTTTTCAATCCGAATATTTCATTGAGTCCAAGCTCGTCGCAAACCGCCTCCGACACGTTGGGGCGATTTTCGGCACATTCGTGATAATTTCTTTTTTCCACGGTGGGATAAAGAAGGCTGAAATCAAGACTGTTCATATATACTCCGTACTGTAAAATCGGTTGTTCAATCCAATTATAGCATAAATCGCGCACAAAAAGCAAGAGAGCGCGCGACTTTATGCGAAAATATTTTCCGCAAATATTTTTCGCGCGGCGGCCTTATTCTGCGAACGTATGACGCTATCCGACCGACAAAGCGCGAATTTGACAACAATTATTTACATTGCTCGCAAAGCACGGCATAAAATTCAAAACGAAATTTAACACGGGGTGGGTGCTTTGAGAGAAAAGACCTTTTCAGCCGAATTATCCGAAGTTTTTGCTCCGCATTTTACAAAACGGTTGCATTTTCCGCATCAATGCTGTATAATATTGTTATAAAGTGTGGCAAAATGCCAACGTTTTAAAAAGGAGATGCTTATGGAAACGAAGCCAAGGGTTCTTATTTTATCGGGAAGTCCGCACAAGGACGGTACAACAATCAGAGCGCTTACAGAGGTGAAAAATTCTCTTGAGAGCGAGGGGGTGGAGGTAGAGCTTATCCCCGTCGGACACCTTAACGTTTCGGGCTGCAAGGGTTGCTATGCCTGCGGAAAGCTCAAAAAATGCGTTGTCGACGATATAGTCAACGAGCTTGCGGAAAAGTTTCGCGTGGCGGACGGATTGGTTATCGGCTCTCCCGTTTATTACGCTTCGCCGAACGGCGGATTTCTTGCCCTTCTTGACAGGCTGTTTTACTCCTCCCGCTTTGATAAGTCGATGAAGGTCGGCGCATCGGTCGTTTGTGCAAGGCGCGGCGGCTGCACCGCGAGCTTTGACGTTTTAAACAAATATTTTACGATAAGCGGGATGCCCGTGGTATCCTCCACCTATTGGAATCAGGTACACGGAGGCGGCAAGGAGGACGCGGAATGTGATGCCGAGGGGCTTCAGACAATGCGAATGCTCGGCAAGAATATGGCGTTTCTCATAAAGTCTATTGCACTTGGCAAAGAGACTTTCGGTGTGCCCGAAAGAGAAAAAAAGATTTACACGAATTTTATCCGACACGATTGATTTAGCACTTTTTGTGGCGTAAAAGCATACACGGGGTGGCTGTTTCAACATTTAAAGGGTCGCGGAGCATTAAACCTCCGCGACCCTTTTTCGCTTTTTTCAAAATACAAACCTTTTCCTTGCTTACGTCCGATGCTTGCTTTGTGCTTTAGCTCGCACTCCGATAACGATAAGCGTGACGGAAATAACAACTATTGATAAAAGAATTAGAATTGCACAGTTCCTGAAAAATTCAAACGGCATCACGTTAATAATTTCGTCAACCCTCGGGTCAAACAGCCAATTATCCTTTCCAGGAAAGAAAAGCTTGTGAAACACGCGAAATGCTACGTCGAAATCAAAAGCGCAAACACCTCCGAGGGTTGCAAAAAGCGCAAGCGTCCCGACCCCCGCGAAGAAGCAGGGCTTGTAATCACGGAAGCGGTAAAAGGCGATTTTCCCCCTTTTGTTAAGCCAAGTAAGCAGGACTACCGTAGTCCCCGAAATAAGCATACCCCATAGGTTCAGGTTGAAAAGCCTTTTGCAATCGGCAAAGTGCGACGCGCCCTCCTCGCTGTATTTAAGCACGCCCGTGCCAAACTCCCTGCCCGGAAGGGTAAGATAGTCAAGCACCTCGTCATATGCCTCGCGAATTTGCTCTGCGGAAAGGTCGGTCCAATACGGCATATCCAGTGGCTCGATGTGCGCGTAATAAAACGGACGGACGTAAATCGGAAGCCCTATCGAAAAGGTTATTGTAAAAATCACGATTGCAACGATTAAAAGAAGCGTCAGCCATTTATAGGCACTTCGCTTTTCCGTATTCGTGTTATAATCAACGTATCTCATAGCACGCCCTCCACTTTCGCCTGTAAGAAAATTATACAACTCCGCGGGCGCTTTGTCAAGAACAAAAGGAAACACCCCAAAACAAACCAAAGAGCATTGTTTCACAGATAAAAATACAATCGCTTTTGCGCGGAGGAAGGGGTATAACGTCCCACGCGAAGCAATCACCGCCACGCAACGCAAAAGGAGAGTATTTCGACATTCAAAGCACACACCGCCATAAAAAAGAGAGTATTTCCTTGCACAAAGCAAAGCAAAAAGTAGTTCAAAGCGGATAGCCGAAAATAATCGAAAAAATATTTATAAACCCCCTTGACTTTTGAATTTGCTTGTGTTATAATATCCAAGCACAAATGCGAAGGTTATGGCGAATTAGCTCAGTTGGCTAGAGCGTCCGGTTCATACCCGGCAGGTCGTTGGTTCAAATCCGACATTCGCTACCAAACAAAACGCACCACTTCAACCGATTGGTACAGCGGTGCGTTTTTATAAGGCGCCTTGGTCAAGCGGTTAAGACACGGCCCTTTCACGGCTGTAACAGGGGTTCGATTCCCCTAGGCGTCACCAAA
>JAZSHN010000070.1:0-3447 GCA_045533315.1 Eubacteriales bacterium | reverse complement strand
CGCGGGCGACCTCTGCTTGCGACATTCCCGCCGCCTCGCGTGCTTGTTTGAGTCTTTCGCCTAACATTTTACTAACCTCCGTAATTTTTTTAATTATTTTTGCGGTTTTTATAACTCTCGGTTATTGACAAGCGTAATTATTTTTGGTATAATACAAATGCCACTCTATATTACATCAAAACTCCGCTTGCCAATTACCGAGCGGGGTTATGGGGCGTTTTTACGCATAACTCCATAACCTTGCTTATATTTTATTACACAATTGCGTAATTGTCAAGAGGTTTTATGTAATTTCCCGTAATTTTTTTATTTTGAGGTGTTTTTTATGGAGATTACACAAAGAATTTTTGACCTTTTACAACAACAAAACAAGAAACAATCCGATTTGGCGCGCTTTCTCGACGTGAGAGTTGCAACAATATCGGAGTGGAAACGCAACCGTTGTACTCCCTCCGTTTCTGTCATAGGGAAAATTGCCGAGTTTTTGGGCGTGTCCGTCGATTACCTCGTTACGGGCAAGGAATACGCGCCCGCTCCCTCTCAAACGGTAAATCAAGGGATATTCGGCGACCGCAACCACAACAACACCGTTACTATCAACGGCAACGGCACGGTGGAGATTTCCGAGTTTGAGTCCGAGTTAATACGTATTTGCGCGAGCCTCGATATTCGCCGCAAAAACGCGCTTTTGACGTATGCGTATAAACTCGAAAACGAGATGTCGGAGGGAAATTAAAAAGCCTCCCGTCATACGGAAGGCAATTATAGGAGGTTGCAATTATGATTGATATATTAAGTATGTTTGGTATAAAGAGGACTAACGAGCGTGAGTTTAAGGGTAAAAGCCTTTTATCGTTGCTCGACGATTACGTTGTCGTTGATCTTGAAACAACGGGTCTTATGCCCTCGTTTGACGGCATAATCGAGATAGGTGCGATACGATATGCGGGCGACATCGAGGTTGCGCGTTTCCACTCCTTCGTATCGGCGGGCGTCCCTCTCGACCCGTTTATTGTTGAGCATACGGGAATTACCGACGCTATGTTGGAGGGCGCGCCCGAGATAGAGGAGGCGTTGCCGCGATTGCTCGAATTTGTCGGCGACTCCGTCCTCGTAGCGCACAACGCAAATTTTGACGTTAATTTTATATACGACGACGCGGTAAATCTGCTCGACGTGAAATTTTCAAACAACTTTGTCGATACAATGAGGCTCGCGAAAAAATGCGGCTTACCCGTCGAAAATCATAAACTCGTTACTCTTGCGGAGTATTTCGGCATATCGCAAGACGTCGCGCACCGCTCCGCCGCCGATTGTGAAACAACGCACGCGTTATATGTTAAACTGAAGGAATACATAACTGCAAACGGTGTATCGCTTGCGCCCAAGCATTACGACGGCTCTATATCGGGCATTACCGCCACGACAACCGACATCGACCCCGACAACCCGTTTTACGGCAAGGTGGTCGCGTTTACGGGGACTCTCGAAAGTATGCAACGCAAGGACGCGGCGCAACTCGTCGCAAACCTCGGCGGCATTTTGGGCGACGGCGTAACAAAGAAAACAAACTTCCTCGTTTTAGGTAATTTCGACTATTGCTCCACGATAAAAGAGGGCAAGTCAAACAAGCACAAAAAGGCGGAGCAACTTATCCTCAAAGGACAAGACCTTCAAATTATCCCCGAGAGCGTATTTTTGAGTATGGTTGCGGAGGATTGATATGCAAAACGCGGTAATATACGCCCGTTATTCCTCCCACGGGCAAAACGAGCAAACTATCGAGGGGCAAATCCGCGTTTGCTCCGAGTACGCGCAACAACACAAATTGCGCGTCGTTAATATCTACATCGACAAGCACAAAACGGGTACGGACGTCAACCGCCCGCAATTCCAAAAAATGATTGACGACGCGGCGACGGGTGCGTTTACGCACGTAATCGTTTATATGATTGACCGTTTCGCGCGCAACCGTTATTACTCCACCGTGTACCGTTGGCAGTTGCAACAACAAAATATACGCGTCGTATCCGCCACCGAGAATATCTCGGAGTCGGAGGAGGGCGAGTTTTACCAAATGTTTTTGGAGTGGAACGCCGAGAAATACTCGACGCGCCTATCAAAGAGAGTTCGCGAGGGTTTGACGACGTCGGTTGCAAACGGCACGTTTGCGGGCGGGTATCTTATATATGGATATAAAAAGGAAGGTAAACGCGTTATTATTGACGAGGAGGCGGGGGCAATCGTCCGTTACTTTTTCGAGGAGTATGCAAGCGGCGTACCAAAAAAGGACATCGCCGAGGCGTTAAATGCTCGCGGGGAGCGTTACCGCGGCAAACCGTGGCGCGGGCGTGATTTCGATAAAATGCTAACCAACGCAAAGTACACGGGTACGTTTGAGTTTGGCGGGCGACTCTGCGCCAATACCTACCCGCAAATTATCGACAAGGCACTTTTTGACAAGGTACAACGGCGCGCGCAACAAAACAAATACTTCTCGGGCGCAAATTCCGCTCGGATAACCTACCTTTTACAAGGTAAATTATATTGCGGGCATTGTGGCACAAATATGGTCGCGGACGGCGGCACGAGTAAGACGGGCGCGGTTTACCATTATTACGCTTGCACGGCAAAGAAAAAACGCCGCACTTGCACCAAGCGCAACGAGAAAAAAGACTTTTTGGAGTGGTATGCGACCGAGCAAACCGTCGCGTATCTTTCCGACCCGCGCCGCGTCGCTCTTATTGCCGACGACGTTATCGCGTACTATGAGTCCCGCACCGATACAAGCGAGATAAAGCGCATAACGGTCGAGCGCACGAGGATACAAAAGGAGATTGACAACGCGGTCAATCTTATGGTATCGGGCGTATCTCCCGAGGTCGTAAAGACGCTCGATAAAAAGATTGTGGAGTTGACCGCACAACTTAACGACCTTACCGAGTATCAAGCGAAGTTGGAGTTAGAGCGCGGGTTGCAAGTTCGCCGCGAGGATATAATCGCGTTTGTGGCGGAGTTTATACGGGGCGACCTCCACGACAAGGAATTTCAAAAACGCATTATTGACAACCTCGTCAACGCGATGTATATTTACGACGACCGCGTCGTGCTATACTTCAATATAAGCGGTGGACGCGAAACGGCGTTTATCGGCAAAGAGGATACCGACGAGGCGTCGGGCGTCCCTCTCGACGATAATAATAACGCGCACGCGGGCGCGGGTGGAAGTGTTCAAACTTTAACCCCACCACTCCGCCAAGAGCGACAATGTTTGAACACTCCGACAATACGGTATATTTTCGTACGCGGCGTCGCGGGCATTGTCATTACAAGAGAAAAAGGCAACCGATAAAACGGTTGCCTTTTTCGTTTTTATTTGCCTTGCAATTTATCGACCGCCCACCGCAAAAAATCGGCTTTCGACATTCCCGCCGCCGCGAGTGCGGC
>JAZSHN010000100.1:0-8138 GCA_045533315.1 Eubacteriales bacterium | reverse complement strand
TTTAAATTGAGTATGGGTGGAAAGGACGGCGGTGGGAAGGACTCCCGCCTCCACACCCGCGGCGGATATTATGCGAAGCGCAACGGTAAGGCTGCATTTTCCGACGCAGGACACGTCCTGGATAGTCATAATACGTTTCATTTTTCGCTCCGTTATTCGGATATGTTATCCGTAAATACTGACTTTATTTTAAACACGATAAGGGCATTTGTCAATATATTTTGAAAATATTTACTAAATTTCGGAGTATTCAACGTCCGCGCCAAGGGCGGTAAGCTTTTTGTCGATATCCGCATAGCCGCGAAGGACGGTTTCGGCGGAGCTTATTTCAGAGTAGCCGTCCGCACCGAGGGCGGCGAGAATACAGGCAGCCCCTCCGCGCAGGTCGGTGGCGGTCGCGCTTCCCGCGGTAAGCCTTGACGGCAGGATTGTCGCACCTTTTTCGTTCAGGACGTAGTTCACGCCGAGCTTTGCAAGCTCCGAGAGATAGCCGTAGCGTCCGAGCCACACCCTGTCAAGAATTCGTCCGCCCGAAAAGGCGGCAAAAATCGGTGCACAAATCGGACCGAGGTCGGTTGGAAAGCCCGGGTAGGCGGTAGCCGTCACGGAGATGCGCGAAAGCTTTTGTGCGGTTACGCAGATACCGAAATCGGTGCTGACAACGGCACCCGCGCGGCGGAGAATGCCGAGAAACGGCGAAAGCTCCGCAGGGTCGGCACCCATTACGCGAATATTTCCGCCCGTTATCAACGAGGCGGCAAGCATTGTTCCCGCCTCTATCGCATCGCCGCGGATTGTTACCTCTCCGCCGCGAAGGCTGCCGCCCCTTACGGTTATGCCGCCCTCGTCCCTCTCGATATATGCGCCCGCCGTGCGAAGAAATTCTATAAGCGTGTCGATATGCGGCTCGCGCGCGGGATTTATCAGTCGGCTTTCCCCGTCGGTCCCCGCGGCGAGGATTAAAAAATTGACGGTTGCACCGACGGATGGCTTTGGAAATTTATAAACGGTTGGATAAAGGCGCGATGCGGTGAGCGTCTTTCCGTTTACGGCGGCACCCATTGCACAGCATACGGCGAGGTGGTAGTCAATCG
The DNA here is from genome assembly GCA_045533315.1 of Eubacteriales bacterium. Taxonomy (GTDB): domain Bacteria; phylum Bacillota; class Clostridia; order Oscillospirales; family CAG-272; genus UBA1740. The sequence continues at coordinate 7,044 of JAZSHN010000100.1, read as the reverse complement.
GCCTCGGGCAAAAGGCACAGCCTCCATAGTCGCCGACGTCAACCCGACCAAAGCGCGAAAGGCAGGCACCGATTAAATAGGTTGATGCACGCAGACGGGATACAAGCTCCGCGCTCGGCTTTTTATAGGCTACGCGGTCGGTGCATATGTAGGTGGTGTCGCCGCTTCGGGTAACGACGGCTCCCTGCTCCTCTATAAGTCGGATGGCAATATCAACGTCACCGATATTCGGCAGACCGACAATGCGCGAGCTTCCAAACAGGGAAAGCGAGGCAAAAATTACGGGAAGAGCTGCGTTTTTCGAGCCTCCCACGTTAACGGTGCCGCGAAGGGCGTTTCTTCCTCTTATAATGAATTTACTCATAGCACGCTCCAAGGATAGGATAATATACATATTATTCAAGGGAGCAGCAAGGAGTGAAAGGACGAATATAAAAAACGGAGCCAGGTCGACTCCGTTCGGTAATTTAACCGTGTAAACGATAATATCCGACGGTAAGGCGGACGGCATAGCCGTAGCTTACAACGCCCTCCGTGCCGTTGAATTTGAGGTAGCCGTCGTTAAGGCGGTCGTTTATTTTACCGATAAGGCTGTCGGCGTGGGCGCGGCTTACCTCGGCGGCGGCTCGCATATCCGATACCGCGGCGGGAGAAACCGTTTTATATAGGTCGGTGTAGACCTCGCGGTCGGTTTTATATACGGCGGAAAGAAAATATTCAAGCATACCGAGGTAGCCGCCATAGCGTATATATTCGTCGTCCGAATTGATGCAGACGAGGAATGCGATAAAGTTAGCCTCGTTTTCGCGCGCAATACCGCGCTGGTGTGCCATTTCGTGTGCGGCGGTAAAAGGGAGCGTATAATGAGGATATTCGATATTCACATTAGCCTCGCCCGTAAAGAAGCTGTATATTCCCGTTATACCCGCATCCGACATTACGGTGCTGAAAAGGACGGGCTTTACCCTCCCGCGAAAGCCATCTGGTGTGCCGTATTTTTCGCTTACGTCGGTAAAGGACTCGGACAGAAGCAGGCAAAGGTGTGACAGATTATACGGCATAACCGTTTCCCCGTTTTTAATATTCAAGCCGTCCGCAAGGCTGTTAACCTCCGAAATCAAGGCTTCGGTTACCCGAAAAAGCTCCGCACCTTCTATATCCCTCACGTCCTCGATACCCATTTGCTCGGAAAGCGGGGTTGTGCGGTAGCCGACACCGAGCGTGAAAACGTAAGAGGAAATGATAAGCGCGATTACAGAAAAAAGTGATAAAACGCTTTTCACCCTTGCCCTCATTCCCTTTTTCGTTCGGACAAGATAAAAGACGAAGAGGGCGGCAAGGGGGATAACAAATATCAAAAGCAGCTCAAAAAGTGAAAACGGAAGCCAACCCGTAAGGCGGGCAAGAATAAGGCGAAGCGCCGTTCCTGCCGTACGGTTAAGAAAATCGGCAGCTGCGGGGCTTTTTATCGCGACAAGGTATGCGACTCCCGAAAAAAGAAGGACGGGAATTGCAATCCAAAATATAAATGGAACGTATCCGTTTAAGCGCTTTCGCATTTTTCGGCTCTCCTTTCGTTTTTTCTCTCAAAGTATAGCATATACGTGCCTATATGTCAATTATACCAAAAATTTTTTACATAGATAAATGCGGCTGTGCGGTTGACTTAACTGGTCGGGCGCGGTATAATTTATATGTAAAGAAATGCACTTACGGAGGAATATATGATTAACGAAAAATACGTTTCATACGAGGATTTCGGCGCGGTTGGTGACGGTGTTACCGACGATATGCCCGCGATTGTAAAGGCGCATGAGTATGCAAACGCGCACGCCCTTCCCGTAAGGGCGAGGGACGGTGCGACATATTATATCGGGGGAAAAAGCCTTACCGCCGTTATAAAGACCGACGTTGATTTCGGAGATGCAAAATTCATTATCGACGACAGAGAGCTTGAAAACGTGAAAGCGCACGTTTTTCACATAAAGTCCGACCATCCGACCTATACTCCCGAGATTTCGGAGGCCTTCAGCGGACAGAAATATATTGATTTTCCGCACACGGGTCGCACCTACGTCCGAGTTTACAACGAGGAAAAGCGCATTTTCAGGCGCAAGGGAGAAAACGCAAACGACGGCGTTGACGCGACCGACTGCTTTGTGGTTGATAAAGACGGCAATATCGAAAACGAGATAAACTGGGATTATCCGAGGGTATCGCGGGCGATTGCAAAGTGTGTTGAGGATGAGCCCATTACGCTTCGCGGCGGCGTTTTCGTTACGGTTGCCAACAGGTGGGAGCGTGTTTACAATTACCACTGTCGCGATTTTTTCATCACGCGCTCCTGTGTAACGGTTACGGGTCTTACCCACCTTCTCGAGGGAGAGGGTGACGAGGGTGCGCCCTATGCAGGCTTTCTCACGGTATCGGAGGCGGTTGACGTCACGATAAGCGACACGCTGCTTACACCGCACAAGACCTATATGACAAAGGATTCAAATCCCCCGTTTTACGTAAACAGAATGGGCACGTACGAGCTTAATTTCGGAGCTTCGATTAACACCCGTCTTATTCGCGTAAGACAGACAAGGGATATTGCTGACACGAGATACTGGGGTCTTATCGGAACGAACTTCTCGAAGGAAATTTATATCGAGGATTGTGAGATGTCGCGCTTTGATGCGCATATGGGTGTGTCGGGTGCGACCATCAAGGGCTCGAAAATCGGGCATCAATGCCTTTCGCTTATCGGATATGGCGAATTTTACATAGAGAATTCCTTTGTTCTCGGTCATTCGTTTATAAATCTTCGCGGTGATTACGGCTCGATTTGGCGCGGAAATATTACGGTTAAGAATTGCACATGGAAGCCGCTTGGCAAGGGTGAGATGACGGTAATTAATGCTGTCAATTCGGGCGACCACGACTTTGGCTACGAGTGCGTGATGGCAAACGAGATACACATTGACGGTCTTTCAATTTTGGATTCGGCGGTGAACGAGGGAGCAAAGCTTTACCTGCTTCCCGACTATGACAGGGACTTCTCCGCGGGAAAGCCGTATCCGTACAGGACGGCAAGGAGGCTTACCGCGCGCGGAATTAAAACCGAATGTGCGAGGGCTGCGCTTCCCTACCTCAAAAAAGAGCAATACACTGGTACGGAGATTGACGTTAAATAATGTACGTAAGGAATTTTTTCAGACACCTCGGTGTTGTGACAAGACATAGATTTAGGGTGTTCACGCATTGCGCGAGGTGCGGAATTGTGTGGCGCGGGCTTGTACACGATTTATCAAAATATTCGCCCACCGAGTTTTTCGAAAGCGTGAAGTATTTTCGCGGCTACCGTTCCCCGATTGGGGCGTGTCGCGAGGAGATAGGATATAGCAAGGCATGGCTTCACCACAAGGGAAGAAACAAGCATCATATCGAATATTGGCAGGACGACGATTGCGCGGAGCATCCCGTAATGCCGTACAAATTTGCAGTGGAATGCGTATGCGACAAGCTTGCCGCGACGAAGATTTACGCAGGCAAGAATTATAACGAGCAGATGCCCGTCGACCATTGGATAAGACGCGGGTCAAGCGTTAGAGGAAATCCAAGGACGCTTGCCTTTGTTGAACGGTGTCTTGACGATATTCGCATTCACGGCGAAAAGAAGGTTATGAATAAGGCGTATATGAAAAAAACCTACGCCGAGATATGCACCGTACCAGACAAGAAGGAAGAATAAAAAAATAATGCTCACTATACCGAAATGTAAAGTATAGTGAGCATTTTGTAATTTGGATATTAAAGCGCGAAGCCGTTTTCGGTAGCCCGCAGTGCGGTCGAAAAGAATACACGGGTGGCATCTATCATAGGGAAAAGGTCGGATGCCGCCGCGGTTTCGGTGGCGGAGTGCATTGCAAGCTGCGGAAAGCCGATATCGACAGTGGGGACGGACACGCGAGTGTCCGAGATAGAGCCGAGGGTGGAGCCACCCGGAAGGTCGGCACGGTTGTAATAGCGTTGTACCCTTATACCCGCGCGGTTGCACATTTCAAGAAAAAGCGCGTGGGAGAGAGCGTCGGTGGCATAGCGTTGGTTGGCATTGAATTTCACCACAATTCCGCCGCCGAGGATGGGAGCATTTTCGCGGTCCGACATTTCGGGACGGTTGGGGTGAAGTGCGTGTGCGTTATCAATGCTTAACATCATAGAGGAGGCGAGCATTCGGCGGTAGCCTTCGCCCGCGATGCGGTTGAGAGTATCGTAAAGGAAGGTAGATGCCGCGCCCTGCTTTGTTTCGGAGCCGACCTCCTCGTTGTCGAAGATGGCGTAGACGGGGATTGAGTGTGCAGGGGCGGCGGACAGGAAGCCGCGAAGTGATGCATACACGCTTTCAAGGTCGTCAAGACGGGGGCAAAGGATAAATTCGTCATTCGCACCGAAGGTAATGCCCTCCTCCCTATTATAAAGGAAAAGGTCGTGGGAGAGAATTTTATCGGGCGTTGTGCCTGCCGCAGAGGCGATTTTTTCGGTAAGCCCGCCCGCAGAAAGAGAGTATAGCGGAAGCAAATCGGTTGCGGGATTAAGCGAAAGCCCGTCGTTTACGCCGCGGTTCAGGTGAATTGCGAGCGAGGGAATAGAACATAGGTTGGAGTCAAGGTTGACAAGTCGGCACTCCCCATCGTTTTCGGTAGAAGCAACAACCCTTCCCGCAACAGAAAGCGGGCGGTCAAGCCAGGAGTAGTAAATCATTCCGCCGTATTTTTCAACGTCAAGGCGGGAATACGCCCCGCATTTTTCGCCCGATAGCTTTACGCGGAAGCTTGGACTGTCGGTATGGGAGGCGGCAATCATAAAGCCGTTTGCATCAAGGACGGTGCGAAAGGCAATAAGCGAGCTGCCGTTTCGTACCACGTAATATTTACCTCCGTCACAGAGCGACCATTTCTCCCCCTCGTAAAGACGGGTATAGCCGTCATCCTTCAGCATTTTTTCGGCGGTTGCCACGGCGTGGTAGGCGGTTGGCGATGCCTTTATAAATTCAAAAAGACGTTTAATCTCGTTCATAGACTGATTATCCTTTATCGGTTTATATTTTTTATTATATTTTACAACTAAATAACAAAAAAGTCAACTTTATAGTTGAAAAAGGCGCGGATTTGTTGTAAAATATAGGTATATTAATGCTTTTGCGAGGTAAATATGATTGATATAAGCGATTACAAGGAATACGAGGCTCTGTTTCGCCATTTCGAGGCGTTTTCCTCAATTCCGCACGGCTCGGGCAACACGGCGGCTATTGCCGACTTTTTCGTTGAGTTTGCAAGGGCGCGCGGTCTTGAATACCACCGTGACGGGGCAAACAACGTTGTTATAAGAAAGCCCGCGACAAAGGGCCTTGAGGACAGACCCGCGATTATTTTTCAGGGGCATCTCGATATGGTTGCCGAGAAAAAGACGGGTGCACCGATAAATATGGAGAAGGACGGGCTTACCCTTTACCGTGACGGTGATTTTCTTCGTGCAAGGGACACGACGCTTGGCGGTGACGACGGTGTTGCGCTTGCGTATGCGATGGCTGTGCTTGACGGTGAGGCAGAGGCACACCCCGATTTTGAGGCGGTGTTCACCTCCGACGAGGAGATTGGTCTTCTCGGTGCGGTGGCACTTTCGCCCGATGCGGTCAAGGGACGCTTGCTTATCAACATCGACTCCGACGAGGAGGGTGTTTTTACCGTCGGCTGTGCGGGCGGTGTGCGAAGCGATATTTCCCTTCCCCTCGAATACGAGGAGGCGGACAAGAGCAAAAAAGCGTACAGGGTACGACTTTACGGCTTTAAGGGAGGTCACAGCGGCGTTGAAATCGACAAGGGTCGCGCAAATGCGGTAAAGGTGCTTGGCGAGCTTTTCAATATGTCGGCAACCGAGGACTGGCGCATTGCGACGATGTCGGGCGGAAATGCGGACAATGCAATACCGCGCGAATGCAGTGCGGTGGTTATCGCAGGCGAGGACTTTCCCGAGAAATTCCGCACTGTGCTTGAAAGGCGCAAGGCTATGTTTGCGGTAATGCCCGACCTTCCACACACAGAGCTTCGCAAAATGGACAAAACGGGTAGGACGCTTCGCGATATAGAGCCGAGCTGTGACATTGAGATTGAGGAGGTCGCATTGCCCGCGCGTATGCTTACGGACGGAAGCCATAGCAGGCTTATTTCGCTTTTGATTTTACTTCCAAGCGGTGTTATTGCGATGAGCAGGGCGTTGCCCGACCTTGTCGAAACCTCGCTTAACCTTGGTATTCTCCGTGTCGGAGAGAGGGCGGAGGTATCATTTTCCGTGAGAAGTGCGGTCGGTGCGGAGAAAAAGAAGCTTTGCGCGAGGCTTTCGGAGATTGCGGCGGGGCTTGGCGCGGAGTATGGCGAGCGCGGAGAGTATCCCGCGTGGGAATACAGAGAAAGCTCTCACCTTCGCGACGTAATGGTAGATGTGTACGAGAAAATGTACGCCAAAAAGCCAAAGGTTGTAACCATACACGCGGGGCTTGAGTGCGGAATTTTCACCGAAAAGCTTCCCGATATAGATTGCGTTTCGATAGGTCCCGATAATTTTGATATTCATACAACCGAGGAAAGACTTTCCATTCCGTCGTTTATACGCGTTTGGGAGTATTTGAAGGAAGTATTAAAGAGTGTTTAATTCAACAAAATAAAAGAGGTTAAAAATGAACAAGACAAGACTTAAGAAGTATGCAAACCTTATCGCCCGCTGCGGCGTTAACGTGCAAAAGGGTCAGGAGGTTATGATTTCCGCACAGCTTGACCAACCTGAATTCGTCAAGATGGTTGTTGACGAGTGCTACAAGGCGGGAGCGAAAAAGGTATCGGTTGATTGGATTTACGAGCCACTTACCCGTTCGCACGTAAGATACTGCTCGGCAAAGGTGCTTGGCGAGATGGACAAGTGGCAGCTTGAAAAATGGGAGCATCAGGCAGAGGTTCTTCCGTGTAAGATTTATCTTATTTCCGAGGACCCCGATGCGCTTGAGGG
>JAZSHN010000075.1:0-19558 GCA_045533315.1 Eubacteriales bacterium | reverse complement strand
GGCATACTCTTGCTTCGCCCGGTTAAATATCGGACATACTCCACGGAAATTCCCTACCTCTATGGGTAGCCACCTCCCGCTTCATCGCATATCAAGCTCATATATTATATAATAAAGAATGTTAAAAGTCAAGTATTTTTTTAATCTTTTTTAATGAAATATTTAATAAACTTTTGCATATCGTCCGTCCGAATTTTTGTAAAAAATGCACAATAAAATTCTACATGTTTTTCGGGATTTAATTCGCAAAGACTCCGCCCTTTTCCCTCGGACAAAAATAATTTTTGGTATTTTTCATACAAAAGTCGTTTTATTTACACTTTGTTCACAATTATAGTGTAAAATATCTTATACGCGCGTGCAATTATTATTAAATGAAGGAAATCACGCTAAAATGAACAAAAATTCACGGCGACTTGCAATATACATTACGCTCGTTTCACTTTTAACGGTGCTTGCGGTGGGCTTCAGGACCGCCGCCTGTCTTACAAATCTCGACCTTGAGTACGGATATTTTGGCGAAAAGGCGTTTATAAACACGGCAAGCATTTTGCTGCTTTCGGCAATTTTGGTAGCCTTCAGCTTTACTGCGGTGTGGCAAAGAGTTGATTTGCGCCCCTCCTTTTCGTCGCCCGCAACCTTTGTCCCGACGGGGATAGTAAGCGCGGCACTCGTATTTTTCGCAATACGGCTTCTCGGCAGGGTCGGACCGCTTCGCGATTACATTTCAAGCTCCTCTGCGCAGAGCATCGCAAAAAACAGTCCGCAAATCGTGCTTATTGCCACTACCGTAATTTGTGGTATTTGCGCGCTTCTTTCGGTCGCGCATTTCTTTCTCAACGCCTTTATCACCGAGGCGAGGACAGAGCTTCGCTCCTACTTCGCAATTGCGACGGTGATTACACTTTCCTCCTATGCCGCTTACCTTTATTTCGTCGGCGGCACGTCCATCAACTCGCCCAACAGGCTTATCGACCAGATGGCATACCTGTTCTCCGCCCTTTTCTTCCTTTACGAGGCAAGAATTTCGCTCGGTCGCGAAAAATGGCGCGGCTACTGCGCCTTCGGACTTATAGCGGCGGCATGCACGGCCTATTCCTCCATTCCGACGCTTGTGGTTTATTTCGTAAGGGGCGAGCTTTTGTCGGTGAGCCTTGAGGAAACGCTGCTGACGCTTTCCTTATTTATATTTATAACGGCAAGAATCGCGCTTGCAACAACGCTTCCGAGCGCGGAAAAAAATACAAAAATCGCCGCAATTGAGAGCTATGCAGAGGAGCGCCGCCGCGCCGCCGCCGACACAGAGCGCAGATACGACGAGGCTTATGCAATACAGCTTACAATAGACGATATGATACCCGACGAGGAGATGCCGCACGCGGCGGAGGAATACGAGCCAACCGACGAATTCGTTTTCCCCGACGGCGAGGAGCTTTCCACCGTATTTGTAGCCGAGGACAGCGAGGACGAGGACGACGGGCAGATAGAGCTTGTGCCCGACGTTTTCAAGCTTACCGAGGAGGATAATAACGCGGAGAGCGACGATGCAGACGACGGAGAGGAGTAATATGAAAAAAATACTTGTAATTGACGGAAACAGCATAATCAACCGCGCATTTTACGGAATACGCCCACTCACAACCAAGTCGGGAAAGTTCACGAATGCGATATACGGTACGGTCAATATAATTTCAAAGCAGCTCGATGTGATAAAGCCCGACTTTGCGGCGGTGGCATTCGATATAAAGCATCCAACCTTTCGCCATGAAATGTATCCCGAATACAAGGCGGGAAGGCACGCCACGCCCGAGGAATTGAAGTCGCAATTCCCCGATGCAAAGGAATGTCTTGCCCTTATGGGACTTCACGTAATGGAGCTTCCCGGCTGGGAGGCGGACGATATACAGGGTACTGTTGCAAAGCTGGCGCACACAGAGGAGGACACGGTGGCATACGTGCTTTCGGGTGACCGCGACCTTTTACAGCTTATCGACGATAAGGTTACCGTCCTTCTTGCAACAAATCAGGACACGCTCACAATGAAAGAGGCAGAGTTCGTGGAAAAATACGGAGTGCTTCCGTCACAGTTTGTGGATATGAAGGCTCTTATGGGCGACTCGTCCGACAACATTCCCGGTGTTGCGGGTGTCGGAGAAAAAACCGCACAGTCGTTGATTTCCAGCTTCGGCACGCTCGAGGGCATATACGAAAGCATAGAGGACAAGCGCATCAGCAAGGGCGTCAGAGAAAAGCTGCTCCGTGACAAGGATAACGCATTCCTTTCGCGCACGCTCGCAAAAATAGACACCGCCGCCCCCATCGGCGTAAGCCTCTCCGACCTTCGGTACAAGGGGTTTGACAAGGCGGGGCTTTACAAAAAGTTTGTGGAGCTTGAGCTTCATTCGTTTATAACGCGTTTTCATCTCGAAGCAGGCGAAAACGACGCAGAATGTAAAGAAAGCGTTACATCGGACGATTCGCCCGAATACAAGTGTATAGATGCCGAAAGCCTTAAAAAACTTGACACGGGGTCGGCTTCAATCGAATTTTCCGCGGATAATTCACTTTATATAAGTGTAGATTGCGGAAATTTTGTTTACCGCGGAGAGCTTTCCGCAATTTCCGATTTTTTTCACGAAAAGGAGCTTATTTGCTACGGCGCAAAGGCAATTTGGCACAGGCTTGACCGCGCGGGAGTCCCGACCGATGGGCTTAATCTTTTCGACCTTGAGCTTTGCGAATATACGATAAATCCCGGCGGCGGAAGCTCCGGCATCGCGTCGCTTGCGGCATCCTTCCTCGGCACAGCGCCCGCGGCGGGCGCACCCGTTTCACACCTTTATCGGGCTTTAAAGGATGCCCTTACAAAAAAGGTTGAGGAGGACGGACTTCACGAGATACTTTACGGTCTTGAGCTACCGCTTATGACGGTGCTTGCCGAAACGGAGAAAAACGGATTTAAAATTAACAGACGAGGAATAGACGAGTTTGGCGAGGCTCTCGAAGCACTTGCAGGTCAGCTTGCCGAAAGCATTTATGCCGCCGCAGGCGGAAAATTTAATATAAACTCCCCAAAGCAGCTGGGCGAGGTGCTTTTCGACAGGCTCGGACTTATCAACCCGCTTAAAAAGAAAAACTCCAACGGCTATTCAACCGATGCCGAAACGCTTGAAGCAATGAGGGAGCAATCCCCCATCATAGACGATATTCTCGAATACCGACAGGTTGTAAAGCTTCGCGGCACATATACCACCGCCCTCACGAGCGTAGCGGACGAAAACGACCGCATTCATACGGAGTTTAAGCAAACGCTTACCGCTACGGGCAGGCTCTCAAGCGCCGAGCCTAATCTTCAAAACATACCGATAAAGACGAAAATGGGCAGAGAGCTTCGCCGCTTTTTCATTGCGGAGGAGGGCAACCTTCTCGTAGATGCGGATTACTCGCAGATAGAGCTTCGCCTTCTTGCCCATATTTCGGGCGATTATAATATGTCAGAGGCATTCCGCGACGGAGAGGATATCCACCGCAAGACTGCGGCTGCCGTGTTCGGATTTCCCGAGGAATACGTAACGGAGGATATGAGAAAGAGGGCAAAGGCGGTAAACTTTGGAATTGTTTACGGAATTTCGGGCTTCTCACTTTCAAAGGATATCGGCACAACCGTAGGGGAGGCAACGAAATATATCAAAAGCTACCTTATGAATTATCCCGACGTAGATAACTACCTCGAAGCCGTGGTCAAGGAGGCGGAGGAAAGGGGCTACACCACTACGATTATGGGCAGACGCAGGTATATCCCCGAATTGCGCGCCGCAAAAGCACCGCTTAAGGCATTTGGCAAGCGAATTGCAATGAACGCACCTATTCAAGGCTCGGCGGCAGATATTATGAAAAAGGCGATGATTAACGTTTACCGCGCACTTAAATCCGAGTGCCCCGAGGCAAGGCTTGTGATGCAGGTGCATGACGAGCTTATCGTTGAAGCTCCGCGGGAAAAGGCGGAGCTGGTCAAGGAAATTTTAAAGCGCGAGATGGAAAACACGGTTTCGCTTTCCGTACCGCTTACCGTTGACGTGACAATGGGCGAAAACTGGCTTGAACAGAATTAACGGCGGAAAAGGTGAAAACCAAGAAAAAACAAACAAAGAACGGCGGGTCAAAAAAAGACCCGCCGTTTGCATTTGCAATATTAAAGAAAAATTTGCTTAACGAATTATAAGCCGCTTCACACCAAGACCCGAAAGGTCGGAGCCCTCGGAGGAAAAGACCTCCTCGGTAAGCGAGTTATCCGCGGCAATATCGATGGGACGAGTATGGAACTTGCGCCCGACCTCAAAAAGAGTTTCGCCCTCGTGCGGGTAATAAACCGTGATAACAGAGCTTTCGCGGGACACGGTCTCCGAGGAAGCGTTCGACACGGAAAGACGGGTAAGAGTGGTCTTGCTCAAGGCGGTGAGAGTCCCCAAAACGCGCGCATTAAATTCAACACCGTCGGCGGTTACAACCGCAGACACAGAGCAGGCATTACCATTAAACTCAAGCTGCGTATTTACGGGCAAATGACAAGAATAGTTTACATTAATTTCAAATGGAGCTTCGTACTTTAACGCGGTATAGCAAAGCTCTCCTTCCTCGTTAATTTGACACGCCACCCCACTAAATCGCAAAACACCAAGCATTTTTGCACCGTTTGGGGTCAACAGAAGCTCATCCTGTCGCATATAGGCATCGGTGAGCAAAATTTCGCGAAGCGAGTCCGTGCCAAGCTCCGAAAATGATGGGGTAAAGGAAAGGCTTTCGTCAATTTTAACCGTACCGAGATGCTCTGTGCAATCAAAGCTCTCGTAGGTATTTTCAACCTCCCTGTCGGTCAGATAGCAATCGAGAACAACGGGCAGAACCGCATTGGATATTGCAACCGCGGAATACTCCGCATTAAAGTCGACAACAAGGGTGACGCCATCCTCGCAGGGCTCTGTACGTATGCGAGCACCGCTTATGCGGACGTATGGTGTGCAGCCGAGGCAATCGCCCATCCCCTCGGCAACAAGGCTTTCGTTTACTGTTACCGAAAGCGTAATGCAGCGGGGAACCTCCTCCCCTTGCTTAATAAAGCAATCGACGTTAAGCATACCTCCGACATCAATTGTACCGTCCCCCGCAGTGGCGACAAGCTCGGGCGTTACGCTTGTATAAAGCACCGCAACGTCGTCCGCAATTACTCCATCCAAATCTGCAAGAGTCTCGCTGTACGACCTTTCACTCGGGGTGGCAAAGCTACGGTAGGCTACGCTTGTATTTTTCACCCTTGTCTGCGGTTCACCGATTTCAAACGCGCCTCCGCTTACCCCGATTTTTTGCTTTTCGGTAAGATTTACGTCGGTTAAAAGCTGTGCCTTTGCAGAAAATTTTCTCGGACCCACAAGTCGGACCGAGTAGCCCGAAACGCGCGTAAAGGCAAAGCACCCCTCTACCGCATCGCCGTTGCATTTTGCCGAAGCATCAAAGTCGGTTGCAAATTGACAGGAGGCAAGCTCCCCTTCCGAGTCAATGTATACAATCTCATAATTTACCGCACCGCCAACGTCGATTGCATCACCGTTGACGAAGCATCCCGTGTCATTTGCCACCGCACGTGTTAAAAGCACCCGCTTTACGTCGGTATTATAGTCGGGCAAAATATAATCACCCACGCTTTCTGTATGAAGCGTTGCGCATTGCCGCGACGCAAGATATTCTCTTTCTGTTTCCATAAGCACCTCCACTTTTTGTTTCAATAAAGGCTATGCGGCTTTGCCCCGTTTTATTACAAAAAGCATTTCCGAATTGCCCGTCGGAAACGTCGGAAAATTCTCCATTATATTTTAATAAAGCCGCTTCCAACCGCCCCACAATTGCTGTCGCAAAAGGGCTCGCACCAACGGCTTTAAAGAAAAAAGTACCGAGATTTGTATTCCGTCACGGTACTTTTTCTTTGATTTATTATATTTTCGACTTTAGAATATATTAATCTCCGATGCCCATGCTTTCCATAAGCCGCTTGTTAAATTCCTTTGCCGTGTTATATCCCATACGCTTTTGGCGGTTATTCATTGCGGCAACCTCAATAACAACCGAGAGGTTTCGTCCGGGGCTTACGGGAATTTCAATGGTCGGGACGCTTATGCCGAGAATATCGGTTGTCTTTTCGTCAAGACCGAGGCGGTCGTACATTTTGCCGTTTTCCCATTGCTCGAGCGTGATAACGAGGTCAATCTTCTCGCTTTCCTTTACGGCACCCATACCAAAAAGACGGCGCACGTCGACGATACCGATTCCGCGAAGCTCCACGTAATGGCGGATAATCTCGGGCGCACGACCGACAAGCGTGGTTGCGGATACGCGCTTGATTTCAACGGCATCGTCGGCAATAAGTCGGTGTCCGCGCTTTAAAAGCTCGATTGCCGTTTCGCTTTTACCGACTCCCGAATCGCCGAGAAGGAGTATTCCCTCGCCATACACCTCGACAAGCACGCCGTGGCGCGTAATACGAGGTCCAAGCTCCACGTTAAGATATGCAATAAGCGCCGCCATAAAATCCGAGGTTCTTTGCGAGGTGCGAAGAAGCGGAACACGGTACTTTTCGGCAAGGCCCGCCGCATCGGCTCCAAGCTCGATAGAGGTGGTGACTATTACACCGACGGGATTGGAGCGAAAAAAGTCCTCAAGCCTTCTTGAGCGCTCCTCTCTGTCAAGCTGTGAGAGGAAAAGATGCTCCACCTTTCCGATGATTTGTATTCTTGCCTGCTCGTAATGGTCGTAAAAGCCCACCATTTGAAGCCCCGGGCGATTTACGCGGGTACAGCTTACGAGTATGTTTTCGGGCAGGTCGGGTATAAATATGGTTTCAAGTCCAAACTGCTCGATTATTTTGTCCATGCTTACGCTATATAATTCTTCCATTTTGACTCCGTTCCGCCGCCAAGCTTTTCGGCGCGGCGGACTGCCACGCTCAACTCCTGTGCGAGATGGTTGTTTGCCCCTCGCAAAGCGGCATTTCAATTAAGTTTAACATATTTTTGCCAAAAAATCAATATATTATAAAACTTTTGGGCGGGTATTGATTTATTTTGCATTTTTTGTTAGAATAGAGAGGTAAAACTTTTCAAGAGGTAATTATGAAGCGTTTTTTGGCAATATTGCTCCTTTTGTGTGTCGCATTAACCACGCTTTCGGGGTGTAAAAAAAATAAATACAAGCCTGTTGAAAGCACAGAGGAGGAGGCGCGCGTCGTCCTTACCCTCTCGGCAAACGGGCGAAGCTACGATGTAAAATACGAGCTTTACCGCGCGCTTTTCCTCACCTATAAATCCGAGGTGGACGGCGGTGACGAGAGCCTTTGGTCGGGCGAGGGCAAGGACGCTCTCATAAACAAAATCAACCAGCGCATAATAACAGAGGCGGCACAGATTTTCGCGGTTTTCGACCTGTGCGAAAGGCTTGGCATCGACCTTTATACCGACGAGGTTGAGGACGAAATTTACGATATGATATGCGTAAGCGTTGAGGGCGGCATCTGGGGCGAGGAAAGCTACGTCGGCTTTGACGGGGATTACGATGCGTATCTTGATTCGCTCAAGGCAATGTATCACAACTATTCAACCTCGGTTTTGCTGATGAGATACCAAATAGGCAGACGGCTTCTCGACGAGCATTATATCGGCAGCGGAATTGCCGACGACGGAACGGGAAGAATAACAAGCGGAGCTATCGAATACACGCGGGAGTCGGTCCTTAATTTTTACAACTCCGACAGCGCGTCGCTGATTCTTTCAACCTTCGTCGCCCCCGGCGTCAGCTTTACACCGAGGGAGCTTGCGGAGGATATACGCCTTGACGTCAAGGAGGCGGCAAAAATCGGCGCGAGCCGTGTGCGCGCGGTTATGATTGACAGAGGCTCGCTCACCGAAATTCCCGAGCTTGAAAACGGCAGACTCGTCAGCAGGCACAGCCTTTCGCGCGATTATGCGGAGCTTGGCAGGGTGGCAAGCGAGCTTTCGGCGGGAGAGGTCGGCGAGGTTATCAAAACGGTTTCGGCAACCGACGGCGAAAGATATTACATCATTTACAAAATGGAAAAAAGCGAGGAGTTTTTTAACCAAAATTACGGCACTGCGGTGCTTGTTTATCTTTGCGATGCGGTTGGACAAAGCCTTTCTCTGGCTTCGGATTTGCTTCGCGCAAATGCCGTATTTACCGAGAATTACAACAAAATTATTCATAGCGAAGTGAGAATTTAAGTATGGATTTGTTCAAGATTTCGCGTGAGCTTACAAGTAATATAAGCAGTAAATATCCCGACACCCATATACCCGCACCGTTTTTCGAAGGGGCGCTCAAGCAGTTCTTCGAGGAGGAGGAAAAGCACGGTACGGTTTACAATTCGTCAGGCTGTCGTGGTGTGATATATATTAATCCTTTAGCATTTGCAAAGGCACTCAAGCTTTTGTTTACAGAAGGTGAGCAAGGGTGTGCAAAAACGATTACGGCAGAGGACGTCGAAAAGAAATTCGTTCTCCTCATAAAGTTCGACGGCAAGCTTCCGCCGAGAAAGGATTTAGCGGTTATAACGAGAATTATGAAAATGGCGGGCTTTCAGCTTTCCTGTAACGAGGACACGGTACAGCTTGTAACCGACCTGGCAGAACGGGGAACGTTCTCGGTCTACAACCACGACGTCAGGGATATATACCGCCTGATACGCTTGGAATTTTACAGCTCGTAAATAATAGTTTACACATTATATGGTTTTTAAATGCCGAGCCCCTTGAGAATGGCTCGGCTTTTTGTTTTGAAAATTTAACACGGGTGCGCGGTTTTTTTAAAAATAATGTCATTTGAGTTTGACTTCCTTAAATTTCAACGGATATGCTTTCGTTTGCTACGGACAATAATAACGACGCGAAAATTGCGTAAATGGGTGAAAGAAAGTGAGAAAAAATGTAAAATGACGAAAAGGAAAAGAGCGCTTTGCCTGCTTTTGATTTCCCTCCTTTTATTATCTTGGGCGCAGGGCGCTTTCGTATACAAAAATGCGGAATCGGCAGAGGCGGACTTCACGCCCGTACGGGTCAAAAGCGCAAGCAATTCGGTTATACAATATGCACCGAGGGCGGCAAGGCTTAAATCGGGCGAAATCATTCCGACGACCGTGGTTACAGACGAGGTTAACGTTTCCTCCCGAATTTGGGAGCTGCTTTTCGGGCAAAAAATGGCGGCGGCAGATGCAAGTGGGCAGCTTATTGTCGGGGGCGACGTTTTTGGTGCAAGGATATATCAAGGATATATAGAGCTTTGCAGTGATATAAGCAATATGGAGCTTTGTGCGGGGGATATAATTCGAAGCGTTGACGGCAAGGAGGTTTCGAGCGTGCGCGACCTTGCGGGAATTTTGGAAATCGGGGAAAAGCGGCATACGGTTTTGATTAAGAGAAACGGTGAGACGGTTGAACGTCATACCGAAAGCGCGGAGGACTGTCGCGCTTTGATAAATGCGGTGCGTGACGGGGCGGCGGGTATAGGCACGGTGACCTACATCGACCCCGCGGATATGTCGTTTGGCGGGCTTGGACACGGGATATGCGACGAGAGTGGCGCGGTTCTTCCACTTTCGGAGGGAAAGGTGACGGGCGTTATAATCGGCGGTGCCGTAAAGGGGGAAAAGGGGCATCCCGGGGAGCTTTCGGGCATACTTACCAACCGCGGCATCGGAGAGATTTTACAAAACACGAATACGGGCGTGTTCGGCAGGCTTTCGGAATGGAGGCTTGATAAATCGTCGGCAATTCCGATAGCAAAAAGGGACGAGGTAAAGGCGGGCGCGGCAACCATAATTTCAACGGTTAAAAACGGCAAAAAGATGAGCTATTCGGTGGAGCTTTACGATATAAACACGGGAGAAACCGGAACAAAATGCTTTAAGGTGAGGGTGACGGACAAGGCTCTTATCTCCATGACGGGCGGCATCGTCCGCGGAATGAGTGGCAGCCCTATTATACAGGACGGCAAGCTTGTCGGCGCGGTTACTCACGTAATGGTGGCAAATCCAACCGAAGGCTATGGGATTTTTATTGAGAATATGCTATCGGCGGCAAGCGGTGGCACTCTGCCGAAGGCTGCGTAGCCTTCCGTAGTTAGCGAATCGCATAGGGTTAACAAGTTTTGAAACTTTTAAAAGAAAAGCCCCTCTCATACCGACCGAGAGGGGCGGCCGATAATACAGGATGCAAGCTCGTCGGGGCTGTGACACACGATATACTCCTCGCGGTGCAAGCGTTGCCGCTTGGTGCTATGCACTCTGCCCGTCCTTGACGAGCGAATTTTTATGCTCCATTGCGGAGTAGACATCGGAAACTATTTTCACAAGCACGGCAGGCTCGCAATTGTTCAGGCAACAGGCGAAAGCAGCGAAAACGCGCGCAGGATATTCAAGCTGTATTGACGTTTCAAGTCCCGTGGCTGTTGAGTTTATCAAGGCAATTTATACCGAGCTTGGCGTATTTTCGCGGAGCTTGGCTGTATCGGCTTTGGCATCGGGGGCGACGAGCTTCTCGGCTGGGGGACGACGGAAGCATCGACAAAAGCGTTCCGAAGTGGAGCAATCTCGACCACTGGCAGGAGTATGCAAGAAAATTAACGAACAACCCCGACGCGGTGGCGTACGATGCCTTCATTCTTTATATGAACGCTATCGCAGAGCTTTTATACTCTCTCGGCTACAGGTCGGTGCGTATGTGGAACGACGACGTTTACCGTCATTCGGACACCGATTGGCGCGAGGCAGCAAGGCTCAACAAATCAATTGATATTCAATACCGGCCTCCGCACACCAACAGGGGAGAGGGTACGGCTCAATTTTATATCGAGCGCGGGCATAACGTTTATAATTTCGCACGTCTTTACACCTACTATACTCTTTACGCCGACAAAAAAGCAGCTACGCAACGCCGTCCGCCATTATGAAGGAGTGGAACCCTTACATTTTCGCGCCGAACGGCTCGGAGTGCGAGCAGCACGGCAATTTCTACATTTTTCCGCCGTTCAAGGAGGACAACCGCATCGAGCCGCCAAACGAACGGGTAAAGGGTGCGGACTTTTGCCTTTGGTCGGATACGCCATCGGCAAAAACAGAGGACGAAATTCTTGAAAACATACGTCCGTACTTTACAGCCATCGCAAAGAAGTCGACGGGTAACGTTTAGTTTACAATTCGGATAGCAAATATTATATCGCCAAGGTCGTTTTGCCTTGGCGGTTTTCTTTTTATTTAACACGGGTGGCAGGTTTCGTGGAGCTTTTTCGTTTTACCTCCCAAAAGTAGAGAAGCCGCGGCGGTTAAGGGTTTACATTCCAGATTTTGTGTGATATAATTTTGTTAAAGGATTTTTCGGAGGGTGAGTATGCTTAAAAGCGAGATAATCGTCCGTGGCGGTTTGCCGCGGCTTTACGTAAACGGCACGGCACAAACAGCGGTTGCCTACACCACCTATTTTGAGGAAAGGAGCGCGGCGGACGCTTTTGCAAAGGCTGGTTACAGGATTTTTTTCGTAAACCTTTCCCTAACCGCGCTTCCGATAAACAGCTATGAAACGGGGTTTACGCCATTTCGCGTCGGGGCTTTTGAGGATATGGAAAATCCCGACTTTTCGGAATTCGAGGGCGCGGTGCGGGCAATTTTAAGGGTATGCCCTGATGCGATAATATTTCCGCGAATTTACGTTAGCATGCCGCGATGGTGGGTAAATGCACACCCCGACGAGGTGGTTGACACACCGATGGGCGGGAAGCGTGAGCTTTTGTTTTCGGAGGTCTTTCGCCGTGACGGCGCGGAGCTTCTTAAACGAACGGTAAGACATATTGCAGCGGCGGATTACTCGGACAGGGTTGGCGGCTGGCAGCTGTGCGGCGGACTTACCCAAGAGTGGTTTCACCATAACCTTTACGGCGGTCTTTGTCCCGCGGCGGAAAAATATTACAAGGAATGGCTAAAGGTAAACTACGGAGAAGAAAACGGAGCGCTCCCGTCAATTGAGGAATATAGGGGCGAGGGCAGACAGAAATCGGAAAATGCCAAGCGCTATTCGCTTTTTTGCAATAGCGAGGTGGCAAAAACGCTCGACGGCTTTGCCGCGGTGATAAAGCGCGAAACCGACTTTTCTCAGGTGGTTGGAGCCTTTTACGGATATTCATTTCAATCGAATGGCTCCCCGCTTTTCGGCACGCACGGTCTTTCCGAGATTATTTCATCGGAAAATTTGGATTTCTTTTCCTCCCCCAACGCATATTCGGAGAGCAGAAAATTCGGCATCGACTGGGCGGATATGATGCCCGTAGAATCGCTGAAGCGGCACGGAAAGCTACCGTTTATAGAGTGCGATATTCGAACACATCTTACCTGTGCTTTACAGGACGTGCGCCCCGGTGAATACCCCGATTGGATTTACAGGAGGGGGGACGGGGCAACGCTTTGGGTTGGACCGCCGACGGCGGAGCTTTCGGTATTTGCGCTTCGCAAGTGCTTTGCACACCAATTGACACACGGGTCGGCAATATGGTGGTTTGATATGTGGGGCGGCTGGTATGACGATGCGCGCCTTATGAACGAGATTACCGAAATGAAGCGCGTTTACGATGCACAGTTATCGGCAAAATGGCAAAACACCCACCCCCGTGTCGCGTTTTTCGCCGACGAGGCGGGTTATGCCAATCATTATATCAACGCATCGGAGCTTTGGGCTATTGAGAAAACGCGCACCGAAATGGGCTTGGTTGGCGTACCTTTCGACTTTCTTTTGGTGGAGGATGCCGATGCGCTTTGTGACGAACACGTGGCGGCGGTATTTCCCTTTCCCTACCCGTCCGAAAAGGGCAGGCGCGCTATGGAGCTTTGCGACGAGCTTGGTATTCCGTACCTTTCAGCAAGCGGTGAGCACCATACACTTTCCACGGGCGAGGTGCGTGAATTTTTAAGAGAAAAGGGAGTACACCTTTACGCCGAGGATGACAGCGTGATTTACGAGGGAAACGGATACGTCGCGCTTCACTCCGACGTCGGCGGTATGAAAGCAATACACCTTCCGACGGTGCATCGGGTCATCCCGATTTTTGGTGCAGAAATTGACGAGTGCGTTACCGACAAAATTGTTTTTGAGTTAGAGGAAAACGGCACCGCGCTGTTTAAATTAGATAACGAATAACCCGAAGTCCGCACAAGACGCGGCGTAAAAAAAGGACACCGTGCGGTGTCCTTTTTTTAATTTGAGAATATTCGTGTTAAAACGGCAACGGTGCGCTTTAGCTGCAGTGTTAAAGCTTGATTAAAGCGTTTCGTATGTTAGCTTTATTACGCCGAGGATATATTTCCTTTGATTTCTGTCAAGCTTTCGGATTTCGGCAACAAGCTCCCTCTCCAGATATTCCTCCGAGTTTACCGCGCTCTCGATTATGAGCGAGGCTATGTCGCATTGCAAAACGGTAGAAATCGCACCAAGCAAATCAAGACTTATTTTAGTTATACCGCGCTCCACCTGGCTAACGTAGCCGATTGACACACCAAGCCGCTCCGCAAGGGCATCCTGCGTCATACCGCGCATTTTCCTCGTTTTCTTTATTCTTTCACCGATAAGGCTGTAATCCACGTTCATACAAATCCCTCGCGTTTATTATTTCACCCCAATGATACAACACCTATAACTAAAAAAGAAGATATTAATAGCTATAATTTTAGTTATTAGTATTGACAAAGCTGCTTTTTTATGCTATACTGTTGCCATAAAATCAATTATTATACTATTGACGGGTGCATTTTAAAATTTGTCACCGTCTTACCGAGATATGAAAACATTATTATGTAACGCGTGCGGCGGAGCGCTTGAGCGTATTGAGGACAATACCTTCATTTGTTCCTATTGCGGTACAAAGCAGATTTTGACGCAATCCGAGGACAAGCCCAAAAAACAGGAGCATATTTTTTCCGTAGCGGATAAATACGCCGCCGCGTGCTATGCTATGTCAAGCGCAAATAGCTCGCACGATTTTATCATTGCTTCACGACTTTTTTCCGAAATAAAGTGGTACAGAGATTCCGATACCCTTGCCGCTTCCTGTATTAAAAAGGCAAAAGATTTCCGCAACGACGAAATATACCGTCGCGCCAAAGAGCTTATGCAAGAAAACGTGCCGCACTTCCTTTCACAGGCGGCAGAGCTTTTTGGACAGATACCCGATTGGCGAAATTCCAACGAGCTTAAAGAAACCTGTCAAGAGCGAGTAGCTAATTTTAACAGAGAAATAAGCATTCGTAACGAATCGGTCAAAAAGCTTCAGAGTAAAAAGAGAAAAAGGAAAAATTTTATTTGGGCGGTAATTATTTTAACAATCGCAGCCGCCTATTTGATTTCCGCAATATTATTAGCCCTGTAAAATTCATTTTTATTATAAAGGAGAAACACTATGAGCGACACCAAGTATCTTAAGCTCGCGAGAACGGCTCGCGACGAAAACAACGGAGAGGATGCCAAAAAGTTCTACGACATGGTAAGAGTTGAGGACCCCGAAAACGGAGAAGCTAAATTCTTTTATCAGTACTACTCGCTTTACGAGGGAAAAAACATTGAAATCGCAAACAGATTTATTAAACTCGTAAATGCCATCGGCTCCTCAATTATGATGATTGCCGAATCATCCGACAGCGATGCGGACAAGCTTGCGACCGTTACGGCTATTGTAAACGCCTACGTTCCTATGACCTGGTCAATCAACCGTTATATGAACAACCTCACTGTTGGCAGCGGCTCGGACAGGCAGCGTGTGCTTTCCGCCTCCGATATCAATTCCGCATGTCAAACCGGAGTTATCGGTCTTTACAATCTCGGAGATGCCATTGAAAAGCATTTTGGAGACAAGCCCGAGGCTATGGCACTTGCCGCCACCGCTTGGAAGGAGGGCGTTAGCCTTCAGCAAAAATGGTATGCATATAAATACGACGGAAAAACACCCGAAGAATATACCGCAAAAATTCAGAAGGTAGAGCCCGATTACGTAATGCCCCAGAAGGCGGGCTGCATCAGCTTTGCAAACAAAAGATAAATCGTTTTACCCGACGCATTTTTGTGCGTCGGGTAAATTTTCAAAACGGGGAATAGCAAGTTGAATTACACCGATTATTTAAAAGCAAAAAAAGAATACGACACTCAACGAATTTTAGAAAAATATCAAGCAACCAGAGACTTGCCGCGCCCAAAAACAAAATGGGTGCATATCGTTTTATACGCCGTATTATATTCATTTTTTATGGCATCGGCATTCTTGCTTTTTAATTTGATTAATATACCTACCGTAAGGGTTTTCGTCGATATTCTTTTTTCCATCCTTTTTTCGGAGGCTTATTTGCGCTTTTTGTGTATAAAAATCGTAGAATGCTACCAACACTATGCAAAGGAAGAAACACGCAGAAGATGCCTTTGCATTCCCTCCTGCTCGGAATATGCAATTTTGTGCTTCAAAAAATATGAGCTTATATTTGCCCTTTTCAAAATACGAAAGCGGCTCTATAAAACCTGCAAGGGCGATATATATGTATTGGATTTTCCGTACAAAAACGGCAATAAAGATGTTTTGAAATAAAAAAGGCACCGCGAGGTGCCTTTTTTGGTTATGTAAGGTTTGATTTTCGCATTACCAGGGGAGAAATTCCTCGCCGAGGATTTTGAGGATAGCCTCGGTATAGAAGTACTCCGCATAGATGATGGAGATATGAACGACACTATTTTGCGCCTCGCTATGAGGGTAAAGAACAGTGCCGTGGGTGAGCATTGCGTCGGTGTCGGGGTTGTAGTCAATAAAGTTAGCCTCGAGCGCCTGGAGCATTTTAAGTGCGGCGTGCATATACATACCACCCTCGTGCTCGGGGAGACGCTTTGCAAGCTCGATAAGTCCGCAAGCCGCACACGCGCCCGCGGTGGAGTCGTACATAACGGGCTGCGAGGGGGAACGGAAGTCAACCCTCGGAAGCCAGTCGTCACAGCAGTTTGCAATAAAGTAGTTGGCAATCTGCTTTGCGGCGTTGAGGTATCTTTCCTCTCCCGTATGGATATAGGAAAGCGTGAAGCCGTAAAGACCCCAAGCCTGACCGCGGGACCAGCAGGAGCCGACGGCGTAGCCCTGTCCACGGTGGGTTCTCACAAGCTCTCCCGTCTTTCTGTCATGCTCCGCGATATGCACCACCGAGCCGTCGGGACGGAGGTGGTCCTTGAGTGCCATATCTGCGTGCGCCTTTGCAAGGCGGGTCCATCTGTCGTCGCCCGTAACCTCGGTTGCCCAGTAGAGAATCGGAAGATTCATAAGGCAGTCGATAATGGTCCAGCTGTCAACCGCGTTATTCTGCCACGGGTCGTTCCAAGCGCGGATAAAGCCGCCGGGCACGTCCTCGTACATAACGAAGCGGGAAAAAAGGCTTGCCGCCGCGTGAAGATTTCTGTCCTTCGATGCCTCGTTACCCGTCAAGCGATAGAGCGCACCCGAAAGAATGTGCCACATAAAGCCAACGTCGTGATAAAGCTTTTCAAAGGATATGAGTGCGGGGTCAAGAAGCTCCTCCGAGCGCTTTGCGGTTTTGAGGTATTCCTCGTTTTTGGTGTGGTTGTAGAGCATAGCATTAAGTCCACCCCAGAAGCCCGAGGTCCAGCACTCCGCAGGCACGGACTTATGCGTGCCGTCTGCCTTAAGACCGTCGGCAAGCTTGTCGCGGGAGCGAAGAGTAAGCGCGCTCATTTTCTTGTCAATCTTGGCAAAGGACTCCTCTGCCCAAGCTCTGTTTTCATTAAGAAGTTCTTTGTAGTTCTTCATTTTTATCTCCGTTTTTTATGGTCACGCCCCCAAAAGCACGGGGGCGTGTTAAATTTTATACCGTTTGAGGGTTAATTTTCGCCCGCAATATTCGGTTCGCAATATCAATGTTCCCTTGATTGAGGGAATTTTGAGGGATTTTGTTCGCTCGAAACCCGAAGCCGTAAAAATCTACGGCGAGCTTGGTGACGAACGGGCAAAAGCACCCCCTACAAATCTTTTAATCGTGGGAATTTTGAGGGATTTTGTTCGCTCGAAACCCGAAGCCGTAGAAATCTACGGCGAGCTTGGTGACGAACGGGCAAAAGCACCAAAATTCACCGATTAAGGCTGCTTGCCGAAGTAAGCCTGTATACCACCGTCAACGTAAAGGATTTGACCGTTTACAAAGTCGGATGCACTTGAAGCGAGGAATACGGCAGGACCTGCGAGGTCCTCGGGGTCGCCCCATCTGCCCGCGGGAGTTTTGGTTTCGGTGATGAAAATATCAAAGGGATGCTTTGAGCCGTCGGGCTGGGTCTCGCGAAGGGGTGCGGTCTGGGGAGTAGCGATATAGCCGGGGCCGATACCGTTGCACTGGATATTGTACTGACCGTACTCGGATGCAATATTTCTGGTGAGCATTTTAAGTCCGCCCTTTGCAGATGCGTACGCGGAAACGGTCTCGCGTCCAAACTCGGACATCATAGAGCAGATGTTGATAATCTTACCGCTTCTCTGCTTAATCATAGAGGGAAGAACAGCCTTTGAAACGATGAAGGGAGCGTTGAGGTCGACGTCGATAACCTGTCTGAACTCGGAAGCCTTCATATCAATCATAGGAATTCTCTTGATGATGCCCGCATTATTTACGAGAATGTCGATAACGCCGACCTCCTTCTCGATTTGAGCAACCATAGCGTATACGGCATCCTCGTCGGTAACGTCGCAAACGTAGCCCTTTGCATCGATGCCCGCTTCAGCATAGTTTGCAAGCCCCTTGTCAACGAACTCCTGCTTAATGTCATTGAAAACGATTTTTGCGCCCGCCTCTGCAAGCCCCTTTGCAATTGCAAAGCCGATGCCGTAGGATGCGCCGGTAACAAGGGCAACCTTGCCCTCGAGGTTAAAATTAGCAGCCATTTTAATTTCTCCTTTTTATGTAAATAATTTTTATGCTGTTTTGGGGTGTAAATTAACGAAGCTCCTTGGTTTCGATGTGGTCCATATCGGTGAACTCCTGGTTCTCGCCGCACATAGCCCAAATAAAGGAGTAGTTCTTTGTACCGACGCCCGAGTGAATAGACCAGGAGGGAGAGATAACCGCCTCCTCGTTATGCATTACGATATGACGGGTTTCCTTTGCCTCGCCCATCATATGGAACACGGCATCGTTCGGCCCCATATCAAGGTAGAGATATACCTCCATACGTCTGTCGTGGGTGTGGCAGGGCATGGTGTTCCAGTTAGAGCCAACCTCAAGCTCGGTAAGACCCATCGCAAGCTGGCAGGATTTCATAACCTCGGGGTGAATGTACTGGTTGATAACGCGCTTGTTGCAATCCTCTACGCTTCCGCAGGGAACCTTTCTCGCCTTTGTAATATCAATCTTAACGGTGGGATAGGAGGTATGCGCGGGGCAGGAGGTCATATAAAACTTTGCGGGGTTTTCGGGGTCAACGCTCTTGAATTTAAGGTCCTTGTGTCCCATACCCACGTAGATACCGTCGCGGGGATTCATTTCATATACCTCGCCGTCGATGGTGATAATTCCCTTTCCACCGATGTTGATACAGCCAAGCTCGCGGCGCTGGAGGAAATAGTCAGCGGCAAGCTCCTTGCCCGCCTCAAGGCGAAGCTCTGCAAACACGGGCTTCATACCTATAACGATTATTCTGTCGATATGGCTGTAAACCATTCTGATATTATCCTTTGTGAAAAGGTTTGCAATGTGGAACTCCTCGCGAAGTCTGTCAGTAGTATAATATTTTACGTCTTTTGCGTTAGCGGCATCTCTTACTTCCATGCCCTCAATCTCCTTTTTAATATAATTTCCGTAAACTTCAATCTGTGTGAGTGCGGCAAAGGACAGCGACCCGTCCTCCAGCCTTTGCTGCTTAAATCCCGTGAGCTTTACGCTCGAGGTAACCTTTGGCTCGCCAAGCTCGACAACCTGCCCCTCGGCGGTGCCGACGAGGTGTGCCTTTACACTTGTGCCGTCGGAGAATTCAACGTCCATTTCCTTCCAATACGTATCGTGTGGGAAGTCCGCACGGAGGAAAAGCACCACGCGCGAAACCGAAACGTCGGTGCCGAAGCGTACCTCGAATTCAAGGTCCTCGCGAAGTCCGCCGCCCCAGGAATGCCAGGGGAATTGACCGTGGTTGGAATTGTCAATGACACCGTCAACCGCATTTCTCTCAAAGAAGCAGGGGTCCTCTCTCGTAACGAAATTAGCGTGGGCGTGCGGGAAAAATTTTGGCATAAGATGCCTGTCGTGAGAGTTAAGCGCAATATTCCTTTCGGCGTAGATTTCCGCCTCGGATGGCTCGCTGACCCTGATACGGTGGTCGCCGCCGCCGAATGCATCGGGGTGGAGCATGACAGAGAGGCGATAGACGGATTTGTCGAGCTTCTTATCAGCGTTGACAGCATAGAGGCTCTTCCCGAGTATTATCGGTCCGAGCTTGCA
>JAZSHN010000194.1:0-7665 GCA_045533315.1 Eubacteriales bacterium | reverse complement strand
ACCATAACCGAAAATACACACCTCGTTATGCATTGTAACGGCAAAACTATCTGCGACATCAGCCACGAATTCCTTAACTCCAACGGTGCGCAAAAGCATATTACCATTCGCATACCCGCACACGAGGACTTTGAAAAGACTATCCCCACCGACTTTGCCGCGGGAATGATGGCGGTTGCCTCCGACCTCAACTCCTGCTCAAAGCGCGGACTTTCCGAAAGGTTTGACAGCACCATCGGCGCGGGCACTGTTCTTATGCCCTTTGGCGGAAAGCACCAGCGCACCCCCATACAGGCTATGGTTAACAAGGTGTCTACCGAAATCGGTCACACCGACGACGTATCGCTTATGTCGTGGGGCTATAACCCCTATATAACCGAAAAGAGCTGCTTCCACGGAGCATACCTCGCCGTTGTCGAATCGGTTTGCAAGCTTATTGCAACGGGTGCTGATTTCAAGGACGTTTACCTCACCTTCCAGGAATATTTTGAAAAGCCGATGAAGGACCCGAAGCGCTGGGGCAAGCCGCTTGCCGCACTCCTCGGTGCCTTCCGCGCACAGATGCAGCTCGGCATCGGTGCAATAGGTGGAAAGGACTCAATGTCGGGAAGCTTTGAGAAAATCGACGTACCCCCGACGCTTATCTCCTTTGCCGTAACAACCGACAAGCTAAACAACATTATATCCCCCGAATTCAAGCAAAAGGGAAGCCGTGTCCTTCTCCTTAAAACCGAGTACGACTCCGACGGACTTCCGAAAACCGACTCGTTGCTTAACAATTTCGATACCGTCACTTCTCTTATGCGTTCGGGCAAGGTGTTGGCTGCATACACCCCCACCTACGGCGGTGTTGCAGAGGCGGTTATGAAGATGGCAATGGGTAACGGATTTGGCTTTAAATTTGACACGGGTGTCACCCTTTCTGATATTTTTGGCTACAATTACGGTGCATTCCTGCTCGAGGTGACCGATGATGTCAACCTCGGAGCTACGCTCGGTTACGTAACCGACGACGGCAAATTCACCTACGGCGACAGCGTAATTTCCACTGAAAATGTAAACAATAGTTATGAAAATAAGCTTGAGAGCGTTTATCCCTGCAACATCGGTACAAGCGGTAAATGCGAAACCGTAAGCTTTAATGCCACCGAAAGACGCGCCCCCGCCGTCAAGGTCGCAAGACCCAAGGTGCTTATCCCCGTATTCCCGGGTACAAACTGTGAATACGACTCACGAAAGGCAGTGCTTGACGCAGGTGCGGATGCGGAAATTTTCGTAATTAACAATCGCTCGGGCGAGGGTGTAAAGAGAAGCGCAGAAGCCTTTGCAGGCAAGATTAAAACCGCACAGGCAATCTTTATTCCGGGCGGATTTTCGGGCGGCGACGAGCCTGACGGCTCGGGTAAATTTATCACCGCATTCTTCCGCGGAGAGGCTGTAAAGAATGCCGTTTCGGAGCTTCTCGATAGTCGCGACGGCCTTATGTGGGGTATTTGTAACGGCTTCCAGGCCCTTGTAAAGCTCGGTCTTGTTACCTATGGAAAAATCATCGACACCGACCAAAATTGCCCGACCCTTACCTTTAACAATATCGCCCGTCACCAGTCAAAGATTGTCAGAACGCGTATCGCCTCCAATCTCTCTCCGTGGCTCTCGCTTATGAACGTGGGTGACGTAATCAACGTTCCGATTTCCCACGGCGAGGGCAAGTTCCTCGCAAACGACACCGTTCTTGCCGAGCTTGTCAAAAACGGACAGATTGCTACACAGTACGTTGACCTTGACGGAAACGCAACCTACGATATCGATTACAACCCCAACGGCTCCACTCTCGCAATAGAGGGTATCACCTCCCCCGACGGCAGAGTATTTGGAAAGATGGGTCACTCGGAGCGTATCGACGGCGGACTTTATCGAAACGTATACGGCGAGTACGATATTAAAATGTTCAAATCTATGGTTAATTATTTCAAAAAGAACTGATTTTTCGTGGATTTCAAAAGGCTTCCTTTTCGGGAAGCCTTTTTTTAAAAAAATTCCATAATGCCCGCGTCGGTTAAATAGGTATAATTTTTTTCGCTGTGCAAAAACTATCAGTGCGAAATCTCGTAAATACTTTAACGAATTTTGCGGAAAGGAAAACGCTATGTCAAATATAAAGGACGAAAAAAGATATTCCCCCGATAAAAAGGACGGGAACAAATTTCCTCACGATAAGAAAATCGACCCCATAAGCGGAAGATACAGCGATTACGTAAATCCCGATGCAATTCCGGGCGTAAATACCCCCGGTGTTCGCGGAGTCGGCACCGACGGCGCGGGCAAAAGCGGAGTTGGCGGATATAACACCGCAATCGACAAATTCGCAATGAACAACGCGGGCGTGAATGAAATCGGATACAGTGCGACGGGACTTGCACTACCCGCACTTAACCCCCCCGTACCCAACAGGGCATGGACGGCTATGCGTGCGGGTGTTGATATCGACGAGCTTTCCGAGGAGGAAAAGCGCGAGCTTTACTACGGTCACGACCCGATTTTGTAACGGAGAGCAAAAAATGAAAAATACCGCGAAAAATAGTACAAAACAAAGCTTATGGTCCAAAATGACCGACAAATTCCGTACTCTTGTAAATAAAATGAAGAAAAAGCTCGATTAATGCCAAAAATGGTAAAAAATAAAGACCGTGACGGTAAAATCTCGCAAAAACTATAATAAAAACAAAAAAGCCCTCAATCTTGTGAGGGCTTTTGTCAGCTTTAAAACGTCACACCGAAATTGAATGTTTTTTGTCAATCCTTTTTTGTTATAAAGGTATAAAGTCCGCCCGAAAGCTCGGTGTCCGTTCCGTCGGTAAGCGTAAGATGTGCAACCGTACCCTTTGGAATTTCAAAGCTGTATCGGATTTCATTTTCGCCGTATGCCCACGCGGAGCGAATAACGCCGTTTCTCGTTTCGATGCAGCATTTCGCGTGCCCGAGTGCCTCGTTCGGAATGGGCGAAAGGTCAAAGGTCTTGTACGCCGGGCTTGTCGGCTTTATGCCCATCACCGTCCCGTAAATCCAGGAGGCAACAGAGCCGTAGGCATAGTGGTTAAACGAGTTCATATCGGTCGACCACATCTCGCCGTTTTCGTTTACGCTGTCCCAATGCTCCCAAATCGTCGTCGCACCCATATTTACCGAGAAAAGCCAGGACGGGAATTTTTCCTGAAGCAAAAGGGTGTACGCCTTGTCTACTCTGCCAAGCTCGGTAAGAGTGTCGAGAAGATACGGTGTACCTACAAAGCCCGTCTGAAGGCGGTCGCCATTCGCCTCAATCATATCAACCAGCCTCTTTCCGAGCCTTTCCTTAAGCTCGGGCTTGTCGTCTACAAGACCGAAATGAATAGTTACAACGTGCGCCGTTTGAGTATCCGAGGTAAGCCTTCCGCGCTTGATAAATCGCTTTTGGAACGCCTTCCTAATACGCTCCGCCATTCTCTTGTACCTTTCGTTCTTCATTTCAAGTACGTCAAGAGCCTTTATCAAAAGCGTGGTAGAGAGGTAAAAATATGCCGAGGCAATAAGGTCGGGGTCGGTTGAGCCCTTATACGACCCGACAGGAGCATCAAGACCGAGCCAGTCGCCGAAATGCTTTCCACCGAGCCAAAGGTAACGCTCCGCACCGTCACTGTACTGATATCCGACCCATTTTTTCATAAGCGGAATATGCTCGCGAAGCAGCCTTTTGTTACCGTACGCGAGGTAAAGCTCCCACGGAATAACGCACGCCGCATCGCCCCACGCCGCCGAGCATTGATTTTTCTCGTCACGAAGCACGTCGGGAACAACGCGCGGAATTGCGCCGTTTTCAAATTGCTCTGCCATCACGTCGCGAAGCCATTTTGTGTAAAATTTTTCTGTATCGTAATTGATTGATGCCGTCCTTGCAAAAACCTCCGCATCACCCGTCCAGCCAAGACGCTCGTCGCGCTGCGGGCAGTCGGTCGGCACGTCAAGGAAGTTGTCCCTCTGTCCCCAGATTATATTTGAATAAAGCTGGTTGAGCTTTCTGTGACCCGAGGAAAAGTAGCCCGTGCGCTTCATATCCGAATGAAGGACGATGGCGGTAAAATCCTCCTTCTTAACCTCGCAGCACCAGTTCTCAAGCTTTACGTATCTGAAGCCGAAGAAGGTGTAAAGAGCCTTGTAGCTTTGCTCTCCGGCCCTTGCCGTGTAAACAATCTCTGCGCGCGCGCTGCGGTAATTCGCGTTGTAAAAGCTTCCGTCCCTGTCAAGCACCTCGCCGTGTAAAACGCGAACGGTTTCGCCACCCCTTGCGGTAAGCCTGAACTCAATTGTTCCCGTGATTTCCTGACCGAAATCAAGGACAGTTTCACCCTTTGGCGTCGTGATGATTTCCTTTACCGAAACGCGCTCAATCTCTCTTGTGCATTCGCCCTCAAGAGGAATAAGCACCGACTTGTCAAAATTATAGATTTCGGCGTTATTTTCATACACGGGTACTACCGTAGCATCATAAATCTCGCCGTCGTATATCCCCGAAAAAAGGCATTCCGACCGCGCAACAAGCCAGCTTTCGTCGGTTACGACGGTCTCTGCTTCGCCGCTTTTATATTCGATTTCAAGAGCAGCGATAAGCGCGGGGGATTGTCCGTACATACCGTCCTTTGTATGAATAAAGCCGCCGCGAGAGGAATACCAGCCGTTACCGACCCCGACAACAATCTCGCACCTCCCTTGAAGCATATCCGTAACGTCGTAGGTTAAATACTGCAATCTCTTGTAATAGGAGGTCCAACCCGGTGTCATATAGTCCTCTCCAACGCGCACTCCGTTGATTTTTGCCTCAAATACACCGAGGGAGGAAATATGAAGCCTTGCCCTCCTTACCTCGCCCCTTAAATCAACGTTTTTCTTGAAATAAGGTGACACGGGTGCCCACTTTTTGCCTGCAGTAATAAAATTCGCGCTGTAAATCGGATTTTTCATACGCCTGTATTCTCCTTGTAAAATGTAAATAATAATTTGCATTTGCCTGCGTTTTGTTATATCCGCTTATATAATAACACAGATTGACAATGCCTGTCAATAAAGGGGCATAAAATTTCGCGAAATCTCTTGTAATTTTCTCGCGCCCGTAGTATAATAAAAGAAAAACGGAGGAAAATTATGACAAAAGAACGAATTTTTCTTAACGAGTCCGACGAGCGCGTGTGGATGGATACCTATATTCACGACGGCGACGAGGTACGCCCCGCAATGCTTGTAATCCCGGGCGGCGGTTACTCTGCCGTCTGCCACGAAAGGGAGGGGGAGCCTATTGCCCTTGCGTTCTTCGCGCGTGGCTTTAACGCCTTTGTGCTTAACTACCGCGTCGGACCTAACGACCACTACCCGTCACAGCTTATCGACGCGTCGAGCGCGATAGTCCATATAAAAGACAATTCCGCAAAATACAATGTGGATATTGACCGTGTGTTTGCCCTCGGCTTTTCCGCGGGAGGTCATCTTGTCGGCTCGCTTGCAATTCTCCACGGGGACGAGGAGGTGCTTAACCACCTCGGTATTGAGCGCGGATATAACCGCCCCCGCGCCTGCATTCTTTGCTACCCCGTTGTGTCCTGCTTTGTAGAAACCCACGGCTCAAGCTTTGAATACCTTCTCGGCAGACCCGCCTACGATATCGCGGCGGAGGAGAGAAGCGCGGTTTCCCTTGAATTCAACGTAACCGACGACTCCGCCCCCGTCTTTATCTGGCATACCGCCGAGGACGAGCTTGTTCCCACCAACGGCTCCTTTGCCCTTGCACAGGAATACGTAAGAAAGCATATTCCCGTTATGTTCCATATCTATCCCTACGGCACGCACGGACTTGCTCTCGGTACGGAGCAAACGGCTGCGGGAAATCCCGAATGGGTACAGCCGCTTGCCGAGGGCTGGATTGACAGCGCAATTGCATTCTTTAACACTCTTTGATTATTTGCCTTTTCAAAGCGTGGGGGTGTTGGCGCGCGGCTTCGGCATTTTCGCCATGTCTTTCCGCGTTTTAGCCCCACAGTCCCCCTTGACTTTTCGCGCATAATAGTTTATAATACTTTTTCGGAAAAAACGAAAGGAATTTTGATATGAAAAGAACCTATATCAAGGACGTTGTCCCCGGCGTTTGCCGTGTACAGGGCTTCGTCGAAAACTTCAGAAACAAAAAGAATATGGCGTTTATCGTTGTAAAGGACGTGACAGGCAAGCTTCAGGTTACAATCGTAAAGGAGGAGCATCCCGAATTTAACGAAATGCTTGACAAGCTTACCATTCACTCCGTCGTTACCTTCGAGGGAGAGGTTGTCGCCTCCGAGTACGTCAAAATGGGCGGAAAGGAAATGTACCCCACTGCAATGAAGATAGAGTCGGTTGCAGAGGCACTCCCCATAAAGGACGACTCCGACATTGACGTAAGAATGGACTTTAGATGGATTGACCTCCGCCGCGAGAGAAACCATCTTATGCTCGCGCTTCAAACCACGCTTACGGGCGCGCTCCGCGAGTTCCTGCTTGAAAGAAATTTCACCGAAATTCATACTCCGAAGCTTATCGGTGCGGCGAGCGAATCGGGCTCCGACGTTTTCGAGGTAAAATACTTCGACACCAACGCCTACCTTGCACAGTCGCCCCAGTTCTACAAGCAGATGGCAATGGCGGCGGGTCTTGAGCGCATTTTTGAAACAGGACCTGTTTTCAGAGCAGAAAAGTCCTATACCAACAAGCATGCCACCGAGTTCACGGGCTTTGACCTTGAATTTTCCTACATCGACGGCTGCGAGGACGTTATGAAAATGGAGGAGGAGCTTGTTACCTACGCAATCGGAAAGGTAAAGGCGGCACACGGCGAGAAAATCAAGGAGCTATTTGATATGGACCTCGAGGTTCCCAGCCTCCCGTTCCCCAGAATGAAGCTTTGCGACGTATATGCGGAGCTTGAGGCAAGATACGGCTACAAAATTCCCGACGAGCTTAAGGGCGACCTTACCACAGAGGCGGAGAGAATGACAAAGCAGCTTTGCCGGGATATGTTCGGTCACGAATTCCTCTTTATCACCGACTATGATGCAAAGGAAAGAGCCTTCTATCACATGCGCGACGAAAACGGCGTGCCGCAGGGCTACGACCTTATCTGGCGTGGAGTTGAAATCACCACGGGCGCACAGCGCGAGCACAGATACGACGTCCTTAAGGCACAGGCGGAGGAAAAGGGACTTGCAGAGGATGTAAAATTCTATCTTGAATTCTTCAAGTACGGATGTCCTCCTCACGGCGGCTTCGGTATCGGTATCGACCGTCTTACGATGCTCTTCCTCGGTATATCCATAAAAGAGGTGCAGTTCCTCTTCCGCGGACCCAACAGACTTACTCCGTAAGCTGAAAGCTAGTAAAATATAATAATTCAACCATTAAGGAGCGAAAATTACAATGAAAATTGCACTTATAAACGAAAACAGCCAGGCAGCTAAGAATGCGCTTATCTGCGATACTCTTAAAAAGGTAGTAGAGCCCCTCGGACACGAGGTACATAATTACGGTATGTACTCGGCAGAGGACAAGGAGCAGCTCACCTACGTTCAGATCGGTATTCTTGCGGCAACTCTTCTCAACTCAGGCGCATGC
>JAZSHN010000101.1:0-33066 GCA_045533315.1 Eubacteriales bacterium | reverse complement strand
GGTACACCCGCCCGCGTGGCGGATTCGATAAGAAAAAGCTTTGCCCTTACGCTATCGATTGCATCTATGACGTAATCAAATGCCGAAAGGCTGATGCCGCCCGTATTCTCCTCCGAATAAAAGATATTGTGACACTCGACCGTGCAGTCGGGGTTTATCTCTTTTATTCTTTCCCGCGCAACCTCGGTTTTATACCTGCCGACGGTTTTTAGCGTTGCTATTATTTGTCTGTTTATGTTAGAGGGTGATACCGTATCGCTGTCAATCAGGGTGATTTTGCCGACCCCCGCCCGCGCGAGAGCCTCCACCGCAAAGCCGCCGACTCCGCCTACTCCGAAAACGGCAACGTGTGCCGCCTTGATTTTTTCTAACCCTTCTTTGCCGAGGAGCATTTCCGTCCTCGTGAACATATTATCCTGCATTTTTTCTCCCGCCCGAATGTGTTTTTTAAAGCACACCCTTGGCTTAAAATACGATATTTTGTTTGAAATTCTTGCAAAGCCCCCACCCCGTGTCGCGTTTTTGCGGTTTTTTGTGTCAAAAGAGGTCGGGCGTTGTCCTTACGGATTTATTATAACCCAAAAATTCAAATATGTCAACAAGCCGAAAAGGCAACCTTGCGTCGCGGCTTTGCGAAAAAAAGTAAAAGAGGCGCAAAACACTATTGAAATATCCCCGAAAAGGTAGTATAATGAATAAAAAAGCTTTACGACGAAAACGGGGTGCTTTATGCTATCTAAAATTTATTCCTCGGGAGTTATGGGTATTGACGGATTTTCGGTAACGGTGGAGTGCAGCGCATGGGACAGAATGCCGCGCTTCGAGCTTGTCGGACTTCCCGATGCGGCGGTAAAGGAGGCGAAAAATCGCGTGCAATCCGCCTGCGAAAACAGCGGATTTGTCTTTCCCGCGCTTGATATAATGATAAACCTCGCGCCCGCCGACGTTAAAAAGGAGGGTACGGTTTTTGACCTTGCCATCATTCTTGCAATTTTGCAAAGCGACGGCGTTATTTCGCGCGAATACGATTTTTCCGACAAGTGCGTTGTCGGCGAGCTTTCGCTCTCGGGCGAGCTTCGCGCGGTAAGCGGCGTTTTGTCGATGGCGGTTTCCGCCCGTGACCTCGGATTTAAGGAGATTTACGTCCCGTTTGACAACGCGCTTGAGGCATCGGTTGTTTCGGGCATCACCGTTTTCGGGGTGAAAACCCTGCGTCAGGCGGTCGAGCATTTCAAGGGTAACAGCCCGATTGAGCCAACCCCCACGAGCTTTTCGGAGCTTGACCTTTCCCGCCATGAAAAAACGCTTGACTTTTACGACGTATGCGGTCAGCTCCGTGCAAAGCGCGCGCTTGAGGTTGCGGCGGCGGGCGGTCACAACGTGCTTATGATTGGCCCTCCCGGTACGGGAAAGTCGATGCTTGCAAAGCGTTTGCCCTCAATCCTTCCCGATATGGATTTCGAGGAGGCGCTCGAAACCACGAAAATCCACTCGGTAAGTGGAAAGCTTCGCAAGGGGCTCGTAACCGAACGACCGTTTCGCTCGCCCCACCATACCGTGAGTATGCCGGGGCTTGTCGGCGGAGGTGCGTATCCCCGCCCGGGTGAAATTTCGCTCGCACACAACGGTGTGCTTTTCCTTGACGAGCTTCCCGAATTTTCAAAGCAGGTAACCGAGGGGCTTCGCCAGCCGCTGGAGGACGGGGTTGTTACCGTTACGCGCGCCGCCGCGAAGATTACCTATCCCGCAAAGTTTATGCTCGTTTGCGCGATGAACCCCTGCCGTTGCGGATATTTCGGCGACCCGAACCGCCGCTGCTCCTGCACCCCCGCGACGATTGCGAAATATCTCGAAAAGGTTTCGGGCCCGCTTCTTGACCGAATAGATATTGAAATAGAGCTTCCCTCGGTGTCCTATAACGACCTTGCGGGAAAGGGAATACACGGCGAGCCGAGCGAGAATATAAGAAAGAGAGTAAATTCCGCAAGAGAGTTTACCAACAAGCGTCTTGCCGCCGCGGGAGATAAAACGGGCGTGCTTAACGCAAATATGTCAACCGAAATGCTTCGCCGCCATTGCGTCCTTACCGACGAGGCGTCAAGCCTTATGCGCGAGGCGTTTGAAAAGCTCGGTCTTTCGGCAAGAGGACACGACAGAGTGCTTCGCGTTGCCCGCACAATTGCCGACCTTGACGGTGCGCAGGTTATCGGAGAGGACCATATAGCAGAGGCAATAATGTACCGTTCTCTTGACCGTAAATATTGGAAAAGAGGGTAGGGCGTGTTAAATTTCGCGCCTTTGCTTGCTGAATTTATACTACAAAAAGTAAACGATTATTTACAATTCCCGACAACGGCGGAGGCACTTTTTGCCCCGTCGTTGTTTTTGCTGCACGAAGGACGCGAGACTGTCGGAAACGAATTTTTCCATTGCCGTTTGTTCTTTCACGGCGACACGGGCGTTGCTTGCCGAAAAAGGCGATGGGTTGCTCTGCCCGAAAAGGCAAATTCGCCCCTTTTTGACGAGCAGCGCAAGGGTTGGCGGTTGGCTGTCTATATATCAAAATAGTAGAACTTTTCGGGCAAAATATACAAATATTGCGCGCGAGTGTTGAAACGCTAAAATATTAATGCTATAATGTTGGCAGTGTAGAATCGATTTTAAGGAGATTACTATGAAGAATTTGAAAAAGATTTCGGCTCTTTTGCTTCTCGTTACCGCGCTTTGCCTCGGTCTTGTTATCGGCGGCTTTGCAGAGGATTATACGGGAACGGTAGAGGAGCTGAACACAAAAATCGAGGGCGTTAAAACGGCTCCCAACGGCTACAATGCCGTTATGGATATTGCGAGCTACATACCCACGGTTGACCCCGCGGCAGAGGGTTATGCCGATTCGATAGCTTCTGCGCGGGCTGCTGCGCTTAACGTAGCTACCACCATTTGTTCGGCTATCGACGCTTCTGCTCCCCTTACCGCCCAATGGGAGTTTGACAAGCTTAACGCCATTTCCGCCGCTTATGAAATTGCGGAGCAGGAGATTGGTGACGTTAAGGGTGCCGCACTTTCTGTTGCGAAGGCGTTTTTTGATGAAATTGCCTCCGAAACGGTTACAAGCACCGCAAGAAATCAGATCGCAATCAACAACTTCAACGCCTTCGTAAAGCGCGGTTTTTGCGACACGGAGTCCGAGGAGTACAAGGCTATGATGCTTGAGGCACAGACTCGTATCGCGCTTCAGGACGAGGCAAGAGAGGCAAACCGTCAGGCAATGCTTGCGGGCGGTACTCTCGATGCGTATAAGCTTTCCACGATGTACGACACCGACTTCGTCGGCTCTCACCCCTTCACGGTTGTGGGAAACAAGGGTAGCAGCACCGTTACGACACAGGACGGCTATCTCACCATCAATTACGAGGGCAACAGCGGAAGAACCAACACCTACGTACAGTCGAGCTACTCCTCCGGCTTTACCGCAAAGGGCGTCGTTGTAGATTTCGACTTTACAACCTTTGGAGATATGGTCGCGGGCGAAGGCTTCCACCTTGAGGGTGGAGGACACAAGGCTCTCGGCGACGGAGATGCCTCCAAGCTTAAGGAGAAATGGGACAGTGACTCAATGAAGCTTTATGCCTCCTATTTCAAAATACTTACTGACGGTACGGTAAAAATTTCGCAAGACAGCCCCGATGCGGGTAAATCCTTCTTCAAGACCGAGGACGGAAAGGACGGCCCCGCGGGCGTTCTTCTTCAAAACAGTATCACACAAGGCGAGTGGATGCACTACACCGTAATCTTCAACCCCGACGATTTCACCTACTCCGTTTACTGCGAGTACGAGCTTCTCGGCACGTATAGCGGAAAGGTTTTCGGCTTCCACTACGAACTTACGAATATTCGTTTTTCCGCAGCCACCAACGTCGGCGAATGGTCCATCGATAACCTTCAGGTATATCAGGGCACCGCGCTTCGCGACCTCGGTATGTTTGAGAGAATGACCGACGAGGAAAGATTCGTTTACTACGCTAACTACTACACCAACGATGCAAGCACCGATACGCTTGGAAGATATGAATCCAAGAAGAATGCGGAGGCATTGCTTAAAAATTACACCAACGAGGACGGAAGCTTCAAGCCGTTCGAGCAGGGCGAGCTTACCGACGAGGCTTATGCCGCACTCACCGCGGAGGTTCAGGCTGCCGTAGAGAAAATGGTGGGCTTTGACGCTACCGCATTCGTTGAAAACCTCAAAATCTCTAACCGCGAGCTGTTCATACAGTATGTTAACGAGGCACTTGCAATCACGCGCGAGCTTACCGCCGCGAGCATCGATAACCGTAAAAAGGCGGTTACCAAGATAGAGGACTTTATAGTTTCCACGGACGGCTTGATTGACGAAAACGAGGATTACAGGGCGGCGTTTGAAAATTACGTTAAGTGTCAGCGCAACCGCTACATTGACGAAAATATTCTCGTTTTCAATAAGTATATGGAGGTTTATGCAAAGGTTGAGACGCTCAACGCGCTTCGCAAATACTACAACCTCGCATATCAAATCTTCAACGACGCATCCTATCCTCTCGACTCAAGGGAAACAGAGCTTGAGGGCTTTGAGGCGTTTGCAGTCGCATACGAGCTTTACTCTCACGCTGCCGCGAGAATAGAGGGCGTTGAAAGAGACCAGAACTCGCAGAAGATTATTTCCTGCTACGAGCTTATTTCGAGATTTGACCCGTCCGAGTGGGAGGCAAATTACGATTATATCAATCCCTATGTAATTATGATCAGAGGCACGATTGCCGAGAACTACTATAACTATGATTACGAGGGTGTTGATAAGGTGATGGAGGCATTCGCTCCGATGGACGAATACTTCTACGGTCTTCTTCAGAAGGTTCATATCGCGGAAATTGCCGCAAGACTTGATTTCGTCTACAACAACGACGCTTATATCGAAAAAAGCGGAACGCTCTCCTATATCACCAGATACCTTGAGAGCAACGATATCGACAGAACTAATCCCGAAATGGCTGCGCTCATTTCCAACTACGAGACCGCGCTTGAGGAGCTTGCGTTCAGAGAGGTTGATTACGAAATTGTTCTTAACCAGAATGCTTCCTACTTCGTTTCTCTTGTAGAGAAGATGCGTATAAGCAACGACTTCAACGAAAAGCGCGAGCTTTACGACAAGGCAATCGGCTTCTACTTTGCTCTCAATGCGAATTACCCCGGCGCAAAGGAGGCTATCGCAGTATTCGACGAGCATACCGATTACTTTGAAACGGGCGAAATATCCTCTACTCGCTTCCTTGATGCGGTTGTAATTCTCCGTACCGCAGATACCGAGGAGGACAAATATGCCGCCCTCGTAAATTGCTATGCTTACAGCAAGGATGCCGTTCTTACCTACGACGGTGTTGCGGAGGCAATGGAATACTTTAACGCGGAGTACGAGGCGTACAACTCCGCCGCAACCGCAACGATAGAGGTTATCGAAAGCATTGGCGTTACCGTTGGCTCGGTACGTGCCAATTGCGGTGTCAGCTCCATTATCGCGGTAATCATTAATAAAATCTTTGAATAATTCTTCTTTGATTCGCCCCTCGGATTACCGAGGGGCTTTTTATTACGTCGGAGTGTGCCGCGGTGAATACGCCCTTGGCGCGGGCGTTGCTCGCTCCCGTCAAAGCCGCATTGGCGGGCGGACGGCAAAAAGTTTTGTGACAGAATACGAATTGATTTGTTATATTTGACAAAATATTTAAAATCTCTTGAAAAACGGACGCGCGTGTGCTA
The DNA here is from genome assembly GCA_045533315.1 of Eubacteriales bacterium. Lineage (GTDB taxonomy): Bacteria > Bacillota > Clostridia > Oscillospirales > CAG-272 > UBA1740. Next base: position 27,273 of record JAZSHN010000101.1, on the reverse strand, counting down.
TTATTATAATGTGTAAAAATATCTTGATACTTCTTTCAATGAACGGAGAACATTTATGAAGAACTTTAAAAGGATATTCCTTGTCCTTGCGCTCGTCCTTGCGCTCTCGTTCGGTGTGCTTACCACCGCGTTTGCAAATTCGGAGTCGACCGAGCCCGAGACCAACGGCGACGGTACAGCTGCTCCGGAGGTAACTCCAGGGGAAACCCCCGAAATGGATTCCATTCTCGCCGACAGGCTTGCGGCTATCGAGGCGGCAACACCCCTAAAGCAATATGCTCTTCCTGTAATACAGGGACCTTTAACATGGGAGGATGGAACTCCCGAGCTTGTCGGATGGAAGAAATCGGGAACGACCGTTAACACCCCGTGGGGACAGATTCTTTCCGACGTCGGCGTTAACGATATACGCGTCGAGCACGAGGAAAACGGAAACGCGCACTTTGTTGTGAGATATAACGGTGCGGCGGAAAAGGAGTACGAGGCGGCAAACGGCGCAATACATTCTTACCCCTATATAAGCGTGTCTAACCGTACACAGAAAAACAATCTCGTAATCGAGCTTGATGTCACCTCCTTTGGCAAGGCGTATCCCGTTATGGGATTTGAGCATTCGACGGTTTCCACCGGTGCGGGCGGAGGAGCACAGCCGTGAATACTTGAAATAAAGGCAGACGGAAGCATTTCTCCGTCGCTCGTCGGTAAAAGCTGCAAGTCGGGCTACGAGCTTACCGCAGAGGAAAAGGAAAGATTTTCCCAAGTAAAGCTTGGCTTTAACGGCGAATGGACTCACATTTCCTTGATTTACGAGTCGGACACCTGCTTTGTAACCCTTTACGTCGATTATGAATACATTGCTCGCTGGGATACAAGGCCCGCGGGTGTTTCTCACTACGAGCTTTCGATATTCCGTTACGGAACCTCTAACCCCGATTGCTTAAGCTCGGAGGTTTCCATAGATAACTTTATTGCATACGAGGGCTCCTATCTCCGCACTCCCGACCTCTTTGAGAAAATGACCGAGCCCGAGAAGTTCGTATTTTACAGCGAGTACGCAAGCAGCCTTGACGCTCCGAATGCTGACCGTGTCACCGCGTATAAGGAGGCGAGCAAGCTTCTTGAAAAATATTACGAGGACGGCGAGTTCTTTCCCGTAGTGGACACAGAGATGGATGCCGATGCTCTTGCAGAGCTTAACGCAAGGCTCGAGGAGGCGGTAAACGGCTTTAACACCTTCGCTTCGGAGGGATATGAAGCTCTTTATCTTGATTATATAACCGACAACCTCACAAGGTTCGGAGCGCTTGTTGACGAGTTCCTTGAAAATCAGGTGCGTACGCTCGATAACGTGGAGGACAGAGCTACGGCTTTTGCCCAAATTGAAGCCTTCTTGAATGATTGCGGCGCGGATATTCTTACATCGGAGGACTCCGATTACATTGATATAAAGGGAAGGTACGACAATATTTCCGTGGCAATCGGCAACGACCGCAGCATCTTTGCCTTTTGTAACGCCGTGGATAAATTTTATTCCGCGACGAAATTCGGCGCGGACGTAATGCAAAAGCATTATCAGAACGCTGTCGATGCCTATGACCTTATAATTGACCGCACCGTTCTGAACAGCGAGGGCTTTGAAAGATTCAAGGAGTGCTTTGAGCTTTACGAGTCGGGCGCGGAGCTTCTTGCTCAAAAAATTCGCGAAAAGAATTCCAAGACTATCGTCGACTGCATCTCCTTTATCTCCGAGTACACCACGGTTGAACAGTGGGAGGCAAACTACGATTATATCAACAGATACATCGTTATCGTGCGTAAGGTCGTAAACGAAAGGGTTGAGGACGAAAACGGAAAGCTTGTTATAAACTACGACGACACCGTTGCCGGCGTTGCCGAGGCACTTGAATTCTTCTATACCGCGGACGAGTATTTCTACGGTCTTCTTCAAAGGGAGCATGCGGAATATATCAACGCAATGCTTGAAAAATATCTTGTAGCGACGGGCTACGTTGAAAAGGTGGGAATTTGCGCGCACCTTCGTGCCTATATATCGACGGCGGATATTTCGCTTGAGCATGAGCTTGTAGAGGAGGCGGTTATTCGTCTTTATATCTACGAAAGCGAGCTTGAGCAGTACAAGGACGACTACAACGACGTTCTCGTTCAAAATACCGCTATCTTTAAGAATACCGTAAATCTTATGTCCACCGCGACGGGATATGCGGAGCTTCTCTCGCTTTATAACAAGGCACAGGAGCTTTACTTCGCAATGAACGTCGGCGACGAAACGATTCAGAACGAGCTTAAAATCTATGACGAGATGACCTTCCGCCTTGAGTCGATGGAAAAGGCATCTAACGATTTCCTTGTTGCCGTGGAGCTTCTTCGCGCCGAAACCGAGGAGGAGGGAAAATACCTCGCTCTCGTTAATTGCTATATGTATGCTGCAAACGCCGACACAAGCTATGCGGGAGTCGCAGAGGCAATGGAGTATTATCTCACCGAATATAATGCATACAACGGTGTCGCAAATGCGATTATTTCCGAAATCGATGCGCTCGCGGGAGTGGCGGTCGCATCGGTACGTGCAAATTGCGGCGTAAGCGAAATTGTCGCGGTAATCGTAAAGAAGATTACGGGTGAAAATTGATTTTTCCGCCCGCGCCGCGGTAGTCGCAGAAAAAATCAACATATCTATCAGCGATATATTAATAATGGAAGAAACCGACCCTGAAAACGGGTCGGTTTTTGTATGCGGCACGGATTGCAGCGTTGCAGCCGCCAAGTGCGGGGAATACCGAGAGCCAATCGGGGAGCATTGACTGTCAAACGCGAGAAATGCCGAGTGCCAAGCGCAGGATTTCAAATCCAAACGGCGGAGCTGCAGCCCCCAAAACGGCACCGATGCCTTTTGGCGGTGGTATAACAGAAAAAATACAAATACGGATAAAAAGCAACGGAGCTTTGGATTTATTCGTGTCTTTGACAAACCTTTCTATCGTCATCGGGGCAAAAATTTTTATCCACAGCGAATGAGATAAAACAATTATTTTATTCACACTTTTGCCCGAAAATCAAGGCTTTACGGCACTTTTTGAGTAAAAAAAGACCTCAAAGGAAAGCTCCTTCAAGGTCTGGTTTGATTATTCAATTTTGTCTTTTGTGGTTAATGGGTTATGCCCAAAAACAATTCGATTATTCCCACTCAATCGTTCCGACGGGTTTTGGGGTGAGGTCGTAGAGGACGCGGTTGATGCCCTCAACCTCGGAGGTGATGCGCGCGGTGATTTTGTGAAGGACGGCGTAGGGAATTTCCTCGACCGTTGCGCTCATTGCATCGGTGGTGTTTACGGCGCGAATGATTGCGGGCCAGCCCTCGTATCTGGAGTCGTCCTTTACGCCGACGCTCTTGATGTCGGGGATAACCACGAAATACTGCCATACCTTTTCGTTAAGTCCCGCGATGTCAAACTCCTCGCGAAGGATTGCATCCGCCTCGCGAAGTGCGTTAAGACGGTCGCGCGTAATTGCACCAAGGCATCTTACGCCAAGTCCGGGACCGGGGAACGGCTGACGGTAAACCATCGCGTGGGGAAGTCCGAGCGCCTCTCCGACAACTCTTACCTCGTCCTTGAAAAGGAGCTTTATTGGCTCAACAAGCTCAAACTTGAGGTCCTCGGGAAGCCCACCAACGTTGTGGTGGGATTTGACCGCCTTTTTACCCTCTGCCGCCTTTACACTCTCAAGAATGTCGGGGTAGATTGTACCCTGTGCGAGGAATTCAATGCCCTCGAGCTTTCTTGCTTCCTCTGCAAAAATTTCGATAAATTCCTTTCCGATTATCTTTCTCTTTGATTCGGGGTCGGAAACTCCCGCCAAAAGATTCAGATAACGGTCGGTTGCATCAATGTAAATGAGATTTGCGTCAAGCGTCCTTCCAAAGATGTCGATAACCTGCTCCGACTCTCCCTTTCTCATAAGACCGTGGTTTACGTGCACGCAAACGAGCTGCTTGCCGATTGCCTTGATAAGAAGGGCGGCTACAACCGAGGAGTCAACTCCGCCCGAAAGAGCGAGAAGAACCCTTTTATCTCCAACCTGCTCTCTTACCTTTTTAATCTGCTCGTCAATGAATGAATTTGCAAGCTCCTTTGTATTGATTCGGAGCATACCGTCGGGTCTTTTGTTATCGCACATAGGGAAAGAACCTCCAAATAAATTTTACAAATAAAGTATACACCATATTTCGGGATTTTACAATATATTTTTTTCACAAAATTTGACACTCGCGAATAATTTGTATATAGAAATATTAAATAAAGGAGTGGCTATGCTTGTAACAAAGCAATATAACCGCCAGCGTGCGGTCGAATACGCAAAGCGGTATGCATTTTCGCAAAACCCCGTTTTTGGAAATTTTCGGGGCATCGGCGGTAACTGTACCAACTTCGTGTCGCAGGCGATTTATGCGGGGAGCTGCGTGATGAATTACACGAAAACCTACGGCTGGTATTACGTTTCGCTCGATGACAGAGCGCCCGCCTGGACGGGTGTGGATTATTTTTACAATTTTATGACGACAAACACGGGTGTCGGACCGTACGGTCGTGCGGTTTCTCTCGATATGGCGGAGGTTGGTGACGTTATACAGCTTGCAAAAAACGAGGGAGGATATTATCACACCCTGCTTATCGTTGGGTTTGAGGGAGAGGACCCCCTCGTTGCCGCGCAAACCGACGACGCCTATGCCCGCCCGCTTTCAAGCTATACCTACGACTACTCCCGTTATATAAAAATCGACGGCGTAAGGCTGGAGGTTGCGGACGTTACCGATTGCTTTGAGAGTGTGTATAACGGTATCGCGATTGTGCCGACCGAAACCGCATAGCCCGCCCCGTGTTAAATTAAGGAGGGGTTTTTTGCGGCTTGCGCCATTTTATGTGTAAATAATAGTTGTCGTTTTCACGCTTCGCGTTTTTTGCGCGAGGCGTTTTTTGACCGCAAAGCGCGTACAAGCCTTTAATATATTTAAAAGGGGTTGATTTGCTTTTTTGCCTGTGCTATAATTAAAATGTCAAAAAATGCGAAAAAATCGCAAAGGAGAGAAAAATGAAAAATCTGAAGCTGCGCGCTCTTGCGCTTTTGATGCTTGTTTCGCTTTTGGTATCGTTGGTTATTCTTCCAACATCCGCAGCGGGTCAGCCGTCGAAATATTCCTCCACCTCCAACTCGGGAGAAAGGGACGTTGTTTGTACGACGCTTGACGGTACTACTGCGGCTGGCTACTATACGGGAAGCTATGCCTTTGATACGCTCTCTCAAATGTCAAAGGATACGGTTTTTCAATCGCTTCGTACTCTTATGACAAGCACGCATAAAAAGGTAACCTCGTACGACAATTGCCGCGATTATGCCACTAAAACCGACTGTGAGAACGAGAACGGTAAAATCATAATGCTCTATTCCTCCTACGAAGCAACCTATTCGGAGTACAACAGCGGTAACGGCTGGAACCGGGAGCACGTTTGGCCACAATCTCTTGGCGGCGATAACACGTCGGGAGGCGGTGCTGACCTTCACCATATTCGACCCGACGAAAACAAAACAAATTCTAACCGTGGAAATAAAAAATTCGGCAACGTTTCGGGCGGTTCAACCAGCACGGGAAACCTCTCCGGTACTGTTGGCGGAACCTATTCCGGAAGCTTCTTTGAGCCTAACGACAATGCGAAGGGTGACGTTGCAAGAATAGTTCTTTATATGTGGGTAAGATGGGGCTCTTCTTGGGGCTGCGACAGCGTTACGGAGGTTTTTCAAAGCGTTGACGTGCTTCTTGAATGGTGTGAACTTGACCCTGTTGATACATGGGAAATGGGTCGTAACGAGGTTGTTTACGCAATACAGGGGAACAGAAACGTATTTATCGACTACCCCGAATATGCTTGGCTCATTTTCGGAAAGTCCGTTCCCACCGATATGGCAACCCCGTCGGGCAAGGCATCGGGCGGAAGCCTCGGCGGTGACGATATAGGCGGCGGTGACGATATAGGCGGCGGAGATGATATAGGCGGCGGTGACGTTGTAACTCCCGAGCCTCCCGCGGAGGATAATGCTCCCGTAGTTGTTGAAAATCCTGCCACGGGCACTGCATACAAGCTTGGACTTTTCCACGGAAGCCTTGATAAGGAGGTTTTCTTTAACGGCGACGTATTTAAACCCGAATACCCCTGGTATCTTGGCGAAACCGATAGTTTTGAACAGGCTGCCGACGTTTACCTCGAGGCGGTAGCCGACACAGAGGGCGCATACAGGCTCTTTTTCTACAAGGACGGGGTTAAAACCTACGTAAGAATGTACCCGAGAGACGGTAACACCGCAAAGGGAACAATGGAGCTTACCGCCACCGTTCCCGCCGAGTATTTTACCTACGACAGCGCTCATAAGACGCTTGTTTACACATCTTCAACGGGCGAGAAATTCTTTATGGGCTCCTCGGGAACCTACGAGTCTATTTCCACCAACCCGATATCCGAGATAGACAGTGCGACGTACTACGTTGCTCATTTCTATGCCGAGCCCGACGGCGAGCAGCCCGAGCAGCCCGCTTGCACACACACCGAAACAGAGCTTCGCGACGCGAAGGCGGCAACCTGCGGCGAGGTCGGATACAGCGGTGACACATATTGCAAGACCTGCGGCGAAAGGCTTGCAACAGGTGCGGAAATTCCCGCAACCGAAAATCACAGCTTTGGCGATTGGGAGGTTGGCGAGGACGGCGAAACCGAAATCCGCGCTTGCGGCGGATGTGGCAAGAGCGAAAGCCGCGAGTATATAAATCCCGTGCTTTGCCCCCACGAAAACACGGTTGTAAAGGGGGCAAGGGAGGCAACCTGCTCCGAATTCGGCTATTCGGGTGACGAGCATTGCGAAAGATGCGACAAGCTCCTTGTAAAGGGAACAAAGCTTCCCTACGCCGACCACTCATACGGCGAAAGGGAGGTCGTGAAGGAGCCGACCGAAAGCACAAACGGCTTTGAGCGCTCGGTTTGCACCGTCTGCGGTGACGAGCTTGTGGATATTATCCCCGCGACCAAGGGCGGAGAGCAGCCTCAAGAGAAGAACGGCGACACAACCGTTATTATAGTCGCGAGCGTGGGCGGAACGGTAACGCTCGGCGCGGTGCTTTTCTTCATATTCAGACGTAAATTTATTTGATTGATGTGGCTTTGGCTTGATGTTTGGATTTGAATTATCTAATTGAAACGGCTTTGACTTACGGCGGGCGGTGCTTTTTGCGCCTCCCGCCTTTATTATTGTTGACAAATTCTCCCGCGCGGATTATAATTATTATATATTTTGTTAAATCTCGCTCGTAGCGTTATATCTGACTGTACGGAGGTAATATGTCATACCGTAGGGAGCTTTTGGAAAAATATCAGGTAAGAAAAACGAAGGCACAAAAAACCGAGTTTATAGATTACGCACGCGGCTTTGCCGAGGGGTGCGGATATTCCGTGCAAATAAGCGGAAAGGGTAATTCCGTACGCAATATTGTAATCGGCGACGTAAAGCGCGCAAGCGTTGTTTATACCGCGCACTACGATACACAGCCGGTGATGCTTATACCGAATTTCATTACACCGAAGAATATATTCGTGTACATTTTGTATCAGCTTGCGCTTGTGGCTTTGCTTCTTGTCCTCCCGCTATCCGTGGGGCTTGCCCTGCGCGAGCTTGTACCCGCGCTTGAAAGCTCGTCAATTCCGATTTGGGTATTTCTGGTGCTTTATTATATAGAGCTTGTACTTATGATGTACGGTCCCGCAAACAAGCACACCGCAAACGATAATACCTCGGGAGTTGCGACCGTATTCGGTATTATGGAAGAAATGCACGGGAGCACCGACGCGGCGTTTATACTCTTTGATTGCGAGGAGCAGGGCTTGCTTGGCTCAAGGCTCTTTGCAAAGCAGAATAAGGAGATAATGAAGGACAGGCTGCTGGTTAATTTCGATTGTGTCTCCGACGGAAACAATATGCTCTTTGTTTTTAAAAAGGGAGCGAGAGACAGGGTGGAGGAAATTAAAGCCGCCTTTGCACCGAGCGAGAGGATTGATTGCCTTTACGAAACGAAGGGGGTGGTTTACCCCTCCGACCAGGCATCGTTCCCCGTTGGTGTCGGCGTTGCCTCGCTTAACAAAACTCGCCGCGGACTTTACTATGCGAACAAAATACACACTTCGCGCGACACCGTGTTTGACGAGAGAAATATAGATTATCTTGTTCTCGGCGCTGTGCGCCTTGCCGATGCTTTGGCGGGAAATGCCGATGCCGCGACCTCGTCCGAAAAGGCGTAAACCTCACACCCGTGTCGCGTTAACACAGAATAAAACAATCGGAACAAGGATAACAAATGTAAAGCTTTGTTGTCATAACGGAGAAAGAATGGAAAAAGAAAATTTAAAAGCGCAAATCCCCTCCGACGAGGAGCTTTTGAAAATTGCGGACGGGGTAATCGACAAATATGCCGACGCCCTCGGGGAGCTTGCGTAATGATAAGGACAGAAATTGCGATTAAAATTCACGAAAGAATTGCCGAAAAAACAGGCGGTGACGTCGGTGTAAGGGATATGGGACTTCTCGAGGGGGCGCTCGCCTCCCCGTTTATGACCTTTGGCGGGTGCGAGCTTTATTCCACCCCGATGGAGAAGGCGGCACACCTCGGCTTTTCGGTGATTTCAAGCCATCCCTTTGTCGACGGAAACAAGCGCGTGGGCGTGGTGCTTATGCTGACCCTGCTTACCGCATACGGATGTGAAATCTCGCTCACGAGCAAGGAGGTATATCATATCGGAATGTCGGTTGCCGCGGGCGAAATGGGAGAGGCGGAGCTTCTTTCCTACCTTTCGCTTCGGGTAAAATAATTCGACACCCCTTTCGCGCGGACGAATGGCTTCTTTGCCGCGGTCTATTCGATTACCTAATACCTTTCGCGCGTGCGAAAGGCTTTACGCTCCTTCGCCTGCGGGTGAAAAAATACGGTGCGCCGACCCGTGTAACGAAATTGCGGGCAGTCACTGACCTTGAGGATTTGAAAATGAAATTGACAGATATATTCAAGCGGGAGGGGCTTTCGCTTTCCTTTGAGGTATTTCCTCCCAAAACCGACACCGCCTTTGAAAGCGTGATGCGCGCGACCGAGGAAATTGCCGCGCTTTCGCCGTCTTTTATGAGCGTGACCTACGGTGCGGGCGGCGGCACGAGCCGATATACCCTTGAGCTTGCAAGCAGCATAGAGAAAAAATACGGTGTCCCCACCGTTGCTCATCTGACCTGTGTTTCCTCCACGAGAAAAACCGTTGGGGAAAGGCTTTCGGATATGACGAAAATGGGAATAAAAAACGTTATGGCGCTTCGCGGAGATATTCCGCGCGACTTTGACGAGGGGGACCGCGCCCGTCTTGACTATCGCTTTGCCTCCGACCTTATACGCGAGATACGCGCGGGCGGGTATGACCTTTGTATCGGGGCGGCATGCTATCCCGAGGGGCATCCCGAAAGCAAATCAGCGACGGAGGACCTTTGTCATTTAAAGGAAAAGGTTGATGCGGGGGTGGATTTCCTTACCACACAGATGTTTTTCGACAACGGTCTTTTCTATGACTTTCTTGACAGGGCGCAGGGCGCGGGAATAAGCGTGCCGACGGTTGCGGGAATTATGCCCATCACCGATGCAAGGCAAATCAAGCGCGCGGTGGAGCTTTCGGGCTGTTATCTTCCGCGCAGATATACGGCACTTCTCGAAAGGTTTGGCGACGACCCCGCCGCAATGTGTCAGGCGGGCATAGCCTACGCCACCGACCAGATAATCGACCTCTTTGCAATGGGGGTCAAAAGCGTGCACGTGTACTCGATGAATAAGCCGCACGTGGCAGAAAAAATCACCGAAAACCTTTCGGATATAATCGGAAAGTAAACCCCACTCGGAGTAAAAATGGTATTTGTAAAAAATTATATTCTTCCGCCCCCCGACGTGGCGGAGGCGCTACGTCATATGTGTGTAAAGGCTGCGACGGAGGAGCATTCGGCTCTTTTGTCCCGCGCGGAGGCGGAGCTTTTGCCGCGGCTTTCTCCCCGCGTCTGCTACACCGAGCTACCCCTTTCGGTGTCGGGCGACGAGGTAAGACTCGGCGGGCTGAATTGCAGCTCTCGCGGACTTGCGGGACGAGCTTTCGGTGCGACGCGTGCTGTTGTTTTCGTTGCTACCGTCGGAATAGAGGCGGATAGGCTTATTAAGCGGTATTCAAGCCTGTCGCCGTCGCTCGCTCTTGCGATTTCGGCACTCGCCTCCGAACGGGTGGAGATGCTTTGCGACCTCTTTTGTCGCGAGCTTGCCGAGCAAGCGGAGGCTTTGGGACGTGAGGTAAGACCTCGCTTCAGCCCGGGCTACGGCGACCTTTCGCTTGAATTTCAGCGCGAAATATTCCGTCTGCTCTCGCCCGAGGGAAAAATCGGCGTGGGACTTACCGACGGGCTTTTGATGACACCTACAAAATCGGTCAGCGCGATTGTCGGAATTTGCGAGAAAAGCCGATAGGCAAGCCCTCTTTTCCAACCGCCCCAAATTTATTTTTCGCTTGTCGCGCTTGCGACGGAAAGGAGCATTTATGAGATTTTCTCTTGACGATAAAATATTGATGCTTGACGGCGGAATGGGAAGCCTTTTGCTCTCTCGCGGTCTCCCCGTCGGCACTCCGCCCGAGGAATGGTGCCTTTCCCACCCCGAAGCGGTCACCGAAATTCACGCCGAATATATAAGGGCGGGTGCGCGTGTTATATGCACCAACACCTTTGGAGCAAATCAATTCAAAATGGACGAGCAAGCCCTGCGCGCAAGCGTGAATGCCGCCGTGGAATGTGCAAAAAGGGCGCGCGAGGCGGCGGGTGACTGCATTATCGCGCTTGATATAGGGCCTACGGGTAAAATGCTGAAGCCACTCGGCGACCTTGAATTTGAAGCCGCGGTGGATGCGTTTTCTTTTGTTGCGAAAATCGGAAAGGAGGCGGGCGTCGACGCGGTATTTCTCGAAACCCTTGGCGACCTTAACGAGGCTCGTGCCGCGGTCATAGGTGTGAGGGAGGCGTGCGATCTGCCGCTTTTCGTATCCTTTGCCTTTGGCGCGGACGGACGGCTTTTTACAGGCTCTACACCCGAAATTGTCGCCGTGACAATGTCCTCTATGGGTGTGGATATGCTTGGTGCAAATTGCTCGGTCGGGCCCGATAAAATGAAGGAGGTTGCGGGTCGGCTTTTGGCATACTCCACCGTACCCGTGTTAATTAAACCGAATGCGGGAATGCCGCGAATGGAGGGAGGTCGCACCGTTTACGACGTTTCACCCGCCGACTTTGCCGCCGTTATGACGGAAATTTCCGCGCTCGGAGCTTCGGCTCTCGGGGGCTGCTGCGGTACTGCGCCCGAATATATTTCGGCTCTTTCGGATGCGATAGGCAAAGTACCGCGCGTAAAGCCCGCGGCAGAGGCGCACACCGCCGTGACCTCCTACTCACAGCTTGTGAAAATCGGCACGCCCCCCACCGTTATCGGAGAGCGAATTAATCCGACGGGTAAAAAACGCTTTAAGGAGGCTCTTCGCGACGGGGATATAGACTACATTCTCCGCGAGGCACTTAAAGAGGAGGAGGCGGGCTGTCAGCTTCTCGACGTAAACGTGGGGCTTCCCGAAATTAACGAGGCAGAGCTTCTGCCCCGTGCAGTAAGCGAAATTCAGGCGGTAACCTCACTTCCGCTTGTTATCGACAGCTCCGACCCTGTGGCTATGGAGGCGGCGCTTCGTGTCTATAACGGAAAGGCACTCGTCAACTCTGTAAGCGGAAAAAGGGAAAGCATGGATAAAATTTTCCCGCTTGTTAAAAAATACGGCGGTGCGGTTATCTGCATAACGCTTGACGAGGACGGAATTCCCGAAACCGCGGAGGGCAGGGTGGCTGTCGCGAAAAAAATTATCAAGGAGGCGGCGAGGTACGGAATTGACGGGCGGGAGCTTGTGTTCGACCCGCTTTGCCTGACGGTAAGCACGAATATTAACGCGGCAAACGAGACCCTGCGCGCGGTAAAAATGATAGGCGATATGGGCTACAAATCCTCGCTCGGTGTGTCAAACGTTTCATTTGGTCTGCCCGAAAGGGATAACATCAACGCGACCTTTTTGACGATGGCGCTTTCGTCGGGGCTTTCGGCGGCAATTCTTAACCCGTTTGCAGAAAAAATTATGGGTGCGTATCACGCGTATCTGACCCTTTCGGGCGGGGATGCGGGCTGTGTCGGCTATCTCTCCTATGCAAATGGGAGGGCAATCGAGTGCGCCGCGGTAAACGATGCGGATATGACGCTTTCCTGTGCCATAGAGCGCGGAATGAAGGACCGCGCGGCAAAAATAACGGGCGAATTGATAAAGAGCAAAGCCTCGCTCGATATAATCGGAGAGGATATTATTCCCGCGCTTGATGCGGTTGGTGTCGGCTATGAAACGGGAAAGATATATCTGCCCTCGCTTATCACGGCGGCGGAGGCGGCGGCAGCCGCATTCGAGGTAATCAAGTCGGCATCGGCAAACGGCGAAAAGCCCTCGCGCTCCACTGTGGTTATCGCAACCGTGGAGGGGGATATTCACGACATCGGCAAAAATATAGTAAGGCTGCTTCTTGAAAATTACGGCTTTCGCGTTATCGACCTCGGACGTGACGTGCCGCCGAGCCGCGTTTTAAATGCGGCAAGGGAGAATAATGCGGCAATCGTCGCTCTCTCTGCTCTTATGACAACTACCGTACCCGCAATGGCAGAAACGGTTGCACTTCTCAAAAAGGAGGCACCCCGTGTTAAAATTATCGTCGGCGGCGCGGTGCTTACCGCAGAATATGCCGAAATGATTGGGGCGGATGCCTATGCCCCCGATGCGATGGGCGCGGTAAGATACGCGGAGCGCGTGGACACCGAAATAAAACGGTAAATCAACCCCGAATTAACCCGTAAATCAAATATTAAATCAATACAAAAGCAAAAGAAAATCGGCAGAGCGCTCGCTCTGCCGATTTTACGTGATGTAAAGTGTTATTTACATTCCCGTTCTGTGGTCCTTTCCTGCGAAGTACAGAATATCAAAATCCTTTCCGATAAGTCTTGAGATTATTCTGCCCTCGTATTTTGCTCTTAATTCTTTAGCCTCCAAATTGGTTGAAATAATCGTTGACAGCCCGCGATTGATTCGGGTGTTGATTATGTTGTAGAGCGTCGACGTGAAAAACGGGCCGCCGAATTCGGTTCCGAAATCGTCTATTATGAGAAGGTCGCATTCGAGATACTTGTTGCTCTCAACCTCCCTCTGACCGTAGCCCGAATGAAATCTGTCGTTTTCAAAGTCGGTCAGTATATTCTGCACGCTGTCGTAAATTACGTCATAGCCCTTATGTATAATTACCTTTGCTATCGCGGTGGAAAGGTGCGTTTTTCCGGTGCCCGTTGTGCCGATAAAAAGCAAATTGCGGTGATGAGAACCGAAATTATCTGCAAAGCTTTTTGCTTTCGCATAATTATCGCACATTCGCATATAACGGTTTGGGTCGTCGTTGTACCATTCAAGGTCAAAATTCTCAAACGACTGCTTCTCGATGAGATTTCCGATTCCCGACGACTTAATATTTTTTGTGATAAGCAGCTCCTTCAGGCATTTGCACATTTTCGTACCGACAAAGCCCGTGTCGGAGCAGTCTTTACAAACGTAATGCACGTCGGTATAATCGGCGGGGTAGCCAAGTCCAACGAGGATTTTTCTGCGCCTTGCCATAAGCTCCTCGTTGCGTGCGCGAAGCGGAGCAATGTCGCCGCCCGAGCAGGCAAGCTTGAAAAGCGCAAGCCCCGTACCCGTCAGCTCGTCGTCAATCTCTTTTATCTCGCTGTACAAAATGCGAAGCTCGTCGTTTCTTGCCTCTGCGGTAGCCTCGGCATTCGCGCGTCTTGCCTCTATTTCCTCTTTTGCGAGTCTGTAATTTTCTTTAGAATACATTTTTAAACCTCGTCCTCGTCAAATTTAAAATCGTCACCGTAGCTGCGCTTTAAAGCAGCAAGGAGGGCATCCTCGGTGTCAAAATTGTTGTATTTTGCTTTTCTGCTTTTTTCAGGCTTGGGATTTTTGCCGCCCGCGGCGGAGAGCGCCTCTGCCTTTTCCTTGTCCCTTTGCTCTTTTTCCTTTTTGCGTTTTTCCTCGCGGTATTCCTCTCCTCTTGAAAGACATTCGGCTACCGTTTTACAGTCTGCTTCGTGCCAAGCGGTGAGGATTTTGTCCATTCTTGAAAACGGAACGTTCGGTGATACGGTTTTTGTTGCTGCTCCGTATGCCGCAAAAACAATTTCAATATCAAATCCGAAATCACCCATCCACTTTTTAACGTATGAAAGCTCGGTGTCCGAAAGCGGACGGAAAAGCTCGAATTTGCGACGGAATTCCCATTCCTCGTTTGTCGTTTTTTCAAGCTTGCTTATGTAGCTCTCAAGCTCCTCTGCCGTGTCGATATTCTTTTTCGCAAGCCTTTCGACCTCTTTTAACACTATACGCGGAGTCACCGTCTTTTTTCTGTCGCAAAGATGAGCGATAAGGATAAGCAAAAACTCCTTTGACACACCCCTGTCGGTAATGAGGTATTCAAGGTCCTTTATCTCCTCGGTATTAAGGGTCGGCTTTCCCATAATTCTCGCACACTCGTTAAGAAATTCGGCCATTTCGCCATCGCGGACGCTTTTTGCCACTGCACCTGCGGGCTTGTTGTATCTTTCGTCCGAGCTTCGTCTTTCCTTAAACTCGTCGATTACCGTTTCGCCGTCAAGCTTGGTAATAACGCCGCACTCCTCCCAAAGCACAAGGGTCGCACGGCACCTTGCCGCGGATACTCCCGCAACACGCGCGAGGTCGTCCTCACTCACTATTTTCCCATCAAGGCTTAATAGCGAAAGAAGTATGCGAAGCTCCTCGCGGCTTGCCTCCTGAAAGCACTCAAGCTCGGAAAGACCGTCTAAATTTATCTTAAAGGTCATTGTTATTCCTCTTCCGTTTTTGGCGCACCGTTTGACTTCAGCTCGTAGCAAAGCGTCATAAGCGAGTCGCCGAGGTGTATGTTTTCAATCACCACTCCGCTGTCGTGGAGCTGAAGCTCGGTGCTTGCAAAATTCCAAATTCCGCTGACACCCGAAAGCACAAGGGTTGCGGCGACGTGGTGCGCCGCCTCCTTTGGCACTGTGAGAATGCCGATGTCGACCGAATTTTCGGCACAATAATCGTGAAGGTCGTCAATGCTGTAAACGGGAAGCCCGTAAATTTCGGTGCCGATAATAGACCTGTCAACGTCGAAAAGCGCGAGCTTTTTAACACCGCGTCTTTCAAACATACGGCTTGCGGCAAGCGCCTTTCCGAGGTTGCCCGCGCCGACGATAACCGCGCGATAGCCCTCGTTTACGCCGAGCAGCTCGCTTATCTTTCCGTAAAGATACTCAATATTATAACCGTAGCCCTGCTGTCCGAAGCCGCCGAAGCAGTTAAGGTCCTGTCTGATTTGCGAGGCGGTAACTCCCATTATCTTTGAAAGCTCTGCGCTTGAAATTCTGCCTCTGCCCTCTCGCAAAAGCTCGCCGAGAAATCTGTGATAGCGCGGAAGCCTTTTTATAACCGCCGCCGGCACTGCGGTTTTTGTCGGCTCTGTCGCCCTTTGTGCGAAATTTACTCTGTTGTTTTTATCCATTTGCTTCTCCTTTGTCAGTCGATGCTGTCCTGCGCGCTCGCATTAAGCGAAGTGTCGGCGCGCTTTCCCGCCAGAAAATCGTAGTATCCCTGTGCCGCAATCATTGCCGCATTGTCACCGCAAAGTGACACGGGTGGCATATAAAGCTTGATGCCCTTTGCCGCCGCAAGCTCCGAGAGCCTTCTGCGAAGGTGGGAGTTTGCCGCAACTCCGCCCGAAAGGACAAGGTCGCACCTCGGGTGTCTGTCAAGCGCCATAGAGAGCTTTTTGGCTACGCCCTCCACAGCCTCGAAGGTGTATCTTGCGGCGAAAAGCGCGCGGGGAAGCTCTACCCCCTTTAGCTCGTATTTATGTATAAGATTTATTGCCGCGGTTTTAAGACCCGAGAAGGAAAAATCAAGGCTGTCGTCCTTTACCGCGGGGGAGGGAAGTGCCATTGCGGGGTCCTTGTATGCCTCGCTTTTTTTGTATTTCTTGTGAAAGCCGACGGGGTCGCCCGTTGCCTCTATAAATCCCAGGGTGGAAAGCTCGTCAAAGCCGCGCCCCGCGGGATACGGAATTCCGATAATTCGTCCGATTTTGTCAAATGCCTCGCCGATTGCGTCGTCCCTCGTCTCGCCGAGGGTTATCGCGGTATTGTAATCGGTTACGTGATAAATTGCCGTGTGACCTCCCGAAACGGTAAGCGCGATAAACGGCGGCTTTGGCAGGTCCTCGCCCGAAAGATATGCCGCGGCGATATGCCCCTTTATGTGGTCGACGGGGATAAGCGGCTTGTTATTTGCAAAGGCAAGTGCCTTTGCAAAATTCACCCCAACAAGAAGCGCACCGATAAGACCGGGGTTGGAGGTTACGGCAACCGCGTCGATGTCCTCCATACTAACGCCCGCGACCTCCAATGCCTCGTAGGTGATGGAGCTTATCGCCTCGATATGGGCGCGGCTCGCAATTTCGGGTACGACTCCGCCGTAAAGACGGTGGGTGTCTACCTGCGATGCTATGATATTCGATTTTATGATAAAGCGCTCGCCCTCCCGCGCAACAACCGCGGCAGAGGTCTCGTCACACGAGCTTTCAAATGCTAAAATGTTCATTGCTTGTCCTTGCTTTTTGAATTGACTTGGGCGGTAAAGACCGCCCCGTGTCAGATTTTGCCTTATGTACAGCCGAAAAATGCTTTAATTTTCAAGGTCGGCGCGGCTTGCCTTTATCATAATAACCGCGTCCTCCGTTGGGCTTTTGTAATAATTTTTACGCACCGACACTTCCTTAAAGCCGTATGCGAGATAGAGCCTTCGCGCGGCGATGTTGCTCGCCCTGACCTCCAAAAACGCGGTTTCAAGTCCAGCACCGCGGGAGGTTTTCATCGCATAGTCAAGAAGTCGGTAGCCATAGCCGCGCCGCCTGTATTCGGGGTCAACCGCAACGCGGTAAATCTCCCCCTCGGGCGCGATTATCCGCCCCGCAACAAAGGCAACAAGCCTTTCCCCCTCGACTGCCGAAAAGCACATAGCTCCCTCCGTGCAGATGAGGTCCTGAAAATCCCTTTCGCTCCACGGGTCGGGAAAGCACCTCGCCTCAAGAGCCGCCATTTTCGGCGCATCAAACGGGGTAGAGCGTCTGAAATCCATACCGCCCCCGATTATTCGCCGTCCTCGTCCGCCGTGGCGGGGGGGTCGGTCTTTATTTCCTCGAGAATTCTTGCAATTCTCGCACCGTGCTCTATCGAGCCGTCCTTCACGAAATTAAGCTCCGGAGTTATACGGAGATTAAGGGTTACCGCAAGATGGTGGCGAAGCATACCGGTGCATTTTTTAAGACCCTCCGCCGCCTCCTTCCAGTCGCCCATACAGGAAAAATATACGGTAGCGTATTTAAGGTCGGGGGCAACCTCCGCCCTCGTAATGCTTACAAAGTTATTTACAACCTTTGGCTCTCTCACGTTACCGAGCGCGATTGCAAGCTCCTTTGCCACCGCATCGTTTATTCTTCCGCGTCTGTATTTTGCCATTTTTACGTCCTCGCCTTTTATCTGTATTTTGACGCCCCGCGCGGGGCAATTGTTATCTCTTTTATTGTTTTGCCGTCCTTGCCAAAGGGCAAAGGGTACGGCGGTTTTTCTTTTGCTGCCCTTTTTACATTTCCATAACGCAAAGGGCGCGCCTCTTTCTATCCTTTAATACCCTCGCCGAAGGTGCGAAGGGTGTGCCTCTTTGCATCTTTACCACCCCTGCCGCAAGGCAATGGGCGTGCCGTTATTTTTTGTTTTGAACACGTAATCTATACCGCCCTCGCCCTCTCTTTTCGGGACAAGCTCCGCACCGACCCGTGCCGCATCTACAATATTCGTTATGCCAAGCTCCGCACCGACCCGTGCCGCAAGACCCTTTAGCGAGGAAAAATGCGTGCATCCGAGAACGAGGGTATCCGCACCCTCCGCCCTTTTTAAAAGCTCGTATAAAATTCTTTCGGTGGAGGGGGAGTATGCACCGTCGCTCTCTCCGCCGTCTATAATTCCGACAAGCGGCTGTGCCTCTATCTCCACGACCTCTCGCCCCTTGATGGCGGAGCCGAATGCGTGGGAGGCAACTGTCCTTCCCGTTGCGATAACGGCGATTTTTGATTTTGAAATTTTTTCGGCGCGCTTTGCCGCCCTTGAAAGTATCGGGTATACCCCGACCTTATCCTCCACGGTGCCGAAAACCGTGCAGGCGGTGCAGCAGGCAATAACTATCCTTTCCGCACCCATTTCCTTTAACCGATTTATGTTTTCGTTTACAATGCCCGAAAGCTCATAATCCCGTTTCGTGCCATAGGGCGCGCGCCCCCTGTCGCAAAGGAAGATTATGTCGTCCGCGCGGTTTCTCTCTCTTGCAAAGCGAAGGAGGTTATTGCCCCCCTCTCCGCTGTCGAAGATACCGAGAGTCATCTCGCGAGCGCGTCCTCTATAAGAAGGTCGAAAAGCTCGCCCTCGCCTATTCCCGCCGCCCGCATAAGCGCGGGATAAAGGCTATCCGCCGTAAGACCCGGCATTGTGTTGATTTCGTTGAAAATAAGCCTCTCGCCCGAGAGAAAGAAATCCACTCTCGCAGGACCGCGAAGCGAAATCACCTCTGCAAGGAGTAATGCGTATTCGCGTATTTTGCCCGCTGCCGCATCGGGAATATCGGCGGAGCACACCGTTTTGGTGCTGCTTCCGTATTTTTTGTCAAAGTCGTAAAACCCGCCGCACAGCACCTCGCCAACAGGCGAAAGCCTCCGCCCACCTCGCAGGGAAAGAAGCCCGATTTCAAGCTCGCGCTTATCCTCGATAAGCTCCTCGATTAATACCTCGCCAAAAATCGCGGCACATTTGAATACCGTCTTAAGCTCGCCCGCATCGCGCGCGACTCCCGCACCGACCGAGCTGCCAAGCCGTCGCGGCTTTACAAAAACGGGAAAGCCGATTTGCTCCGCTGCCCATAGCGCATCCTCGTATCTCGCACCGAGAGGGAGCGCCGCCCCGCGTGCGGTGGGAATACCGACGGACTCTGCAACAGCTTTGGTAAAGCTCTTGTCAATGCAGATCGCGCCCTCTACCACGCCCGCACCCACAAAGGGAATGCCCGCAGTGTCAAGCGCACCCTGTATTCGCCCGTCCTCGCCGTAATCTCCGTGTAAAAGCGGTATGGCACAGTTGACGGAAAGTATTTTTTCACCGTCGAAAAGCCCGTGAATATTCCCTCTTTGAAGGGGAAATACCTCCCTCGGTGCTTTTGCACCCTGCCGCCCGCGATTGCGGGAAATACCGTCGCAAAGCCACCACGCCCCCTCCCTGTCGATAAGGACGTGATAAAGCTCGTATTTTTCTCTGTCGATAACGCTGTCCGAAAACTCGGCGCTTGCGAGGGATACCGAATGCTCGCATCCCCGACCGCCGTAAATCAGCGCGATTTTTACTTTGCCGTTTGCCAAATTCATCACCTCGCCACATTCTATGACGGGCGGTGTGTTGTGGTGAATTGTCGGGCGAATGCCGCCCAAAGCCGATTTTTACAAAGCTGTGTTCGACCTTTGCGGTAACGCTTTGCAAAGCCGAGTGGCTTTTGCGGTAATATTTACAAAGCCGCGGACGGCTTTATTTTGTGATAACGGCAACCCTGTCGTTGCCCGAATAATCCTTTAATATTTTGATTTTTGCGTTGTACTCCTTGGCAAGGGAGGAAAGAAGCTCCCCTTGGTCAAAGCCTATCTCAAACGCTAAAAATCCGCCATCCTTTATCAGCGAAAGTCCGAGAGGGACAAGCCTTTCGTAAAAAATTCCGCCTCCGTTTTCCGCGACAAGCGCGATTTTCGGCTCGCAAAAAAGCTCGGGCTCAAGCTCGGCATACACCTCGGCGCGAATATACGGCGGATTTGAAAGCACCGCGTAATACCCGTCCGAAAGCTCGCTTAAATCCCCGCCGAGAAGGTCGGCTTTTATAAACGAAATTCTGTCCGAAACGCCGTTTCTCTCGGCATTTTGCCTTGCAATTTCAAGGGCTTTATCCGAAATATCAACCGCAACGGCGGTGGTGTCGCGCGTGCCGCAGAGCGTTGAAACGGCAATACAGCCGCTGCCGGTGCAAAGGTCGATAAATTTTTCCCCGCGCGGAATGCTTTTCATTGCGTATTCCACGAGAATTTCGGTATCCGAGCGAGGGATAAGGCAATCGGGGCTTACCGAATATACCTCGTTGCAAAAGGCAACCTCGCCGATAATATACTGTAACGGCTCGCGTGCCGCGCGGCGTAAAATCGCCGCCTCCGCCTCCTTTGATGCGACGGCATCGGGTCGGGTCAAAAGCGTAGCCCTGTCCACCCCGTCGAAATGCGAAAAAATCTCTCTTGCATCGTGTGCCGCGGAGCTTACGCCCGCCGCCCTTAAAAGGGCTATCGCCTCGTTAAGCGTCATTTTCGTCGGTGTCGTTGGAGCTGTCGGCTGCGGTGCATTCCCCGCTTGTGTCTGCCGCTTCGTTTGCGGCGGGGTGGTCACCGTCGGTGTCGTCGGCTTCGTCTGCCTCGATTACCGTGATTTTCGGCTCTGTCGCAACGTCAACAATCGGTGTGTCAATTCCGATTTCGGGAAGGTCGAATGCGCCCTCGCTTGCCGCGCTGCTCGCTGTATCTCTATTTTCGCTTTCGCCATCGGCTGTGCCGTCGTCCTCGCAACCTTCGCTTGTGTTTTCGGGCTTCGGCTCCCACTCGCGGTTAAGGAAAAATTCCATATACTCGGGATATTCGTCGCGGAGCGCGCACTTTATGGAAACAATCGCAACCTCCAGCATATCGAGCGTCGGCTCCTTTGTGGTAAGCCTTTGCACCCAAAGACCGGGGGCGGATATAATTCGTGTGAGGGTGTTATCGTGCTTGCCCGCAAGCATAAGGATTTCATAGCCGACACCCATCGTTATCGGCAAAAGCAAAATCTTTATTCCCGAAACCGAAAGAGAGTAGAGAAAATCCGAGGCAAAAAGTGCCTTTGACGGGAGGACAAATCTTACGAAAATACCGATAAACACGCCGATAAGAATCATAAGAAACATAAAGCTCGTGCCGCATCTCGGGTGAAAGCGGGTGTGCTTGTTCGCAATTTCGGGGGTAAGCTCCTCGCCCACCTCGAAGCAGGCAATCGACTTATGCCCCGCGCCGTGATACATAAAGGTGCGCTTTATGTCGGGCATCAGAATTACGAGAGAAAGATAGCAAAGGAATATGCCGATTTTGACAATACCCTCGATAACCGCAACCGTCACAATGCCAAATGGAAGAGCGTTAAGCACAGTGGTGAAAAACCACTCTATACCGTCGGCAATAAGAGAGGGAAGCACGAAGAAAAGTCCGAGAGCCAGCGCAAGACCAAGCACAACGCCAAGCACCATTACAACGTCGACCGTGCCGACCGCGACCTTTCCCTCTGCCTTTTTCTTTTCCTTTTTCGCCTTTTCCTTTTCGTCCTCAAGCTCCAGCGCGTCAGCCGAAATTTCAAGCGTCTTGACCGAGAGCTTCATCATCTCGATAAAGTTGACAAAGCCGCGTATTATCGGGAGATTAAGAAGCTTGTTTTTCTTTCTTACCGATACGAATTTGTCGTCGGTAACGACGAGAGTGCCGTCCTCCTTGCGACAGGTGGTGACCGTCCTCTCGCCCGCCTTCATCATTACGCCCTCAAGCACCGCCTGTCCGCCGACCTTGTTAAGACGGGAGCAATCTATGTTACATTCCTTTTTCATTTTATGTAGCCTTCCTTTCCGACCCACGGGGGTTAAATGCTCGCCCGCGTAATAAGCCTTGCGCGAGCGTATGGGTCGCGATATTATATTATAGCACACGTAAACGGAAAAATAAATAGATTTTATAAAAATTTAAAAATAATGTGCAAGCTGCCCACTCGCGCCGCGGATTTGAAAGCAAGGCAAGGCGGATTAAGCCCCTGCGCTCTTGACATTCTCCGCCCTTTTGGTGTATAATCGTTACAGAAAAATTCGGAGGTCGAAATGGAGAAAATATACAGACTTATCCCAGCGACAAAGGACAATCTTTGGGGAGGAAACAAGCTTCGCGCATACGGAAAGAGGTCGGACGCCGACAGGATTGCCGAAAGCTGGGAGCTTTCGTTTACAAAGGGCGGAGAGGCGAAAACCGAGGACGGAAGAACTATGTCGGAGGCTTTCCCGCGTGAGTGCTGGGGCAAAAATGCCGAAAAATTTCAATTTTTTCCGACCCTTACGAAATTTATAGATGCAAGGGAAAAGCTTTCTGTACAGGTGCATCCCTCCGACGGCTACGCCCTTGAAAACGAGGGACAGTACGGAAAAACCGAAATGTGGTACGTTGTACAGGCGGACGAGGGCGCGGGGCTTTATATGGGTCTTAACGAGGCGGTCGCCCCCGAAAAATTCCGCGCGGCGGTGGAGGACGGAACGGTTGAAAAGCTCCTGTCCTTCAAGAGGGTAACGGCGGGCGACGTGTTCTTTATCCCGTCGGGCACAATTCACGCAATCGGCGCGGGAGTCGTTATCTTTGAAATTCAACAAAACAGCACGCTGACCTACCGCCTTTACGATTATATGCGCCGTGACAAGGACGGCAACCTTCGCGAGCTTCATATTGAAAAGGCAATGCTCGTTTCCGACCTTGACGTATATAAACCCGCACCCCGTGTCGCAAATTCGCCCGAAATTATCGGAAAATGCGAATATTTTGAAACGGCAAAATATAAACTAAACTTTACAAATATGACGCTTGACGTCACACCCGACTCCTTCCTTTCCGTCACCTGTGTCGGCGGCGCGGGTGAAATCGAGGGCGAAAAAATCACAAAAGGGGACAGCTTCTTTATCCCCGCCGGCGCGGGTAAAATAACCGTCACGGGCGGCGAAGGTCTTGAAATTATTACCGTAAAAATACCAAAAATGTAAATGAATGAATAAATTTCCTTCTATGGGATAAACTCTCCGTAAGGGTAAATACCCCGAAAGGAGAAAAATATGACACTCACACAGAAGGAAACAAGCATTCTGAAGGACCTGAAGGCACAGGAGGAGCTTTGCATCGAAAAGTACGGCAAATATGCCGATGCCGCCTGTGACCCACAGCTCAAATCGCTCTTTAACGAAATCAAAACCGCGGAGGTATCACACCTCGACACCATCAACCGCATTATGAACGGGGAGGAGGTTGCGATGCCCAAAACGCCAAAGAGTGCGGCAGAGGCAAAGTACAACGGCGCACCCTCGTCCTGCTCTGTGGCTGACAAGAACAACGACGCCTACCTTTGCAAGGACGCGCTCTCAATGGAAAAGCACGTTTCGGGTGTTTATAACACGGGCGTGTTTGAATTTAACTCCACAACCCTTCGCGATACGCTCGCCCACATTCAAAAGGAGGAGCAGGACCACGGCGAAAAGCTCTATTCCTACCTCGCGGCATCGGGAATGTATTGTTAGTGGGAAAAACGAAAAAGCGGCAAAACTGCCGCTTTTTCTATATCTTGGGGTTGTCTTTTTGTGGGTTATTCGTCGGTTTTATCCTCGAATTCGGGGTCGAAAACCGTGCCGAACATCATTCTCGGCGGGGTGGCTGCCTTATCCTTTTTATTATGCTTTATAAAAAGCTCGATTGCCGTGACCGAAAGGGCTACGCCCGCCAAAACGTACTCGCTCGGCCACTTTGGATAGATAATAAGCCAAAGTCCGATAAGTATCTCAAGTATCGAAAGCAAAAGCCGCCCCCACCAGACCGTCTCTCCCGTCTTTGGCAAAAGCACGCATTTTATAAGCGAGGGAACAGCCCGTACCAAAAGGTAAATTCCGTACCCGATGCAAAGCATCCAGGCAAGCGAGGAGCGCGAGGTAATCAAAAATATTCCAAAACCGATAAGGCAAAGGGTCTTTCCAACCGAAAGATAATAGCTGATGTCGCGATACTCCGTATCAAGCAGGGATACCGTCAAAATTCCAACGAATATGGAAAACACACCCGCCAGAATAAGAAGTATGTCAAGCGCGGGCTTCCATAAATACGGCAGCACCGCAAACGAAACGCCAAATGCAAGGCAAGCAATGCCGTAGTACAGGGGCGTGTTAAATTTTTTAAGCTTGTCGAGGATTTTTCTCATTCTCCACCTCTGTTAAATGTAAATAATTGTTTACCCTACTCGACTTCCTCGTCTTTGGGCTCCGCTGTTTCTTCGTCCTTGTCGGGGGTGTCGTCCTCGTCCTCCTTTTTGACAACTATTGCAGAGGAAAAGAAGGCGGATAAAAGATTAAGCAAGCCGTCCGAAATTATCAAAATACCCGAAAGGGTTGCAAGGTTTGCGGGGTCGCTCGGCGTAAGCTTGCAAAGCAAAAACGAGCATATAATTATCACGACGGAGAGCGAGGTAATCAACCACCAGCCCCAGTAGGAAAGCCGACGGGAAAGGATTGAAAGCTGGAGCTTAAAGGCTCCGTCTATTATGAGCAAAAGAAAAAGAATGTTTGCAATAACCTCTATCGCGCCGCCCTTTGCAATTATTGTGACGATGCCGCAAATTATTGCGCTTACCCCGACGGAAAGGCGAAGCGCAAATCTTACACCGCGATTTTTGTCCATAAGTGTGTACACACTAAATCCTATGCCGACCGCGGCGAGAATACAACCCATTATTATTGCAAGCGTTTCGTACGCATCCTGTGCGCTTATAAACGAAACGCCGATTGCGATTAATATAGCTCCGATAACGAGATAGCCCCAACCGAATTTTTTTAATTTTTTAAGCATTTTTATTTTCTCCTGCGAAAAAAGGATTTTTCCAACGTTATTTTAACACAGACCCGAGAGGTTTGTCAATATATCGGGAATATGCACGAATCCCGAAACCTGTAAATAATATATTAAGGAAACCGCAATGATACTTCCGAATAATTATAAAGAGGAATACTATAACGCCCTCGTTAATTGCCTGAATTACGTAAAAAGCGGCGACAGCATTTGCGCCGTTGTTGCCATTGCGGGCTACGAGGCTTGGGAGGAGCGTATAATTTCCGCCCTTGGCGACGAGGGCGAGAAAATCGTTTTATCGGTAAAGGGTAAAGCCGCGGAGCATGAGCGCGAGCTTGGCATATCCTTTTTCGCCGAGCAGGTTGAAAACCTCCGCGACCACAGAAGGGTAAGGGAATTATACCCATCGCCCTTTGAATTTAATCCTCCGCGAAAAACCTGCGACCTTGACGAGCGATTGCTCCTTGCCGATTTGGAGGGCGAGGTGCTTGAATACCACCATATCGCGGTCGTAATTTTTGAGGGGGATATGTATCTTGAAATCGTTTACCCCGAAGAAATAAAAACCCGCCGCCGTCTTGCCTATTACAGGGTGGAGCAAAAAAGCAGCAGAATAATTCTCCGACTCGTGGAGGACGAGGGGCTTCATAGTAAATTATCAAAAATCACCGACAATCTTTTATAGGAGTTGTTTTCTAAAATCCTTCGACACTCCCTATAAGGTTTTCTTTCCTTATTTCTGTTTTATAATATAGCAAGAGACGAGGCACCTATTATATGGTACCTCGCCCTTTTGTTTACGGTTATGTCTAAATGAAGCAGCCCCCTTTTATTCCTCGTCGTCGATATCCTCTTCCTTTGCCTGTGTATCGAGGTCGTCGTTGAAAAGGGTTATATTGTTTGCGTTGAGATAATAGGAGTCGCCCTCCTTTGAAACAAAACGGTATTCGTCGTCGTCGGCGTCGTAGATTTCGCCGCGAAGGTCGAGCCTTCTTCCCGCGCGACAAAGTACCTCGAGGAATTCGTCAACGTCAAACTCGTCAACCTCGATTCCCATATCGTCGTTGGAAAAGGTGACGTAGGTGTCGTCCTCCGCACCGCATGATCCGAAATCGTCGTCGTAATCGATATAATCCTCGTCCATCTCAAAAAAGTCGTCAAGACCGCCGTCATTCAAAAATGAAATGAATTTTTCAAGCTCCGATCTTTTTCCCGATGCTGTAATTTCAAAATAAATTTCGTCGTAAAGTGTCATAAATACTCCTTAATTTTCCGGTGCAATAAGTATAGCACAGGCACAGTGTCTTGTCAATATCAAAAATTTCGGCTTTCGCTTCCTTATAATTATATATACGCGCGAGAGAATGGGTTACTGTTGACATATTTCGCATTTTGTGCTATAATATCTCTACCAACCTCGAAAGGAGGCTTGTTATGGATAATAAAGAAAACGTTTACGAGGTAGAGGAGGTTACCGAGGGTAAAGAGAAGCAAAAGGTTACCGTTGGACGTGTCGTTCATCTTACCGCTGCAATTATACTTCTCATTGCCGCTACCGTGGCAATTGCCTTTACCGTTTATTTTGGGGTTGAATTTTTCGTAACGCGTGCAGAGCATAACGCTCTCGAAGATGCAGGTGAAAGCCAGCTCGGCACAGGTATTGCACAGGTGTTTTTGGTTGTCTTTACCTTGATTGGCGTGGTTGCTTCTGCGGTGCTTGCGATTATCAGCCTTGTGCTTTCCATTACCGTGTTTAAATATCGTCTCGGCAGAGAAAAGGTTTTCGGTTTGGTAAGCATAATCTTGAATGGAGCTTATATTCTTACCGCCCTTGCATTTTTTATCGCAATTTTGGCATTATAAAGATGTTTGGCTCGCCCGCCCCTTTTTGGGGCGGCATTTTTTTGCCGTTTTTTGTTGCTTTTCGCCCGTTGTATATCCTGTACAAAAATTTTTGAAATTTTTTTACAAAAGGGCTTGACATTTTGTTTTGTTTGGGTTATAATATCAAAGCGCGCAAAACGAGGCAGGACCTCGAGCGTGCACCTTGCTCCTTGAAAATTGAACAACATTGAAAATTTTTGTACACTTAAATTGGTAAGAACTGATTTAGTGCGAAAGATTCTCGTTAAAACACTTTGAAAAAAGAAAACTCAAAAAGTAAGAAGAAGCTTAGATTAA
>JAZSHN010000161.1:0-3849 GCA_045533315.1 Eubacteriales bacterium | reverse complement strand
CTATACAATCGATTTCCCGAATTTTACGAGAGAGCAGCTTTATCAGATTTTCCTCAATATGCTCGGTGACAAGCTTGAGTATGACGAGGAAATGCTCCCCAATGTACGCGCTTACTTCGACGGTCTTACCGACGAGTTCATAAATGCAAAAGAATTCAGTAACGCGCGCTTCGTGCGTAACCTCTTTGAGCGTACTTACGGAAAGGCGGCACTTCGTTGCCAGCTTTCGGGCGAAACTAATATTCGCCTTACTACCGAGGATTTCGGAAGAGCAACCTCCGACAAGGAATTTGCAAACCTCAAAACGCTCAATACAAAGAAAACCGCAAGGATTGGCTTCGGCGTTTCCGAAAACTAAAATACAAGACGGCAGAAACGACCGCGACCCTTGTGACCGTGGAAAATCTGCCGTCATTATTTTTATGGAAAGAGAAAAAAGAAAAGTTAAAATTTTTGCCGTGTCGGATATACACGGCTGTGCCACCGCACTTGTCGACTCGCTAAACGAAGCGGGCTTTGAATCCAAAAATCCTGAGCATTTACTTGTTGTCCTTGGCGACCTTTTTGATAGAGGGAAAGAAAATCGCCGTGTTCTTGAATATCTATCGGGTATAAAAAACAAAATCCTTATTCGCGGAAATCACGAGGATATTTTGATGCAGAGTCTTACAAGCGGCAATGTTACAGGACTTCAATTCACCAACGGCACACATATAACGCTCGCCGAATTTTTCACCTACTACCACGGCGAAAGCTTTTTGAACATAATCGATTCCTCGCAAAGAAGGGTTGCCGAAATGCTCATAAATCTGATTGATTCGATGTATGACTTTTTTGAAACCGAAGGCTATATTTTCACACACGGTTGGCTTCCCGACGATGCACAGGAAAACAACTTTCGCTACGCGAGCCTTGCAAAATGGAATAACGCCCGTTGGCTGCGCTGGCATACTCGCTACCCGAATTTTGAAATACCCGATAACAAAACGCTCGTTGTCGGGCATACCCCGTGTTATTACGCTTCAATCTTTGACAAATCCCGATCCGACTACGATTGCTCAATTTTTTACGGGAATAGGCTTGTTGCAATCGACGGTGCCGCCGTGTCAAAGGGCAGGGTAAACGTATTCGTGACGGAGGACTTTGTATATGCTCCTGTTACCCACGAATATCCCGTCGAAAGCAGGGAATTGGGCCTCTATGCAAAAGGGAATGAAAAATGCTATGCCGTACCGTTTAGCTCCGCGACAATGAATATACGTGTTGGTGACAAAATACGGCTTTATGCCGATAACGGGGCAACGCTTACCTTTACCGTGAATGGGCTTCGTCTTTGCAAGGACGTTTATGCCTATATGGAGGAGGGGCTTTGTTATAATAGCACCAATTCGTCCGACAGCTTAACCGCGGCAAAAGCCATTCTTGAAAACGGAGCCTTGCTTTTAATCCTTCTGTCCTAACAAAAAACGCGCCGATTGGCGCGTTTTTTGTTGCTATTCCGCATTTTCCTCTTTAAGGTCCTTAAGACAAATTCCGCACGGCTCCTTTCCGTCTGCAAGAAGGTCGTCAAGCGTTCCCTCGTACTCAACAACGTTTTCTCCGTCCGCATAGCGGCAGGAAACGATATGGAATTTACCCGTCTTTACGTTAAGGTAGTAAATATCGGTGCTGACATCTGTGTTTATATCCTCCGAATCGTCGGCGGGCGGAGTTTCACCCGAAAGCCAGCTGTTACCGTTTTTGTAGTTTATTGAAACACCGGGCTGTGCGTTGTATGCGTAAATGCAAAAGCAAATGCCCTCGCCGTTATCCTCAACGCTCCACCCCTCCATAAGCACACCCGATGCAACAAGGTTGTTGCCGTCGTAAATCGGGGTAACACGGTACATAACGTGGTTTTTCGTTTCTTTTATGTAGTCTGCAACCATATTTTCAAAATCAAGCATACCGTCAATATTGAGATATCTTGTTCCTGTAATAAGGTTCTTTACGTTTGCATTCTCTCCCGTAAGCTGATAGCCGATAAGGTGACAGCGGTTGTAAAGGTACTTTCCGTCAACAATATCGTACTTTACAGTCTGCCAGCCGGAGGGCTTTACCTGACCGATGCTTCCGCGCTCCTCCGTGGGCATAAGGTCAGAGCCGATACAGGAATGTGCAACCGTGCATCTTCCAAGAGCGTCAAGCTCGCCGTAGACTTCATACGACTTCTTCGTTGCCTTTTCGTCATCCGTGAAAAATGGCGTGTTGTCGTTTATAATAACGTATGCGTGCTTTCCGTCAAATTCGGGAATGGAGTTAAGGTCCACCGACGGAATATCGTCACCACCGCCGATAATCCGATTGATAATATCGCACCCCGTCAAAACGGTGGAAAGTATAAGCAAAATGGCAATAATAGCCAATAATCTTTTCGTTTTCATTATCTTTCAAAAATCTCCTTTGTAATTTTCTCGTGCGAGGAGCCCTCGAATTCGCACACCGATACCGATTTAAAGCCTTCCTTTGCGGGCAAAACGTCAAGGCATAAATCGTACGGATACCTGCGATTCCAGTTGTAGATTATAAGGCTTGAAATATCTGCCAGATACGGCTTGAACGGAGGGAATTCAATAAAGCATACCGCCCCGTCGGGAGCTTCGTCAAGCGCGCTTTCGCACACAACGGCACGGTCCCCGTAGTCCTCGAATAAAAGCCTCGAATATTCGTTTATATATATTTTCCCGTCAAAGCCTTCCATTAAATTCTTTATAAGAATTCTGTCGCGGCTCACGCGCCTTTTGTTGAAAATCATTCCGCCGCGCTCGTCGGTGCATAATGCTACGGTAAGCTTTCGCATATTTCCTCCTTTTTAAATTGTTGATGCTTACAATTTCATTATATCATTTTTTGCTCGCTCTCGCAAGGGGTTGAAATAACAAAAATAAAAAAATTCGCACCGCGGCTGCGGTGCGAAAAAAGGGATTAATTTTTCTTGTAAAGCGGACCGTAGGCGGCACAGGCACGATAGTCCTGTCCCTCCTTATCGGAGCCGAAGGCATTCCAAACCGCGGGACGGAAAATCTTGTCCTCGGGTACGTTGTGCATGCATACGGGAATACGAAGCATGGAGCAAAGAGTAATAATATCCGCACCGATATGACCGTAGCTTATCGCACCGTGATTTGCGCCCCAATTGTTCATTACGGCATACGCATCCTCAAACGGACCGCCGACCTTACCGTCACAGCGCGGAACAAACCAGGTACACGGCCAGGTGGGGTTGGTCCTTTCCATAAGAGCGTCCGAAACCTCGTCGGGAAGATGCACGGTCCAGCCTTCTGCAATTTGGAGCACGGGACCAAGTCCCTTGACAAGGTTGAGCCTTATCATCGTCACTGGCATCTCCGCGCGGGTTGTAAAGTGGCTGGAAAATCCGCCGCCGCGGAAGTTGTCAAAGCCTGCCTCGCACCAAACGGTGGCGTCGGTCATCTTCTTAATATCCTCGTCGGTAACCTCCCACCATCTCTTCATTGTGGGATTACCGTCCTTGTCGCGGCACTCACCGCAAGCGTCAAGACAAGCCGCACCCGAATTGAGAAGGTGGATAATACCGCCGTACTCCTTTGCCTTACCCTCCATATCATAGCCCGTAACGCGCTTGGTAGCCTCGGGCGACCAATATGTTCTTACGTCGGCAAAAATCTGCGCTCGGTGGGTAAGAAGGCGCATAAACAGCATTCCAAGACCGTTGAGAATGTCATTCTCTGTTGCAAGTGTGTACGGCTCTCTCGCACCCTGATAGTCGAAGGTGGAGGAGAGAAGTGCCTCGGGATAGTCACAGTTGGGCCAATGGTCGGCCCACTGTCT
>JAZSHN010000127.1:0-5390 GCA_045533315.1 Eubacteriales bacterium | reverse complement strand
GGATAATGCACAGGGCGAAAGACCCCGCCGCCCCGACGACCGCGGAGCAAGACCCGATAACAGACAGGGTCAAAATAACAATCGCCCCGCAAACGGTGCAAATAACAATCAAAGAAACGACAGCCGCGACAACCGCAATCGCGATAACCGCGACAGAAACGGCTACCAGGGACAGCGCGATAAATATTCCGCCGCACCCTCGTCCGACCCGTTTGCAAAGCGTCGCGAGAATATGAACAGAAATGCCGAGGGCGGATACCGCAAGCCCGACGGACAGCGTCCCGCACAGGGCAAGCCGCAGCAGGGCAATAACAACCGCCCCCAGCCGCAGCAGACCGCAAAGCCCGCAGCACCCGCGCCCGCGCCCACTCCCGCAAGCACTGTAAGACCCGCACAGCAGGCACAGCAGGCTGCGCTTGAAAAGAAGCAAAAGGCACAGGAAAATGCTGCAAAAGCCGCGGCTCCGACTCCCAAAAAGGAGGAGAAGAAGCAGGCGCAGAAGCAGCAGTATAAGACCATTACTCCCGTAGTTGACAAAACCAACGTAAAGGGCGGAGTTAATATCGGTGCAGAGCATGCTCCCGCCACCGCACCCGGTAAGAGGGTCGTTGACCTCCGCACCTCGGACGTAGACCTTTCAAAGTACGACGACAGATATAACGACAAGTATATGGGCATCGCACGCGGCACCGACAACACCCAGTCCAAGACCAAGCTCAAGAAGCAGGATAACAAGGGACAGAATCAGAAGGGTGCAAAGGATAAGGAAAAAGCCGCAAAGGAAAAAATGAAGCGTCTTGAGGCGGAGCGCGCAAGAGCAAAGCAGCTTGAGGTCACTATTCCCGAGGAGATTACCGTATCCGACTTTGCCGCGAGAATTAAGAAAAGCTCGGGCGAGGTTATCAAAAAGCTTATGATGATGGGCGAAATGAAGGGTATGAACGACGTCATCGACTTTGGCACTGCGGAGGTTATTGCCGACGAGTTCGGTGTCAAGGTACACAAGGAGGTCGTCGTTACCATAGAGGAAAAGCTCTTTACCGAGGCGGAGGATAACGAGGAGGATCTCGTAGAGAGAGCGCCCGTTGTCTGTGTAATGGGTCACGTTGACCACGGTAAGACCTCTATCCTCGATGCTATCCGTCACACCAACGTTACACGCGGTGAGGCGGGCGGTATTACCCAGGCAATCGGTGCGTATCGCGTTAAGATAAACGGAAAGGATATTACCTTCCTCGACACCCCCGGACACGAGGCGTTTACCGCAATGCGTATGAGAGGCGCACAGTCCACCGACATCGCAATCCTCGTTGTAGCTGCCGACGACGGCGTAATGCCCCAGACGGTTGAGGCAATCAACCATGCAAAGGCGGCGGGCATTGATATTATCGTAGCAATTAACAAGATGGATAAGCCGACCGCCAACCCCGATAACGTGCTTAACCAGCTTACTACCTACGAGCTTGTTCCCGAGGCTTGGGGCGGCGACGTAATCACCGTGCCCTGCTCGGCACATACCAAAATGGGTATCGAGGACCTTCTTGAAAGCGTCCTTCTCGTTGCGGAGGTAAAGGAGCTTCGTGCCAACCCCACAAAGAGAGCAAAGGGTATAGTTATAGAGTCAAAGCTTGATAAGGGACGCGGTCCCGTTGCAACCATTCTCGTTCAGAACGGTACTCTTCACCAGGGTGACTACGTAATCGTCGGCACCTCCACGGGTAGAGTAAGAGCTATGGTCGACCACAACGGTAAAACCGTAAAGGAGGCGGGACCCTCCGTTCCCGTTGAGATTATCGGTCTTGACGACGTTCCGCAGGCGGGCGACGAGCTTAATGCGGTAGAGGACGAGAAGATGGCAAGAAGCCTTGCAGACCAGCGCCGCGAAAAGCAGCGTCAGGAAATTCTCGCGGCAAATTCCCGCGTAAACCTCGACGACCTGTTCTCCCGTATTTCCGAGGGTGTTCAGACTCTCAACATTATAGTAAAGGCGGACGTTGCCGGCTCCTGCGAGGCGGTAAAGGCATCGCTTCTTAAGCTCTCCAACGACGAGGTGAAGGTTAACATTATCCACACCGCCGTCGGAGGTATCACCGAAAACGACGTTATGCTCGCATCCGCATCCGAAGCGATTATTGTCGGCTTTAACGTAAGACCCGACCGTAACGCTCTTGAAAGCGCGGAGCGCAACGGCGTTGACATTCGTACCCACCGTATTATCTACGAGATTATCGACGAGATAGAGGCGGCAATGAAGGGTATGCTTGCCCCCGAGTTCAAGGAGGTTATCCTCGGTCACGCGGAGGTGCGCCAGTGCATCAAGGTGCCCGGCGTCGGTATCATTGCGGGCTGCTACGTTCAGGACGGAAAGATTACGAGAAACGCATCTATCCGTATTATGCGCGACGGCGTTATTCTTCTTGAGGATAAGATTGCATCTCTTAAGAGATTCAAGGACGACGTCAAGGAGGTTAACTCGGGCTACGAATGCGGTGTCGGTATTGAAAAGTTCAACGACATTCGCGAGGGCGACGCCCTCGAGGCATTTATAATGGAAGAGGTTAAGAGATAATCTACCATTCCGAAGAAAAAGGCTTGCCAAGCGGCAAGCCTTTTTTATTTCTCTTTATTAAAATGCTACGTTAATTTAACACGGGTGCGGGGCTATTCGCCGTCGTCAGGATAATTCTCCTCCTGGTCGAACGAATCTGTGGTTGGGTATTTGTGACCGATTTCGTAAACTAAAGTGTACAAAGGAGAGTAGTACGGTTCGTCGTTGTCACCCTTGTAGCCCGCGCCGTTGTTGTCGCCCGTGAGAGCGTAGCTTGCCTCGTATGATATGCAGGTCGGCACTCCGATAAGCAGGGGTGCGGTAACCATTTTATCTCCCTCCCACTTATATACGTTGAAGCCTACGATAACCCCGTCGTCAACGATGTATGACTCCACCCGCGCGTGCTCAGAGATGAAATCTGACGGGAAATATGCGGAGGAGGCAATGTACGGATTGAAGCAGTAAAGGTCGGGCTGGAGGGATTCGTGACTGATTTTGAGCGCCTTTGCCTGCTCGAAAAGCGACTTTCCCTTTGCTCTTTCGCGATACCCGTCCACAAGCTTTGGTGTACCCATATCCGGGGTGTATTTTACTGATTTTTTCTCTGCCGTGTCGGGGAGGTTGTACTTGATGCTTCTCTTTCCCGCAAAGGCATTGTCCTTAACATTTTTGAGCTTTTCAAGAGAGAGAAGGGTTATTTCCTCAATGCCGCTGTCGTAAAAGGCGCATCCACCGATGTAGGTCACGCTTGCGGGTATGGTGAGCTCGCGGAGCGAGCGACAGCCGTAAAATGCCTCGTCGCCGATAGAGGTGATGCTGTCGGGCAATACTACCTCCTCAAGATATTCGAGGTCTGTAAAGCTACCGAAATCCTTAAGCCCGTCGGGCAGCTTCACCCTTTTTAGATTTTTAAACCTCGTAAATACGTCGGAGGCGATGCTCACTATGTTATCGGGGATTTCAAGCTCGGTTACCTTGTCGTAATCCCTGCCGCTTGCGGTATAAAGACCCGCGAGAATTCTTACGGGCTCGGTTTCCCCCTCCGGAACAACCTTTATAAAGCGATAATTAAATTTCATTTCCGATACTCCTTTTTATGAGTTTTCTTCTACGGTATATTGTAGCACCGCTTTTTTCATTGGTCAATACCCGTTAACCGTTTTCTATATTTCTGATGTAGTGGAATATGTATTGCTGTGCAACCCCCGCATATCTGCCGAGGGTGGCGGGGTCAAGCCTTCCGCCAAAGTAAACGTCAATCGCGCGCTTCATCCACACGTCAACCGGGAAAGCCTCGAGGTTTGCAAAGCCGAAAAGAGCAACGCAGGAGGCAACCTTGTCGCCCACCCCCTTGATTAGCTTCAGGCATTCTACGGTGTGAGTATAGCTTCTTGCCGCCGCAATTTTCTCAAGATTTACGCGCCCCGATGCAACCGCATCTGCTGCATCTAAAAGATAACCGTATCGAAAGCCGGGCTTGCTCGGCAAAAGTCCGTCGGGATTATCAAGTATTTGCTTTGCAGTCGGAAAGGTATAGCATCTTCCGCATTTTTTGCATTTTTCTTCACACGGGGTGCCGTCAATCACGGACAGCGGGCAATTTTCTCCGCCGCCATTTTGTAAATAAATATTTACACCGTATTCGGCACATATCTCGCGGACAATCTTGCGTATTCTCGGAATGTTGTTGTTTTGACTTATGATAAAGGAAACGAGCGTTTCCCACGGGTCCTGCCTTAAAATCGCAATACCTCCCGCACACTCTGCCGCAGAGCGCAGCCATTCGCTCTCTGTGTGACGAAGAATATCCGCGCGAATTTCGGAAAGGTCGGTATCAAGCGCAAAGAAGCCGCGCGCGACCCTTTCAAACACCTCGTCGGTCATATCAAAGAAAATCAATTCCCCGCGCACTCGCTGTCCGACGTCAATTATCACGTCGCGCACCGCTATTCGGTATTCGGTCGGGCATTCCGTATCGGTTACACGCTCAAAGCGAAAGCACTGTCCGCATTCCATCGTATCCTTCAGGTCATATTCGCCAAGACCTGTGACGTGAATGCATTTTCTGTCGTATATTACAGCTTTATTTTTCTCAAACATTTTCGTTCTACCCCTTGAAATACGAATGTTTTTGTTGTATAATAAATTCGTACAAATATATTTAAATATATTTTATCACAAAAATCCCGAATTTTCAAGGGGGCGGCGACGGCTTTTTGTCGCAGGAGGAGGTATTTTGGAGCAAATATATATGATACCCGTAACCGAGGCGTTTGAAGCCACGGCGGGAAAGCCCGAATGCGGCTGTCCTCTTTGCCGCCTTTATAAAAAGCTTCAGGAGGACGAGCTTGACATCATTCTTGGCGCGTCGATGATGGAGCCCGATATACGGATTAAAACGAACGAGCAGGGCTTTTGTCTTACCCACTACAATATGATGCTCGGCAGACGGCGTATGCTTGGTATGGGGCTTATGATGGAGAGCCATCTTGCCGAGGTGGAGAAAAAGCTCCGCGGACCTGCAATCCTCGGGGACAAGCGTGCCTCCGCACTCTCCGCCCTCGAAAGGCTTGAATGTGATTGCTACGTTTGCGGAAGAATTGAAAAAAATCTTGCCGCGATGGTTTCTACAACCGTGCTTCTTTTCGACCAGGACTACAACGGCTTTAAAAAGCTTTTCGCCGCACAGCCGTGGTTTTGTATGCCGCACTACCGCGCGATGGTTGAGTACGCATCGAAAAAGCTTGGCAAAAAAAGCTATCACGCCTTTTACGATGCCGCATACTCCATACAGGAGCGTTATTTAAAGGAGCTTTCGGGCGACGTTTCCTGGTTTTGT
>JAZSHN010000037.1:0-10893 GCA_045533315.1 Eubacteriales bacterium | reverse complement strand
GTGTTATGCACGCCGCCAGCGTTAATCCTGAGCCAGGATCAAACTCTCTAAAAAATGTTATCTTATATCCCGCCATAAGACAGGACCTAAAATCTTTTTCAGAGCTTAATTTAATCTAAGCTTCTTCTTACTTTTTGAGTTCTCTTTTTTCAAAGTGTTTTAACGAGAATCTTTCGCACTAATTCAGTTCTTACCAATTTAAGTGTACAAAAATTTTCAATGTTGTTCAATTTTCAAGAAGCAAGGTGCACGCTCGAGGTATTCCTCGTTTTGCGCGCTTTGATATTATAACCCATAAAGAAAGAAAAGTCAAGAGCATTTTAAAGATTTTTTTGATTTTTTTAAAAAATGGCATTTTTACCAATTTAATGACGAAAAAATGTAGTTTTATGCTCCAATTTGTTCACCGCCTTAACTTGACGGGTGGCGGCTTCGGTGATATAATTATAATGTAATCGGTGCTTTTGCAATCGGTCTTGCGAAATTCGAGAGCCTTTGCCGTTAGATAAATACAACACGAACGCACCGAAATCATATCTTCCGAAAGGGTATATAATATAATGAAGAAAAAACAGTTTAAAACCGAATCGAAAAAGCTTCTCGATATGATGATAAACTCCATATACACAAACAAGGAGATATTTCTTCGCGAGCTTATTTCCAACGCCTCCGATGCAATAGACAAGCTCTATTTTCGCTCTCTTACCGACTCCTCTGTGGGGCTTTCGCGCGGAGATTACTCCATTTTCATAAGAGCCGACAAGGCGGCGCGCACGCTTTCCGTCACCGACAACGGATGCGGTATGACGAGCGAGGAGATGGAAAGTAACCTTGGCACTATTGCGAAAAGCGGCTCCTTTGATTTCAAGGCAGAGGGCAAGGGCGAGGGTGAGGTTGACATTATCGGTCAATTCGGTGTCGGCTTTTATTCCGCGTTTATGGTAGCCGACAAAATCACCGTTACCTCCCGTCCTTTTGGCTCGGAGACGGCATACAGATGGGAGTCCGAGGGTGTGGACGGCTACGTAATCGGAGAGTGTGAAAAGGAGGCCTTTGGCACGGAGATTGTGCTTTACATCAAGGAGGACACGGAGGAGGAAAAATATTCCGAATTCCTTGACGAGTACAGAATTCGCACGCTTGTTAAAAAATATTCCGACTACATTCGCTATCCCATAAAAATGGAGGCAACGAGGTCGAGAAAAATCGAGGGCACAGAGGAGCACGAAAGCTATACCGAGGTTGAAACGCTTAACAGCATGGTGCCGATTTGGAAGCGCAGCGGAGGCGAGGTAACAGAGGAGGAATACGCGAGATATTACAGCGAAAAGTTCTTTGATTACGAAAAGCCCGCGCGTGTTATCACCCAAAAATCGGAGGGCACGGCAACCTTTAACGCGCTTTTGTTTATTCCCTCTCACGCGCCGTATAATTATTATACGAAGGAATATGAAAAGGGGCTCGAGCTTTATTCGTCCGGCGTTATGATAATGGAGAGGTGTGCCGACCTTTTGCCCGATTATTTCGGATTTGTGCGCGGAGTTGTGGATTCGTCCGACCTTTCGCTCAATATATCCCGCGAGATGCTTCAGCACGACAGACAGCTTAAGGTTATGGCGAGGGTTATCGAAAAGAAAATCAAGAGCGAGCTTGAAAAAATGCTTCGCGACGAGCGAGAGAAATACGAGGGCTTCTTCGACGCATTCGGCATTCAGTTAAAATACGGAATTTATTCGGATTACGGAATGCACAAGGATGTGCTTTGCGACCTTATAATGTTCAAAAGCTCCCGCGAGGGCAAATACGTAACGCTTCGCGAATATACCGAGAATATGAAGGAGGGGCAGGAGGCAATTTACTATGCCGCGGGCGAGAGCGTTGCGCGCATCGAAATGCTCCCGCAGGTAAGGGCAGTAAAGGCGCGCGGCTTTGAGGTGCTTTACCTTACCGACGAGGTGGACGAGTTTGCGCTTCGCGTGCTTGGAGAATACAAGGAAAAGGAATTTAAGAACGTAACGGCGGAGTCACTCGACCTTGGCACAGAGGAGGAAAAGGCGAGAGAAAAGAGCGAAAACGAGGACTCCTCCTCCCTTCTTAATTATATAAAGGAAGTAATCGGCACAGCTTCTTCGGTTAAGTTTTCGGCTTCTCTCGGTGATGCGGCAGCCTGCCTTTCCACCGAGGGCGACCTTTCGGTAGAGATGGCAAAAATCCTCGGCAGAATGCCCGGCGCGGATGAGATGGGCGCACCCGAGGCAAGCGTTGTGCTTGAAATTAACCTTTCGCACCCGATTGCAGATAAGCTTAAGGCTCTTTTCGGAAGCGACAACGAAACGCTTGCAAAATATGCAAAGCTGCTTTGGTGCTCCGCCTGTTTGGTTTCGGGAGTTTCGCTTGAAAACCCGATTGAATACACCGCGCTCGTGGCAGAGCTTATGTCAAAATAATCATATTAATTTAACAATAATGTCAGTTTAATACAGGAGATTAAAATGGAAAACACAAAATTTTTAAAGGCATACTGCGCAAAGTCAAAGCAATACTACGGTCT
The DNA here is from genome assembly GCA_045533315.1 of Eubacteriales bacterium. Lineage (GTDB taxonomy): Bacteria > Bacillota > Clostridia > Oscillospirales > CAG-272 > UBA1740. Next base: position 8,342 of record JAZSHN010000037.1, on the reverse strand, counting down.
TGAAATTAAGAAGTACGGTAGTGAGTGGGAGGTCGTCAATATGGACCTTTTACCCGATGACAAGGCACGCGTGGTCGCATCGGAAAACATTCGCCAGCCGAAATTCGTTACGCACGACAACCTTCTTCCCTGCTCGGAATGCGGAACGAGAGTGGTTTCGGGCTGTAGCTGTGCGCACAGCCTTCTCGGCTGCCGTCCGGGTATGAAATACAATTTCAACTGTGTTTACTGTAAGCATTTCCAAATTGACTACTCGCTTCCGAAGGCGAGCGACACACGCGGTCTTGCAGGCAAGACGGTAACGGTACAGGGTAAGGAGATAAAGGTTGTAAACTTCTCCAACGTTGAGTGGATTCATTTCGACTACATAAAGAATCACATCGACGGTAGAAAAGAGGGCGGATACGACGAGCCGAGAGTACACGTTATCGCGAACAACCAGAGTATTGAATTCCACGGCTATAATATCAGCGAAATGAACGAGGGCGTTTATTACACCATAGGCGCAAACGACGATTTTGATATTGAGTGCGACGTAGACACCACGACAATCCGTCCCCATCCCGGCGGACACCTTTACATTGATTTCGGTCAGATAAAGGCGGAAATCGCGCTCGAGGGCGGTGCCTTTTTCCTCGGTGGCAAGGAGGTAGCGAGGGTTGGCTCTCGCTTTAAGATGCGCCTGTCGCTTACCGATGAGGGGCGCTACTCCATCTATATCGACGGCAAGCTTCGCGGTCAGCTCGTAGCTCCCGTCCAAACCGACACACACGTTATATTCGGCTTCAAGCACGACGGGCACCACTGCCACGAGCTTTCCCACGCTTATATGCGCGGCATTAAAATGCAGCAGGCGGTTGCACAGTAACCGATTAAAAAACGGCGGGTTTATTCCCCGCCGTTTTTGTTTTTACGCCTATAATCAATAATGAGGAGGATTACCCCCACAATACCAAAAATAAACCTTCCGAAAATCCACGCAATATTTCCGTTGCCGAATATCGGGTCGCCCGCAATCAGGCTTGGAATAAAGCTGACAATCTGCAAAATAATAAGAACGATGCCTGCAATTTTCATTTTGTTTTCTCCTTTTATGTAATATTTAAATAACGAGCTTGTTTTCGGTGCGCTTTATATCCGAGGCGGTAAGGTAATAGCCGCGCGAGCCGACCTTTTTGACGGGATAGCCAAACTCCATAAGATAGCCGATGTTTCGCCCCACCGTTTTTCGGTCGCAGGGGACGTCGATGTCGTTGAGATAATTTGCGATGGCGGTTTGACTTATCGGATTGGCGGGCGAGGAATAAAGCTTTAAAACGTTTAGTACGTAGAGAATAATTACCTTTTTGGGATTGGTTTCCATATTGTGACCCTCCGTAGATTAATGATGCTTCTATTTATATTATACCATACCGATATGGACAAAAAGCTCCCACCTCTTTTTATTTTTTCGCTTTTTACAAAAACTTCACAGCTTGTGGGCGGTTTTGGGGTTATTTTTCGCCCGCGTGATTTTATTTGCGCCTTTTGCGGTTAATTTCGAGCAATCCGTCAATACTATCAGTATCAATTATCGGGAGCTTTTTATGACAAAAACTCGACACGGGGTGGGGGATTTCGGCTTTCGCGACAAGCTTGGATACCTTTTCGGCGATTTTGGAAACGATTTTACCTTTCTTTTATCCTCCTCCTTTCTTTTAAAATTTTACACCGACGTTATGGGGGTTGCGCCGTGGATTGTCGGTGTCATTATGACGGTGGCACGCTTTGTCGACGCCTTTACCGACGTTACTATGGGACGAATATGCGACAGGGCAAAAACAACCGAGGCGGGAAAATTTAAGCCGTGGATTTTAAGAATGTGCGGCCCCGTGGCAATTGCCTCCTTTCTTATATATCAAAGCAGTCTTTCGGATATGCCGACGGCATTTAAGGTGGTATGGCTTTCGGTGACATATATCCTTTGGGGGTCGGTGTTTTACACCTCCATCAATATCCCCTACGGCTCTATGGCTTCGGCAATCACGGGAAAGCCCGAGCAAAGGCAATCGCTTTCCACCTTTCGCAGTATGGGGTCGGCGCTTGCGGGGCTTATTGTCGGGGCGGGAGTGCCTCTTTTTGCATACGATACGGTCGAGGGCGCTACGGTGCTTAACGGCACACGCTTTACGGTTATAGCAGGCATTTTCTCCATTCTTTCGGTTGTTTGCTATCTGCTTTGCTATTTCCTTTGCAACGAGCGAATAGAGCGAAGGGTGGAAGACGAGCAGCACGGAAGCATACTTTCGCTATTAAAAAGGGCTGTAAAAAACCCTGCCCTGCTCTCAATTATCGCGGCATCAGTGGTAATGCTGCTTTCACAGCTTACGCTTCAGTCGATGTCAAACTACGTTTATCCGAATTATTACGGCAACGTAGGGGCGCAATCGGTATCAACGGTGGTAATGGTGCTGTCGCTTTTTGCGGCGGCAGCGGTGGCAAAGCCGCTTTCAATCCGTTTCGGAAAGGCTGAAATTAGTGCGGCATCAAGCCTTGCGGCGGCGGGCGTTTCGCTTCTGCTTTTTCTTCTCCGTCCGTCAAGCGTATGGGTTTACGTAGCTGTTAATGCGGTGGCTTGGCTCGGGCTTGGAGTTTTTACGATGGTGTCCTGGGCGCTTATAACCGACGTGATTGACGATGCGGAGCTTCGCCACGGGGTGCGAGAGGACGGGTCGATATATGCGCTTTATTCATTTTCAAGAAAGCTCGGTCAGGCAGCAGCCGCGGGAATAAGCGGCGCGCTCCTTTCGGCAATAGGCTATAGCGACGAGAGCGCGTTTTTGCCGAGCGTGGTTAACGGAATATACAACATCTCGACGGTTGTACCTGCGATAGGGTTTGCGTTGCTTGGCTTAATTCTTTGGCTTTGGTATCCGCTGAAGCGCAGGGTTGTGCTTGCAAACGGGCGACTTCTTGAAGAAAAGCACCGTAAAACTTAACACGGGGTGGGGGTAAATAAAAGCAGCGCGGAATTCCGCGCTGCTTTTATAAGCTTATAAGAATACAGTTAAATGCAGGGTATCCTCTGTTTAATCGGCAGACTCTCCCTCAAAGCCATCTGCGCTAGCGGCAGCTTCTGCGTCGCACATTTCGTCCTTGGAGCTGACAACGACCTTTCTGACCTTGTCGAAGAATACAACCGCAAAAGTAACAACCGCCAAAACCAAGAGAGTAATGGGGGCCGCGCAAACGTATGCACGCATATACATTTTGCTGATATCGCAATTATCCAAGGTGATATTTACCAGCGAAACGTTGACAATAACAACGGCTACAAAGAGCAGGAGGCACAACAACATCACCGAAGAAAACGCGATGTCAACATAACGCTTTTTGTCGCCAAGCATAAAGAAGCAAAGCGAGTGCGCAAGCACCAAGGAAGCAAATAATGCGAAAATCACGCAAAACAGAGGAGCAGAGGAAAATAGTTTCACAACCGTGGGTGTATATTGAAAAACAAGAGGAGTCATCAACATTGCAGATGCCAGATAATCGGCTTCTCCGCGCTTTACCTCCGTGGCGGTATAATATCTCAATTCACCCGGCAGAGATTCTATGCGCTCAATTTTATCGTCCGTGCTCTTCCCAAGCGAATCATACATATCCTCTATCTGCTCTTCGGTAAGCTCGAAAGACGAGAAATAGGAGGTGTTGACGTCGATCTTTACATCTCTTTCCTTTTCCTTATTTTCGAGCAGGGCGTTGACGTTTACTCCGACGGTCGGCGCAAACAAAAGCGCCAGCATAACAATAGAAAGCGTAATCACAAGAGCGTTGACTATGCTTCTTTTAAGCGACACGGTATTTCTTGCAACAATAATTCTCTCAACGAACAAATAAATCGCAATCGCTCCGACAAGACAGAGATTAATAATTACCATAGCCGACATTTTAAGCATTTTTTCACTGCCGATTTTGCCGATGTCCGCAGCAAGCACAAGATAAAGGCAGAAATAAAGCACCGGCAAAAGCATAGCGGAAATCACCGTGAGCTTTGTCGCAAAGGGGAACAGAGATTTCCATCCAAAAAGCTGCGCCAAAAGGTTAAGCAAGCATAGCACAAATGCCGCCACCGCTAAAAGAATGTAAAAGACGGAAAGTATACCCGCGGACATAACGGATACGCCAAGCCTGTTTTGCTCCGAGCGCATAGACAGACGAGCGAAAAGCTTTATAACCTTACGAACGGCACGTTTTTCGCGATTGCTCAAATCCGAATATTTCTCTGCGTCGTTATCCTCCATATCCTCCCCAAGCTCGGTGATTTTTTCATAGAGCAAGGTATCCAGCAATTCCTCATTGTCAAGATTTTGCATATTATTAAACATCAAAACAACAGATTCAAGCGGGCTTACATCGTAATAAAGACCCTTTGCATCCTTTTCGATTTCGGCAAAATCAACCCTGATAATCGGCAAAAAAGAGCTGACAAGTAAAAGCACGGAAAGAATTAACAGTACACAGTTTCTTACAAGCAGTCGTATTTTCAGGGGATTAAGAGCAGTTTTTTCTCTTTTTTTCTCCTTCTTATGAGAAACCACGACCGTTTCCACGGACTTTGCAGACAAAGCCGTACCGCAGACATTACAAAAGCGTGACGATTCGGTGCATTCCGCACCGCAAACAGGACATTTCATTTCATTAAACCTCCTATGTATATACAAAGCTCAAAACAAGAACTATACTACCTGCAATTATAGCATTATAGTTCCTGTTTGTCAAGCAAATTATGTGATATAATTCCTATATAAAGCAAAAAAGAGGAAGAGTTATGCTTATTTTTGATTTTCTCGCAATTGGCAATAAGCTTTGTTTGATTAGAAAAAATATGGGAATGACACAAGCAGAGGTTGCGGAAGCGGCAGGCATTTGCGATAGAACCTATGCCGACATTGAGCGCGGTTCGGTCAATATGCGCGTAGAAACACTGCTGCGAATATGTATGGTGTTAAAAATCACTCCGGACGAGATATTGACAAGCGATACCGATCTTTCCTCCGAAAAAATTTTAGATCTACTTAATTCGGCATCAAGCAAAAACAGGAAAGCTGCATTGAAGATTTTAGAAGCATATTTACAAAACACCTAATAGGCAAAAGGAACGGAGCGTCAAGCTCCGTTCTCTTTACTTTGCATTCTTTTTCGTGAATGGACGTCAACTGATTAGTCGTCGACTTTTACCGACACGCCAAAAGGCTTCTCGGTGTCTTAACACCGCCCTTTTTGCTATAAAAATCGGATTTTTTCCGCAGCTTCCGTGAAGCTTAACGTTACAAATAGCCACGCGGCGAGAATTCACGCCCCCGACACCCACCAATTTAAGGAGCTCCGCCGCGCTGCTTTTCTGCTTTACTGCGGGCAGGAAAGGTAATTCTGTCAGATTTAAATTTAAAAAATAAAAAGCTTTTTTTGTTTGACAATACCGCGAATATATGATATAATTTTTGTTGATAGACTTTTGAAAGGGGGATGGCCGTGAGAAAGGCAATACTTCACAAGCTGCGCGAGTCGTTTGTTTCGGTTTTTCCGATAGTGCTCGTGGTGCTTATACTTAATTTTACGCCGCTTATTAATCTTTCTTTGGGCGAGGTTGCAGCCTTTGCAATATGCTCGGTGCTTCTTATTCTCGGAATAACCCTCTTTAATCTCGGAGCTGACCTTGCTATGACGCCTATGGGCGAGCATATCGGCGCGGGTCTTACAAAGCTGAAAAGTCTTGCGCTTCTTCTTTCCGTTTGCTTTGGTATGGGTATTCTCATCACCGTGGCAGAGCCCGACCTTTCGGTTTTGGCGGGTCAGGTTGCGGGAATTATGAACGGCACAACGCTTATCGTGACGGTGGGCGTGGGCGTTGGACTTTTCCTTGCTCTTGCGATAGTGAAAATAGTATTCCGCACGTCGCTTTCCCAAATGCTGATGTTCTTTTATATGATTTTATTCGCCCTTTCCGCGCTTCTTTCAACCCGCGGAGGCAGTCAGCTTATCCCCCTTGCATTCGACTCCGGCGGAGTTACAACAGGACCGATTACCGTACCCTTTATAATGGCTCTCGGTGTCGGTATTGCAACCACCCTTGGAGGTAAGAATGCGGGTGAAAACTCCTTCGGACTTATTGCGATGTGCTCGGTTGGTCCGATGCTTGCGGTGCTGGTGCTTGGATGCACGGCATCGGGTGAGATTGCACCCTTTGAGCCGAATTACGGCATTGACATAACCTTTACTAACGTTTTGCACGAAATCCTCCTTACCGCAGAGGAGGTTGGAATTGCGCTTGGACTTATTGTAATATTCTTTGTAATTTTACAGCTTACGGTATTAAAGCTTCCGCCAAAGAAGCTTATTCAAATATCCGTCGGTATTCTTTACACCTTTATCGGTCTTGTAATTTTCCTTTCATCTGTTAAGGTTGGATTTATGGAAATCGGATTTAAAATCGGCACACAGCTTGCCGAAAGGCCCGTTTTTCTTACAATTATCGCCTTTCTTATGGGTATGCTCGTTGTTCTTGCAGAGCCCGCGGTACACGTGCTTAAAAAGCAGGTTGAGGATATTACCGAGGGTACGGTAAGCAAGAGGTCGATGATGATTGCCCTTTCGATAGGTGTTGGTCTTTCCATCTGTCTTTCTATTATAAGAATCATATTCGGCTTTAATATTCTTTACTATCTCATACCCGGATACTTAATTTCGCTCGGACTTTCGTTTTTTGTTCCGAAAATGTACACCGCGATTGCATTTGACTCGGGCGGAGTTGCGTCGGGACCGTTAACCTCAACCTTTATTCTTCCGTTTGCGGTTGGAGCTTGTGCCGCTATAAGCGGGGCGGGCAGCATTCTTTCGGATGCTTTTGGTGTGGTGGCGATGGTCGCTATGGCTCCGCTTATCACAATACAGCTTCTCGGCTTCCGTGCTATAATGGCAAAGAGCATTGCAAGAAAGGTTGCAATGCAGAAGATACTTGCCGCGAATGACGAGCAGATCATCGAGTTTAATTAGGGGGGATTATGGCAAGAATAGTAAAAAGACCCACCCCCGTGTCAAAAAAGAAGGGGGTAATGACCGCACCCGACGGTATGGTTATTCTCTTTACAATTGTAAACAGGAAAAAGGGCGACCTTTTCGCCGACCTTATTCAAGGGTACGAGGTTAATTTCCAAACCATTCTTTCTGCACAGGGAACGGCAGACAGAGAGGCGCTTTCGCTTCTTGGTCTTACCGAATCGGAAAAGGCGGTCATTGTAAGCGTTGCAAGACGTGACAGAGTAAACGAAATCCTTGCAATGCTGGAGATAAAATTCCGCACCGTAAAGGACGGAAAGGGCATTGCATACACCGTTCCGATGAGCAGTACGATTGGCGTGCTTCTTTATCAATTCTTATCTAACAAAAAGGGAGGAAGCTTCGGATGAGTAATGCAAAATTTGAAGTTATTATATGTATTGTAAATTCGGGCTTTTCCGACGAGGTTATGAACGCGGCGCGCAAATGCGGTGCAAGGGGCGGAACGGTGCTTCGTGGCAGAGGCACGGCAAACCCCGAGGCAGAGAGCCTTTTCGGTATAGCAATCCAGCCCGAAAAGGAAATTGTTATGATACTCGTTAAAAAGTCGCTCAAAAACGACATTCTCCACGCGCTTTACACGGCGGTTGGACTTGACACTCCGGGTCAGGGAATCGCCTTTACAATGCCCGTGGAGAGCGTTGTCGGACTTACCGTTCCCGATGAAAGGACGGCAGACGAAGCAAAGCCGTCGGAGAGCGAAGACTCCGCCAAAAAGTAAACAATTGTTAGAAAAACACGCCCCCAAGTGTGGGGGCGTGTTAAATTTTGTTTTGACGGTGCAGAAAAATATATACACGCACCTGTAGCGGGACGTGTTGAATTTTCGTTTTTCCCTTCCCCGCTTTTAAACCAGGATATAAAAAGGACTCTCTTGCGAGAGCCCTTTTGCTTTATTACTCTTCGGTGGGAGCCTCTGCGGTCTTAACCTCTACGAGCTTAACGATTGCCATTTCGGCACCGTCGCCACGACGGGGACCCATCTTAAGAACAGTAGTATAGCCACCGTTAACCTCCGCATATGCGGGAGCGATAACGGAGAACAGCTTCTTAGCAACGTCTTCCTTGGTGATGTACTCAAGAGCAGCACGGTATGCAGCAAGGTCGCCCTTCTTACCTGCTTTATTATGATAAGGAAATTCCTTACTCTGTAGAGGTTCTAGTGGAACGTTTCAAACAAGCTGAGAAGACAAACGCGATTAGTGCAGTAATCTATGTTGAGCGTGATTCGCAAAAGGCAATCA
>JAZSHN010000023.1:0-1602 GCA_045533315.1 Eubacteriales bacterium | reverse complement strand
CGGTGAAATATTCAATCGCGTGGCGCTTGACCTTGATTGCAATTCCGCGGATTTTGAGTTTACCACCGACGAGCTTGTTGCCAACTATCGCAACGGCACGAACGAGTCCACCGACGAAATCCGGAAAATCTCGGATACCTTCCTTGAGCTTGGAATTGATTTCGACGCGGTTTATACGGGCTATCTCGGCTCGTTTGAGCAGCTTGCCCTTGTCGGTGACTTCTTTGACCGCTTCGGAGATAAAGCGCTAAAGCTCGTTGACCCCGTAATGGCTGATAACGGTGTGCTTTACAAGGGCTTTACCCCCGAATTTGCCCGCGCAATGGCTGACCTTTGTAAAAAGGCGGATTTTATTATCCCCAATCTTACCGAGGCATCCTTTATGCTTGATATCCCCTATAACCCGAATTATGACGAGCAATACATAAAAACGGTGTTAAAGCGTCTTACCGACCTTGGCTGTCCCTCCGCCGCAATAAGCGGTGTGTGCCTTGAGGACGGAAAAATCGGAGCATATTATTACAACGCACCGACCGACACCTACTATTACTATGCAAACGAAAAGCTCCCCGTACAGTTCCACGGAACGGGCGACATCTTCGCCTCCGCCACCCTCGGCGCAATTATGCGCGGAAAAACCGAAACGGAGGCTCTTGCCGTTGCGGTTGACTTTACGCTTGAATGTATGAAAAAAACGCTTGCCGACCCCGACCACCGTCCCTACGGAGTTAATTTCGAGCAGGCGCTCCCGTACTATATCGAAAGACTTAAATAAATCCGAAAAGGTAATCGGAATACTTAAATAAATTTGAAATAGTATATCAAAAGACTTAAACAAATCCGAAAAGGACGTACGTTGACCCGTACGCCCTTGTTTTTTTATCTTCTTCTCCTACCGATTTTCTTTTGCCCGAGAAGCGCGAAAATAGCCCCCGTTCCGAGATAGCAGCCACAGTCAAGCAGGTCGGAAAGGTCTGTCCCTGATAAAAACAGGGAAATCACTATCCGTAAAATTACAAAGCCCGCTGCCGTTAATATCGCAAGAAGACCGCCTCCCTCGCCGCGAAGCCGCGAAAGAATAAACGACGAAACCGCCGCCGTAATCAGCAAAACGACGAAGGATACAATTCCGACAAGCCTTGCGGGGTCCTCCGTGATATTACAAGCGAATGCACCCAAAAACGAAACGAGCGTTAAAACAAGATAGGAGAAAAGAACCCCGACGCATATAAAAATCGGTGGCTTAAGATTTTTTAAAAGCTTGCTTTTCTTTGACATTATGCTTTACCCTTCCTTTCGGTTTATACTAAATCATATTCCGCCGCTTTTAAAATATGACAAAAGAAAGGGAAGGGGTCTATCGTGTACGTCCGTAAAAGCAAAGACGCGAGCAAAACGCTCGCGCCTTTATCACTTTTTGTCCTCGGTATCTGCTTCGGAGACCTCTGCATCTGCCTTTTCCTGTGCAACAACGTCTGCGATTCTCACGTCAACGCTTCTGATTGCACCGCGAAGAAAACGGATTCTCGTTCTGTCCTTTGTGGTTTCGAGAACAAAGGTTTCCTCCTTGATGGAAACAACCTTGCCGATGATGCCGCCGAT
>JAZSHN010000156.1:0-3139 GCA_045533315.1 Eubacteriales bacterium | reverse complement strand
TGTATGAAAATAATGTCAATTCTGATAACGGTTATTCTGTACGGGCGTATGATAGAAATTTACCTTTACTGCTCCGTCGCTCCCATTCCGTTCGCAACAATGACAAACCGCGAATGGGGACAGATCGGAAACAACTATTTGCGAAGCCTTTTTGCACTCGGTTTTCAAGGCTTCCTCATTATGATTTGCGTGGGTATCTATGCCGTACTTGTAAACACGATGATTATAGCGAACAATCTGCACAGCGCGATTTTCTCCCTCGCGTCGTACACGGTGATTCTTTGCTTCTCGCTGTTCAAGTCGGGCGCACTCGCAAAATCAATCTTTAACGCGCACTAACGGGCGCAGAAAGGAGGTCAGATAATGGCTTACGTTCCCGTTCCGAAAGACTTAACCAAAGTCAAAAGCAAATTCGCTTTCAATCTCACAAAGCGACAAATACTGTGTTTCGGACTTGCGGCGGCTATCGGGCTACCGCTTTTCTTTTTACTCAAAGGGGCGACGGGTACAACCGTTGCGGCGTTTGCAATGATACTTGTAATGCTCCCTTGCTTCCTCTTTGCTATGTATGAGAAAAACGGTATGCCGCTTGAAAAGGTACTCCGAAACGTCATACAGACAAAATTTATTCGCCCGAAAGAAAGACCGTATAAAACACAGAACTTTTACGCCGTCGTAGAACGGCAAAGAAAACTTGAAAAGGAGGTATCAGCTATTGTCAAAGGTACAGACAGTAAAACCAAAGGCGCAGACGGCAAGCGCACCCACGCAGAGCCGTAAGCTCTCCCGCGCCGAACAAAATCAAATTGCCGCCGCGATCAAACGCGCAAAGGGCGACGGCAAGGCAAAGACGGCGCAACAGACAATCCCGTATCAGCAGATGTACCGCGACGGCGTTTGTCATATCGGCGGCAAGAAATACAGTAAATGCGTTCAGTTTGAGGATATAAACTATCAGCTTGCACAGCCCGACGAAAAGAGCGCGATTTTCGACCATTGGTGCGATTTTCTCAATTACTTTGACGCTTCCGTTTCGGTACAGCTTTCTTTCATCAATCAAGGCACAAAGAGCGACGAAGCCGAAAAAGCGATTGAGATCACCCCCAAAGGCGACGACTTTGACAGCATTCGCGCAGAGTACGCGGAAATGCTCAAAGGTCAGCTTGCAAAGGGCAATAACGGCATAGTCAAAGCAAAATATATTACCTTTTCCGTCGAAGCGGAAAACATCAAGGCGGCAAGGGCGCGACTTGCCCGTATCGAAACCGATATTTTAAGCAATTTCAAGGTGCTTGGCGTAGCGGCAAAGCCTATGACGGGCTATGACCGTTTGGAAACCCTACACGGCACGTTCCACCCCGACGGCGAGCCGTTCCGCTTCTCTTGGAATTGGCTTGCCCCGTCGGGACTATCCACAAAGGATTTTATCGCGCCGTCCTCGTTTACGTTCGGTGATGGGCGCACGTTCAGAATGGGGCGCAAGCTCGGCGCGGTGTCCTTTCTGCAAATTCTCGCCCCCGAACTGAATGACCGTATGCTTGCGGACATTCTCGATCTTGAATCGGGTATTATCGTCAATCTGCATATCAAGAGTATCGACCAGGGCGAAGCGATTAAGACCATTAAGCGCAAGATCACCGACCTTGACAAGATGAAGATTGAGGAACAGAAAAAGGCGGTACGCAACGGTTACGATATGGATATTATCCCGTCCGACCTTGCGACCTTCGGTAACGAAGCAAAAAATCTGTTGCAGGAGTTACAGAGCCGCAACGAGAGAATGTTTTTACTTACGTTCCTTGTCGTTAATCTTGCCGACACGAAACAAAAGCTCGACAATGAAATTTTCTCGGTATCGGGTATCGCGCAGAAATACAACTGTGCCTTGACCCGCCTTGACTTTCAGCAAGAAGCGGGCTTTATGTCAAATCTTCCCCTCGGAGATAATCAGATCGAAATACAGCGCGGGCTGACGACCTCAAGCACAGCAATTTTTATCCCCTTTATCACACAAGAGCTATTCCAAACGGGCGAAGCTCTCTACTACGGACTTAACGCCTTATCAAACAATATGATTATGTGCGACCGCAAAAAGCTCAAAAACCCGAACGGGCTAATCCTCGGCACCCCCGGAAGCGGTAAATCGTTCTCGGCAAAGCGTGAAATGACAAACGCCTTTCTTATCACCGACGACGATATTATCATTTGCGACCCCGAAGCCGAGTATTTCCCCCTTGTTGAGCGTTTACACGGTCAAGTTATCCGTCTGTCGCCGTCGGGTATTGGCAACGACGGAAAGCCGCAGTACATCAACCCTATGGATATAAACCTTGAATACGACGAAAACCCGCTTGCGCTGAAATCCGACTTTATCCTTTCTCTGTGTGAGCTGATCGTCGGCGGCAAGACGGGGCTTGAACCCGTGGAAAAGACGGTCATTGACCGCGCTGTGCGAAACGTGTACCGTCCCTTTATGGCAAACCCCGACCCCGCACAAATGCCTATCTTGGGCGACCTCTACAATGAGCTTTTGAAGCAACCCGAACCCGAAGCGGCGCGTATCGCGTCGGCATTGGAGCTTTACGTTTCGGGAAGTCTGAACGTCTTTAACCACCGTACCAACGTAGAGCTTACAAACCGCCTTGTCTGCTTTGACATTAAACAGCTTGGAAAGCAGTTAAAAAAGATCGGTATGCTCATTGTGCAAGATCAAGTATGGAACAGAGTTACCGTCAACCGCGACGCAAAGAAGTCAACAAGATACTATATCGACGAAATGCACCTACTCTTAAAAGAAGAACAGACCGCCGCTTACACGGTGGAGATTTGGAAGCGTTTTAGAAAGTGGGGCGGTATTCCGTCGGGGCTGACACAGAATGTCAAGGACTTGCTTGCGTCAAAGGAAGTGGAAAACATCTTTGAGAACAGCGACTTTATCCTTATGCTTAATCAAGCGGCGGGAGATCGCGCTATTCTTGCAAAACAGCTAAATATTTCTCCGCGTCAGATGAAGTATGTTACGCAAGCCGACGCGGGCGAGGGATTGATCTTTTACGGAAACGTTATACTTCCGTTTGTTGACCGCTTCCCGAAGGACACCGAGCTTTACCGCGTTATGACAACCAAGCCCGAAGAAGTG
>JAZSHN010000005.1:0-11511 GCA_045533315.1 Eubacteriales bacterium | reverse complement strand
AGTATGAATTTTGATTTTAGTTTAACCGCGATAGCAAACTCCGATGCAAAGGCGCGTAAGGCGTACAGTGAGAGCTATCGCAAATTGGAAGTCGGTTCGTAGCCAAGTCGTTCTGTGAGCCAAGGAGTTGAACAACTTGCTTGTCTTCCTAAGACCGCTTGGCCTCCGACTTAGTATGAATTTTGATTTTATTTTAACCGCGATAGCAAACTCCGATGCAAAGGCGCGTAAGGCGTACAGAGAGAGCTATCGCAAAATGGGCGCGGAGTTTGATGCCGCAATAAGTCACTACGATACCGTTGGCGGACGAGAGGCACGCGAGGCGGTGTTTTCGGAATACAAAAGAATACTCTCTCGGATAATATCCGTGGAGTGCGGAGTTTATACAACCTGGTATTGCTATCTTGCTATCCATCCCCATTCAAGGCGGCTTCGCAAGCGTATGACACGGGAAATCTCGCACAGGTTTGGCGCGGACGTTTTGGACGGGGAGCTTAACCCTCTCGTAATTTATTCAACCTCCGATGCGAAGGTTGCGAAAAGGCGCGGTGAGTTCAAAAGGCTTCGCGACCTTTCGCTTCCCGACGGGCTTGTTTACGTTGCAGAGGGAAAGTATCTGGGGCTTCGCGTTCATACCCTTTATCTCCCCGACAGTATTCGCGAGATTGAGCAATATGCCTTTCTCACCTGTAATCTTAAACAAGTAAATATGGGCGCGGGCGTTGAAAAAATCGGCGAGGGTGCGTTTGGTGCGGGCAGAAAAAGGCTGCATATAAAATATCGCGGCTGTCGTCAGGAGTGGGAGGCACGCGGCTTTAAAAAAATAGCATCCCCGTGGATGGATATTATTGTCGACTGCCTTGACGGGAAAATATTTATTCCAAAGGAAACAAAATGAAAACAATTCTTTTAATCGGTGACTCCACTATGTTTGGAAGCACGGCAAGCGGCGGATATGGCATTTATCTTGCCAACCATTATACCGTGTTTGAAAAGGGCGAGGTGCTTTTGCCCAACGAAAACTGCCAGGATACGCGCTTTATCCTCGCAACCTTCGACGAGGTATTTGCCGAGCATAGCAAAAGGCTTTCGGAGGTTGACGTGATACATTGGAACAACGGGCTTTGGGATACGCTTCACTTTCTCGGAAATCCAAGGGCAACCGTACCGATTGAACGGTATCTTAAAAACCTTTCCGAAATACACAAGCTTCTTTTGGAAAAATGCCCGCACGCGAGGATAATTTTCGCGACCTCCACCCCCGTGGACGAGGAGCAGAACGGAAAAACCTATCGCACCAATGCGGAAATCCGAGAGTACAACAGACAGGCGGGCGAGCTTCTTTCGGGGCTTGGCTGCTATATAAACGACCTTTACGCCTTTGCCGACGAGCTGCTTTGGGAGCATCGCGCCCCCGACGGCGTGCATTTTACCGATGTGGGCTGCATTCTTCTTGCAAGGCGGGTTATGGAGGTTATCGAGGAGGTCAGCGAAAATGGATAACGAAAAAATCCGCGAATTGAGAAAAATTATAAAAGCCGCGGACAAAATCGTGTTTTTCGGCGGTGCGGGAGTTTCAACCGCAAGCAAAATTCCCGATTTTCGCAGCAAGGACGGACTTTACTCGCGCGAAAACAAATACGGCGTAAGCCCCGAGGAGCTTTTAAGCAAGCGGTTTTTATTCCTTCGTCCGCACGAGTTTTACGAGTTTTACAGAGATAATATGGTGTTTACCGATTATGCGCCAAACGCGGCGCACCACGCGCTTGCAAGGCTTGAGGCAGAGGGGCGGCTTACTCTTACCGTAACGCAAAACATCGACGGGCTTCACGAACGGGCGGGTAGCAGGAGCGTTGTAAATCTTCACGGAAACGCGAGCCTGTTTTACTGTGCCTTTTGCGGCGAGAAGCATTCGTTGGAATACGTTTTGAAATCAAAGGGAATACCGCGTTGCCGTCTTTGCAAAAATATGGTGCGCCCCGACATCGTTCTTTACGGCGAGCCGCTTGATACCGAGAAATTCAAGGTAGCGGCGGAGCATATTGCCGAGGCGGACCTGTTTATCGTGGCGGGAACGTCGCTTACCGTTTATCCCGCGAACCTGCTTGTCCACCATTATACGGGAAAGCTCGTTATAATAAACCGAGAGCCGACACGCTATGACGATAAAGCAAGCCTTTTAATCCGCGACCCGATTGCCGAGGTTTTGAGTGCGGCAGTTGATTAATACAAAAAGACCGCCTTTCGCTTGAAAAAAAGTAGAGGTTATTTTGACAGCCGAGGGCATATTGATAAAAAATCCCGAATACGAGCTTTCGCCGATAAAAGGCAAGCCCGAGGAGAAATAAGTAAAAAGCCAACCGCGGGCGGTTGGCTTTTGTTATGTTTTATTTACATTTTGCCGTTAGTCAACAACCGATTTTTGGGGGTGTTGGGTGAGTAAAACGGGCAAAAGCTTTACACGGGGTTGTATTAACGGTTGATGCCCTGTGCAAAAAAGCGGTTGCGGTATTCAAGCGCCTCCCTTTTGAGAGATGCGACGGTTTCGGCTTGGCTGCCTGCGCTTTTTATCTGCTCGGCAATCATTTCGGTAAGCCTTGCATAGGTTGGATACATTTCTGCAAGCAGGAAGCGTGCGTATGCAACGAGCGAATATTCGCCGATGACCAAAAAATCGGTATCGGTGTAACGCTTTACCGCGACGGCGCTTCCGCGCTTGATTGCATTCGGAATATCGGCGGTGTCGTGTGCAAGTACGAGCGAAAGGTTGTGGTTAAATCGGGTTTTCGCGGCATCGGGGTTATGGTTATCCGACGCACCGAGTACGGGGCTATTTATCCCCCTTGCGCGAAGGTCGCCCCAAAGCGCGATTTCAAGATTGTCGCCGTTTCCGTTATTGTCGTTACCCGCAAAAAGCTCCAGAGCATCGAAATTCCCCGCCGAAAGATGGTATTCAAGCTCCCGCCTTTCCATATTATATTCGCCGTAGGCTTCCCAAAACGGGTGGGCAAGAATTGAAACGCCCCCCGCCCTTCGTATCTCGTTTGAGATAAAAATACGATATGCGGCAAGCTCGGGATTAACACCGACGGGAAATCTTCTCTCGGATTTTATACGCGAAAGCTCCGAGCTGACGTATTCGTCGTTGTTTTGTATTATTTCGTTTATGCTGTATTCCCCGCCGAAATTCACAACGTGAAAATAGCCCATCGATTTGTTATGGACCTCCTCCCCGTGAAAAACGGTGAACATATCGGAAAGGGGTGTCATCGCCTCACGCGCCTCAACCGACGGGGCGTATTTATGGTGGTCGGTCACCGCGGCAAAATCAAATCCCGCGGCAAAATAACGGAGCATAAGCTCGTATGGCTCGTTCACCCCGTCGGAGCGATTTGTGTGGCAATGCGTTTCGCCCTTGAACGGGCGAAGCGCGGCAAGCTCCGCGGTGAGGGCATAAAGATATCCGTTAAAAATGACATTTTCGCCATTCCTTACGCGTACGGTATATCTTCCGCCGACGGGAAAGTCGTATTCCGCGGAGTACAGTCCCTCTCCCACCCTTTTTGTGGGAATATACGGATATCTTTCCTCCTCGTCAAGGCGGGGAGGCTTGCCGTGGGGGATATGATATGACTCCATCGGCTGTATTTTTATCTCCACGCTTGCATCCACGTGAAGCTGTATATATACGCTTTGTCTTTTATTCTCAAGAAAAACGCGGGGATAAAGCTCTGCTACCTTCATAATGTACCTCAACCTCCAACAGGATAAGTATAGCATCGCGAGCCACGAATGTCAAGTTGAATTTAGGCGATTTTTGCGTCAAAAGCCTGTTAAAAAGCCATACTCCGTACTTGACAAACCGTAACAAAAATGCTACAATAGATACGTAAATAATTTTAACGGAGGCAATTATGTGCGAAACCAAAATCATTCTTCGTGACATCGATTCCATCAGAAGCTTTGTAAGACAGGTTATTCAGGTTGATTTCGAGGTGGACCTTTTACAGGGAAGATACCTTATCGATGCGAAATCCATCGTGGGTTATTTACCACTCGACACCCTCTCCCCCATCACGGTCGTTGCTCACACCGAAAACGCAGACGAATTCTTTGAAAAAATTGAAAAGTTTACTGTAAAGTAATTAAAAAATCGGCTCTGAAAAGAGCCGATTTTCCTTTTTATACGCCCTTTGAAAGCGCCCGTAAAGGGGCGTTTTCTTTTAGCCGAGAAGCGACATAAGACGCGTGTACTCGTAGCTGTGGATTTGCTCCCTTCCCTCTTTTTTGGGAAGCTCCTCGTCGGTGAAGCAAACGTCGGCAAGCTCGGGGTCGTCAACAAGCTCGGTAGCGGCAAAGCGCACAAGCTCGCCCGCCGACATAACCTCAAGCTCTCCTATTCTTGCGAGGGCGTTTTTAACCCTGCCGTCCGCGGCGACGATTTTATCCGAATATACCGAGAAGTTAAGCCATACAAGCTCTCTTGTATCAAGGTCGATAGCATAGAGGTAGGCATAGGTGCTGTCCGCGGTGACACGGAAGGAGGTTTTTACGGTTTTCGGCTCAAAGACCTCGCCCGAATTGACCTTGTCGCGCATCATATAGCCCGCGGTGCATTCGCACTCCGAAAAATCAGAGCCCGAATATACGTTGTCACAGAATACGATGTATTTAAGATAGGGACGCTCCCTTTTGATACGCTCGAGGTCTATATCAAAATATTCCGAGCCGCCGTCATAGCCCGAGGTTTCGTCACCCGAGAAGGTTATAACCTCGCCCTGCTCCCTATACATAGTACGCCAGGAGAACTCGTATTCCTCCCCGTTTCGTCCGATACCAATCATCGAAAGGTCGATGTCGTTTACCTTTTCCCAATAGGTAAAGGCGCGAAGCTTTTGCCCGTCCTCAAGAGCAAGGCGAGAGCCCGACGGCAAAGTGCCAAAGCCGCCGTTTGCCACCGCCTCGTGCATCGGGATTGCGATTTTATCCATTGCGGGATTTACGTAAACCCGTCCGAGTGTGCCGTGAAGGCGTGCGGCAAGAAGCGATTTCATATATGCCGCCATCGTTTTGCGGGTACGGCTTCCGAGGCGTGTCCTTCTGCGCTTCGCCTCCTCCTCGGTTTCATAGTGGGTGGTATAAAGCCCGTGGCGGGTAAAGTTAAAGGTACGGCACTCCATCTTTTTCGCGGGTGCGGAATAGTGCATCAGAAGCTGCAAGAGAAGAATGGGCCTTCCCGCATCGATGGAGGAAAGTATGTACTTTATATCCGACGTGCTTTCGGCACGGGAAATGAGGTAGTCGAGCGAGCGAAGAAGCGCGCCGTTGCCCTTTCCGCGCTTAAGTGCGTCGACCGCCATTTTCACGTTATGCTCACAGAGATATTTTTCAACCTCGGAGTACACAGACTGATTGCCCTTGTTACGCATAAGGTAGAGGAATTTTTCCGCCGCCTCGCATTTTGCCTGATAGTGAATGTGGTGGAGAAGTCCGCACCACACCGCCTTTTTCTCAAAGCATTCGCGCACGTTGACAAAGCCGCCCTCGAATATACGGTCTATAACCGAGGCTACAAAGCGGCGGTCTGCATTTTTCAAATTAAGCTTTTTAACGCTTTCATTCCGATACTCGTAAAAGTTTATATCGTCAACAAGGCGGATTACGTCGGAGAGGTTGAGGAAGTCAACAAATCTTAAATCCCGCCTTACGCGAAGGAGGGTGGTTGTGGTAGACTTTGCCGCTATGCCTTCGGGAAAGTAGCCGTATTCCTCTATATAAAGGGTGACAAGCTCCATCTGCTCCTTTGAGAGAGGGCGGCTCGATGCCAAGAGGTCGTCGATACAGCCGCGAAGATACTTTTCCGCCTCGGCAAGGGACATACAGACAAACGCCTTTTCGGTGTACCTTTCGTTAAAGGCGGTGCGGGTAAAATTCTCCTCGAATATAGAGTGACCCGGGTTTTCAAAGTTCTTCATACCGTAGGTGAGGTAGTAATGAAGAAGCTGGTCGAATATGAGCTGCTCCCTTGTAAGGCTTTTTACCGTGTCGGGAAAGCCGCGATAAAACGGCTCGGGAATATTACGCCCGATGCACTCGCCCGCGGTGATAAGCATATCGCGGGTAACAAGCTCGTCACCCTCGGTAATTCTTATACCGAAGAAATGAGCAAGCGAGAAAAGCACCTCAAAGCGGTTTTCCTCCGCTGCGCCCTCGGACACGAGAATATGTCTTTCAAACAGGAATTTCTTAAATACTGCGTTCATAAAATTCTCCTTTCAAGGAATACGAATTATATTAAGGCTCTTTTTCAAGCCGCATCTTACGTAAAAAGCCCCGACAGGTATAAACCCGCCGAGGCATGGCATACGCCATAAAATAAACGAACTTTATCACCGAATTATATAGTGTGCCGGTGCTCTGCCAGCTGAGCTACATGTCAGGGACAAGGTGGGATTTGAACCCACGACCTCCGGCTTATCAGTTATGAAGTAAACCCGATTAGCTGTCCGTTTTATTTTCCGATTAGACTCCGCCGAGGCGGAGGGATATGCCATACAGTGGACGGTATCTTTGGATTGAACATTTCCGGCGCGTTGCCAGCTTCGCCACGCACACCGCAGAGGATGCACGGTGGGACTCGAACCCACGATCTCCGGACTCTAACCGTTCGAAGTAAACCCAAATAGCGACCCTTGTATCTACATAACGAATTGTAGCATATTTTTTCGCAAGGTGCAAGGCTTTTTTTGAAAAACTTTTTCAAGGTGCGGTTTTTTATCGGGAAAAGCCGACGGAAAATGCGAAAAAACGGCACTCCGTGGTCGGAGTGCCGCAAGCCGATTTGTGAAAATTATGTATTTCGTTTATTCGGTCTTTTCCTTTTCCGCTTTTTTTGCGTAAAGCTTTTTGAATATCGTGCGTCTGAAAAGAACGATATTAAGCACCGCAAAATAAACGATAATTATACCGAGCGTAAGCCAAATATGGTCGGGTGCCATTTTTGCGATAAACATCACCGGGAAGCCGAGAATAATCGCGGGGAAATTTTGGAATACCATATTATCCGAGGCGGGAGTTTTAAAGTCGGGGTCCGCCTCGCGAAGAAGAATGATACCCGTGGATGCCGTTCCCGTAAGCATACCGTACATCATAAGGAACTGCTCCTCCTTGTAATCGGGGAAAAGCTTTCTTGCCACAAAATGATTGTAAACGTATGTAATAACAAGACCCACAACACCGAGGACGAGAAGAATGTGCCAATACTGTCCAAGGACCTTGAGGTCGATTGCCGCAATTCCCGCAACAACCATCACGTCGAAGAAGAAGTTGGACACGCGGGTCAAAAGGAAATTGTTGGTATACTTTTCCTTTATGACGTGAATCTTTTTCAGGCCCTTCATTGTCACCTTGATAAGCGAGGCGGCAAGCACACCGAAAAGGAAGTTAAAGCCGTAGATAACGTCCGCCATCGAGGGTATAAGCGCGGCAAGTCCGACGATAATTCCGAACGTAAGCGCATAGCCCGCGGCTATAAGGCAAAGCTGGAGGGTCATTTTGTCGATGCTCTCCTGCATCGGCACCTCGTCAAGGTCCTCTATCTCATTTGAATGAAGGACGGAGTCGGTACGTATGGATTTTCCGAGCTTTCCGCGGCGACGAACAATATTAAGGTGAATAACACCGCCGATGGATGCGGAAAGGAAGCCGAGAGCCGCAACCGAAAGTCCGAAGCTTGCGCCGCCCTCGAAGCCGTGATTTTGCTCAAAAATCGTACCGTAGTTAAGCGCCTGTCCCGTACCCTGTCCAAAGCCGAAGGGGAGAAGTATTCCCGCCGCCTCAAAAAATTCGGGCATAAAGAGCCAAGCCGCAAGCATTGTGATTATAAGACCGAAGATACCCTGAACAAGATAGGTTGCGACGGTAGTAACGCCCGTGTCCACAACCTCCCCAAATCTCTTTTTGGAGATACGAGTAGAGGAGGATTTAAGCGTTGATGCAATAAATCCGAGCGCGAGCGTATGATACGTAATTGTTTCAAGCGTTTTGTTTCCTCCGCCAACGCCAAAAAGGAAGTTGCCCCCCACCTTCATATCAAAGAAGGAGCCGCCCGTACAGCCGGTCCAGATTGCATCGAAAATCAAAAGCATAACTCCCGCCAAAACAGAGGTGGGCAGAAGAGTGTTTTTCATAAAGGGCAATGCCTTTTTGATAATATTCGCAATTAAAAGAGCAACAAGAAGTATAGTAATTACAAGAAATGCGCCCCAAGCATTAAAGTCCCAAAAATCCGTCATTTTCGTTCTCCTTTTCAAGGTTTTTCACACGGTAGAATATATTCATATAGCGAAGCGCGCAAAACCGCTTTTCACTTTTTATTTGATACACCCTTCCGCCGTTATAAATATTTAGCTTATTTCTGCCCAAAACGGTAACCACAGACGTGGAATCAAAGCCGAGCGAAAGCTCTCCCGCCACAATCCTGTCGGAGTAAAGAGCGAGGGGGACGTCCTCTCCGATAAGCTCCTTTTTCTTATACGGGATTACCTCGTAAAGCCTGCATTTTGCGGTATGCAGCGGCTTGTCACCCGTTTCGCGCGGGTCAATTGAATTTATGTAATTTTGCTGCCAATCATACCATTCGCCAACGTTTTTAAAGGGCAAGCCCTCTCCCGTAACGGTCATATCGGAATTAACGGTAATTTCTTTTCCGCATTTTTTGCAGGTAACGGTTGCCCCGTCCGAATAAAGCTCGGTCATACCGCACGTTGGGCAGGTATAAAATGCGCGCTCGATATATTCGGCGGGGAATTTGGTTTTGTAGCTCCTGCCTCCCCTGCCCTCCACGACAGAGAGCCCGTCCTTTATTGCGGTATAAAGCTCCTCGTTTGTCATTGCGGAGTATTCATTCGGCTCGATTACGCGGGAAACGTAGCCTCGCATACCGCCGCCGCGCACCCTGTCGCTCCAGCGTGGGTGTACGCCGTATCCGCCCTCGATGCGGTAAATCGCAATCGGGAGTCCAAGCTTTTTGGCAAGCGGAACAACCGCCTCGTTCATATAGCCCGTGGAGCCGCCGAAGGTGCGATTTCCCTCGGGTGCCATCGCAATAGTGCCTCCCTCTCTTGCCACGCGGATGCAGTTCATAACCGCGCTTACGTCGGCGGACTGTTTTTTAATCGGAATGGGCGCAACGAGGTACTTTATGAGCCTTGAAACCCAGCCCTTTGTAAATATATCCTCGCTCGCAACGTAGTATATAGGTCCGCGAAACGCCATACCCACAAAAAATTGGTCGAATGCGGTCTGGTGATTAAAGAGAATTAGGTATGACCGCTTTCCCTGCTCGCGGAATTTGTCTACCTTTACATTATATTTGATGCGCGTGTACACGCCGAGAGTGAGGTTGAGGATATTTCTCACCACCCTATGCCTCGGGCGCATCCATTTCTTTCTTTTTTTCTTTTTGTTATCCTTCAAAACTGAATCTCCCTTCTGTCTGCGAGGTGCTTCGCGGACGAAAAACAAGAGCAAAGGGCAATCCGCATTTTTTTACAAAAAACGGAGCATAAAATGGACTGTTTTGGAATTTTTGTAAGCTTTTTGCAGATTTTTTACACAAAAACGATATGTCCACACTTCCCATTGTGTAGATACAGTATAGCACAAAGCAACAAAAAATGCAATAGTTTCACTTTAATTTATAATCTTTAAAGAATTGCTAAATCTCCGTTTTTGGCAAAATCAATCTGAAAAAGGGGTGTTTTTTCGGATTTTTTCGCCATTTTAAAGCGAAAATTTTTTGCTTTTTTGCTCCTTGATACCCCGATTTTGGCAAAACGTGCGCGCCAAGCCACGGTGCGGGCAGGGCGTAATGCCACGATGCGGGAGTGCAGTGCCCACGGCGCATAGGTTGCAATTCCACGGTGAGGACGAGGGGTGTAATGCCTGCGGGCGGAGGTCATAATTTCACGGCGTGGGCGAAGTACAAAAACGCCACCCATAGAAAAAGCAGCCTGCAAGTATATTGTGATGTCATTAACGGAGAATATGAAAAATACCGCTAAGTGCGAGCATCGCATTTGTAGAGACAAATGCTGAATGGGCTAAGCCCCAACCCCTATTACAAGCAGAAAGAGCACACACGCAAGACGAAAAATCTTGTATGTATGCTCTTTTACTGTTAGTGAAGTTTTTGCTGTCGCAAAAGTGAAGTTGTGTTATACACAGTGAAGTTGCTCGCAAAAGCTCGCAGTGAAGTTAAGTTTGCCCATCAGTTCGCCATTAGGCGAAACTTCACTCATAAAGTGAACTTCACTATCGAAAATAACTTCACTTGCCCCAAGGGCAAGCTTAGTTAGCGTGATACTCTCAGCGGAGTATCACGCTATAGGGCTGCTTTCCTTTTTTAGTTACCATCCAAACTCGCCGAAGCCGAGGTCAATATCGGGCGCTTCCACGGTGGGAGAGGTGGTTATGACGTCGCCTTCGTCGACCGTGACTATTTCAACGTCGGGTGAAATATATTTTTTCATTTTTTCCGCCTCCCTTTTCAGTTTGTCTGTGCCTTGTATGCATTTGCAGATTCGGAATACCGCCAAAGCGCCTTTACAAGGCTTACGAGATTAGTGTCGCCTGTGCTATCTGCAAACGCGAGATATGCGGCAAGGTTGTATTCGCCCGCAATATCTGTACCGCCCACGGTATAGGCAACCGTATCGGTGATTGCGTATGCATAGGTGTAAACGAGGATTGCCGTCTTTCCGCTTACGGTTGTTACCTCCGTTTTAACGGTTGTGCCGTTTACGGTGAAGCTGTACGCCTCGGCATCATATTCGGGATGGAAATAGAATGCGGGACGGTCGCCAAGAACAAGTCCTGCGCCGGAAAGACCGTCGATGCTTTCCTTTGCCTCCTTGCTTGTGTCAGGGGTAGCTTCATACTCTCCGATTATGGCATCAATCGCTTCGCAAACCGCTTTTGTATCTTCGCCGTTTTCATATACGTATGCCGCGCGAATGTAGGCGAGGATATCACGTGCGAGTGCCTTTTCAACCGTATTATAATCGCCATTAACAATAGTCTTTGCATAGGGGATTACGCCAACGGTCCAGCTTTGCTTTTGAACGTCGCTCTTTACAACGAGAGTAAGGCTGTCGCCCGCCTCGTTAACTCCGATTTCCCTCTCGATGTGGAAATACTTTGCTCCGTCAATTTCCCTGATGGGAAGCGAGCTTATATCATAGGACTCGCCGCCGAGGGTAATCTCGGTTATGAAATCCTTCATGGGGATATATACGTTGTAAACGAAGCTTGAGTGCATTGTTACGCTCGCCTTTGGCTTAATGAGCTTTGCCTCATTGCGAAGAAGATATATGCTCTCTCCGTCCTTTGTGCCAAAGTTTACAAGCTGCATTTTCCCCTTGTCGGTGGTATAGTCGCCGCTGACCTCGCTGCTTGTGGGAACCTTTACTGTAATATATTCACCGTTGTCATTGGGAAGGAACTTAACCG
>JAZSHN010000151.1:0-3971 GCA_045533315.1 Eubacteriales bacterium | reverse complement strand
CGACATGGCTACGATCCGACTTAAATAAGTTATATAATGAAATCAATATACGAAACAAACATTTTTCTTAACAAAATCTACATTTGGAGCTTTTATGGGAGAAGTAACTTATTCAAATAATACATATTCGGTTGCATACGCCGAATGGCGCGAGGTCGGAAGGGAATGGAATGACGTCGTGTGGGATAGCCGCCATTTTCAAATACAGTATCACCGTCTTTATCTTTTAACGTCGGGGGAGGCAACACTCCGCCTTTTGGACAGGGAAATAAGGCTCATTCCGGGGCGTGTCTATTTTATCCCCGCTTATTCGGTCGCGAACAGCTACATTGACGGTAAAATGGAGAAATACTTTATACACTTCCAGGTTGATTCTCCGCTTTTTGAAATGTACCGCTATGTAACAGATAGATTTTCGGTAAACGCCTCACCCGAAAGCGAGCTTCTTTTCAAAACGGTACTGAATTATTACCGCGACGGCTCTTATGCCGCACGTATGAGGGTGCAGGGAGCAATGAATTTGATAATGGCGGACTTTGCCCGCGAAATGTCGCTTGAAAGCGGGGTGGTTACAAAATTTGAGCCTGTGCTTCGTTATATCAACGGGCATTTTGCGGAAAACATTTCGCTTTCTTATCTTGCGGAGCTTATGAGCATGAGCAAAATGTATTTTTCAAATTACTTCAAGAGGGTTTTTAATATAAGTCCAAAGCAGTATATACTCGGGAAACGCCTCACCGAAAGCCAAAGGCTGCTTCTTGAAACGAATATGTCGGTAAAGGAAATTGCCTATGCCGTCGGATTTGACAACGAAAACTATTTCTCGGAATTTTTCAGTGCAAAGGTTGGAATTTCAGCCCTGAAATTTAGAAGCAGAGAGCTTCCGAACAAGCTTGTAAAATAGTGTATTTTGTTGGTAAAATAGTTTGATTTACTATTGCTTGATTGACAACTATACGCACTTTTGTTATACTTAAAACAAAAATATTTTATAAAACAAAGCGAGGATTAATTATGGAAAACAAGGTCAGAGTCGGTGTCATCGGATACGGACTTCGCGGTTCAAACGTTATGGAGGTTGTGCTTCTAAAAAACGAGGATATTGCTGTTACCGCGGTTTGCGACTTATACGAGGACAGGGTAGAGGCTGCAAAAAAGCTCGTGCTTGAAAAAACGGGAGTCGAGCCCTTTGGCTCTGTTGATTATATGGATGTCCTCCGTCGCGACGATGTTGACGCCGTTTACGTTGTTTGCTCATGGGAGGACCACGTAAAGGTTTCTATCGATGCAATGCGCCACGGTAAAATCACCGCAATGGAGGTTGGCGGAGCATATAGCCTCGAGGAGCTTGACCTTCTCGTCAAAACCTACGAGGAAACGAAGGTCCCGATTATGATGATGGAAAACTGCTGCTTTAATCGCGAGGAGCTTCTTGCCACCGCAATTGCCCGCGACGGAAAGTACGGAAGGGTTGTTCACTGTGCGGGTGCATATGCTCACGATCTTCGTGACGAGATTTCCAGGGGAAATATCATTCGCCACTACCGCCTTCGCAACTATACCAACCGCAATTGCGAAAACTACCCGACTCACGAGCTTGGACCTATTGCAAAGCTTCTTGACATCAACCGCGGTAACCGTATGGTTTCTCTCGTTTCGGTTGCATCGGGGGCTTTCGGTCTTGAAAGATACATAAAGGATCATCCCGAGCTTGTTGAACAGGACCCCACCCTTGAGGGCAGACGCTTTAACCAGGGCGATATCGTACATACGATAATCACCTGCGCGGGCGGAGAAACCATACTTTTAAAGCTTGATACCACTCTCCCTCGCTCCTACAGCCGCGAATTCACGGTAAGAGGAACAAAGGGCTCGTATTATATGGACTCTAACTCCGTATACCTTGACGGTATGTCCCACGGCGGACTTGATGCGGCAGATAACACCGCTAAAGCTATTAACAATGCAAAGGAATACGAGGCGGATTACCTCCACCCCGTTTGGCTCGGTCTTTCCAAAACCGATATGGAAAACGGTCACGGTGGAATGGACCCCATAATGTGGCGCTATTTCGTTGATGCTGTTAAGAATGGAAAGGAAATGCCAATCGACGTATACGATGCCGCATCCTGGATGGCAATTACTGCGCTCTCTGCGAATTCCATTGCTCTTGGCGGCGCACCGCAGCTTATCCCCGACTATACCAACGGAAAATGGCAGTACAGACCCAGAAAGGACGTTGTCGATTTCTCCGAGTGCAAGTTTATGAAGGATAAAATAAACTGATATAAGGCTATAGCACCTAACAATTCGCTCTAATTGAAAGGATGTAACCATAATGAATACGCACACACCGAGATGCGAGCATCCGCGCCCCGACAGAAAAAGGGAAGAGTGGCTTTCTCTTAACGGCGAGTGGGATTTTGAAATAGACAACGACCTCATCGGAAAGGACAGGGAATTTTACAAAAGAGCTTCTCTTGACGGTAAAATCATCGTGCCCTTTTGTCCCGAAAGCTCTCTTTCGGGTGTGAAAAACACCGATTTTATGAATTCGGTATGGTATAGACGCGATATTGAAATTCCAACGCAATGGAGTGATAAACGCATTATACTGCATATTGATGCCTGTGACTACGAAACCACCGTCTACGTAAACGGACGCGAGGTTGGCGTGCATGTCGGCGGTTATACCTCCTTTTCCTTTGACATAACCGAATATTTAAATGATGAGGGTAATTATCTCACCGTATGTGCGGTTGACGATACTCGCTCTCCGTGGCAGCAAACGGGAAAGCAAAGCACAAAGCCCGAATCGTACGGTTGCTTTTACACTCGCACCACGGGAATATGGCAATCGGTTTGGCTGGAGGCGGTTTCCTCGGCTCACGTTGTTTCCTATCGCGCATACCCATCGGTTGATGATTGCTCCTTGTCCTTGAATGTCGTGCTTTCCGAAAAATCTATAGGCAAAAGTTTAAAGGTAAGCGTATTTTATAATAACAACCCTATGGGGGAATCGGTAACAAAGATAAGCTCTTTGTCAA
This sequence comes from Eubacteriales bacterium, assembly GCA_045533315.1. Taxonomy (GTDB): domain Bacteria; phylum Bacillota; class Clostridia; order Oscillospirales; family CAG-272; genus UBA1740. The sequence continues at coordinate 924 of JAZSHN010000151.1, read as the reverse complement.
CAAATGTTTACATCAAGCTTTCGGAGGAGCATCTTTGGGAGCTTGGCAACGGAAGGCTCTATGACCTCGTCTTTGAATTGAAGGATGCGGGGGCGTGCGACGTTTTGCGCGGCTATTTCGGACTTCGCGAGGTTTGCTTGACACTTGACGGTGGCTTAATGCTTAATGGAAAAACCGTTTTCGGAAGATTTGTCCTTGACCAGGGCTTTTACCCCGACGGTATTTACACTGCTCCGTCTGATAATGCACTCGTTTACGACATTACTGCATCTATGCGTTGTGGCTTCAACGGTGCGCGCCTTCATCAAAAGGTGTTTGAGCCGCGATTCCTATATCATGCTGACAGACTTGGTTATATGCTTTTTGGCGAAACGCCCTGCTGGGGACTTGATTATACGAGCCCCGATGCTATTTACCACTTTCTCCCGGAATGGCTGGAGGAAATTGAGCGCGACTTTTCACACCCGTCAATTATCGGATGGTGTCCCTTTAACGAAACATGGGATATCGACGGACGACCGCAATGTAACGAATTTATTGACAAAATATATGATGTAACACGCGCAATTGATACAACTCGTCCCGTTGTAACAAACAGCGGCTCGCTCCAGACTCGCAAAACCGATTCTAACGATTATCACGATTACGAGCAAAATCCCGAAAAATTCGCGCTAATCTTTGATGAAACGGAAAAGGGAATTGTAAAGGATCAATATTACCGAACAAACGGGATTCAAACCTATTTCGTGGAGCTACCCATATTCGTAAGCGAATACGGCGGAATTGCCTGGGTTGTGGAAAATGACGAAAGCGGCTGGGGCTATGGCGCAAGCGTCAAGAGTGAGCAGGAGTATTTTGCAAGACTGGATGGACGCACAGACATCCTACTTTCCCACCCACGTATCTGGGGCTTCTGCTACACAC
>JAZSHN010000067.1:0-4490 GCA_045533315.1 Eubacteriales bacterium | reverse complement strand
CGACATGGCTACGATCCGACTTAATGCGATTATGCCGTTGCCCTCTCCGTTCGGGAACCAGTTAAGCGCGTCTATATCTGCGCTGTCGCCCACTCTGTATTCGTAAGCAGAGCCGGACCACATATAGCCGTTTGCACGATCGCCCCAATCTGCATCAGGGAACAGACAGATGGGAAGAAGCTCGCAATGAGCAAGGTCACGGCTTCTTGCGTGTCCCCAATACATATCGCCCCAATAATTATTGTAGGGATGATGCTGATAGAACAAATGATAGTAGCCGTCGTAATATACAAGACCGTTGGGGTCGTTGTTCCAATGCGCGTACTGTGAAAAATGATACTGATTACGGTAAAGCTCGGTATAATAGGAATAGTCGCTCTTTCCGTAGTAGATGTCGGCAAAGCTTACCTTTGAATTAAAGCAGTTAAAGCCGATGTTACCGCCGCCGTAGGATACCCCCTCCGGAAGCAACTCAAGGCTGTTAAGCTCAATAGTATTATCGATACCGAAGCGGCGAATGTTGTCGGCGTAGAATTCAGCGTAAGCTCCGTCCTCCTCGGGAGTGATGACGACCTTGAGCTGGACCTTTTCTATACCCGCAACCCTTGAGCCGACAAGACGTCTTTCGCTGTCGGTCATTTTGTCGTTACCGATAAAATAGTCGGTAAGAAGCTCTACCGCCGCGGTTTTTCCGTCCAAAACGGTAAAGTAAAGAAGCTTTACAAGGTTAGCCTCTCTGTCTACGTTGAATACCCAATAGTGAGAGCCATCCTCCACGCCGAAGGCAAGACCCGCAGCCACACCCCTTTCAAAGGAAACGGTGGCGGTGTAGACGAATTTATCCTCCGCGCCGTATACGACGGGGGAAACGGTGAAGCTGTCCACCTCGCTCTCGAGTCTGACCTCCTCGCCAATAGTGTCGGTTTTGGTTGTTTCAAAAAAGCTGAAGGCGTTTTTTTCGTCCTCCGCTTCATTCGCGGGTACGCGAGCAAAGCTGCAGGCAACGAGCGAAAGGCTCAATGCAACAACCAATACAAGGCTTAAAACTTTAGACCAATTATTCATTATTCTCCTCCATCATTATTCGGTGAGATATTTATTAACAGTATTTAAATCGGGCAAATTATCTATCGCGCCGCGTCCCGTGGTGTTAAGAGCACCCGCAACGTTTCCAAATCTCAAGGCTTCGCACAGCACCTGCTCGGTCAAGGGCTTTCCCGCGTTTTTGTCAAGAACCGAGAGCGCGCCCGCGAAGAAGGCGTCGCCCGCACCCGTGGTATCGACAGACTTTACGGTGATGGTGGGGATTTTACGGCTCTTGCCCGCGTATCTCCACTCGCTTCCATCCTTGCCGAGGGTTATAAGAACGAGCTTGTCGGTAAGGGTGCTTACGTATTCCGCGGTAAAGGTTTCGACCTCGTCCTCTGAAAATTTGACGATATCCGCGACAGCCAAAATCCTTTTATAGGTTTTTACGGCGCTTTCGGTATCCCTGAAAATATCGGTGCGGTAGTTGACGTCAAAGGCAACCGTTTTGCCAAGCGAGTGTGCGCGCTTTGCTATATCGAGCGCATATTCAACGCATCGCGGCTCGGAAAGCATAAGCGAGCCGATGCACACCGTGTTGGCAGCCTTTATAAGCTCGTCGGACACGTCGGGAATATAATAATCGGCAGTGCCCTTGCGATAGAAGCAGAAGGAGCGCTCGCCCTCCGAGTTAAGCTCCACGAATGCAAGCGTTGTATTACGCTCGCTATCCTTATAAATATAGGAAGTGTCCATTCCAAGGTCGGACGCGTACTTTATAAGGAAATTGCCAATCAGGTCGTCGCCGACGCTTCCGACAAATTTGACGGCTGCACCGAATTTTTTTAATGCACAGGCAACGTTGAAGGGTGCGCCGCCCGCCTTTCTTTCATAAGTAGTAATTCCGTTTTTCTCCTCGCCTATCATATCGGCGAGGATTTCACCAATGCAAAGTAACAACTTAAGCCTCCGTTTGTGAACTTTCCTGCTGTTTCAGCTTTTCAAAATACGCTCTGCCCTCGTTAACGGTAAATATAACTGCTCTTATTGCCAAGGTAACGAAGAACAGCACGGTCGGCAGCACCGTGAGTGCGCCCGGCTTTACGATGAATGAGATTATCACGGTAAGAACGGCGGCGACAAGACCCGAAAACCATATATACGAGCCGATAATCTTAAACGCACCGCCAAGTGTTGTGATGCTGTCAATTCCTCGCAGCTTCAATATCGAATATGCCAAAAGAGTAACCACCATTGGCATAAGCGCAATGAAGGGAATGAGCGTAACAACGTTCATTGCGTGGGCGTATAAATTTAACACGCCCCCCGCCATAAAGGATTTTTTGATAAATTTATCTACCGATGCCTCCGCCTCCGCTTGCGTTGCGCCGTCGGGAGCTATGGCAGCGTATTCCCGTCCGCCCCAGAAGCCGAAGAAGGACATTTGCACTCCCCCATCTGTTTCAAACGAGCCTGTCATATAGTCGTCAAAGATGAAAAGATAATTCTCCGCGCCGCGACTTATATATTCGTGATAATAGTAATTGCGAAGAAGCGGCACCGCCGACGAGCTTTCGTAATTTGTTATCGCGGGGTAGTAATTTGTAAAGTATAGTTTGTATATTTCGCGGTTATACTCGGTTTTTGTGAGCTTACCGTCGGAAAGCTCGGCGGCAAGCCTTTCTGCCTTTGCCGCGATTTCACCGCCCAAGCCGTCAAGGTAGGTCCTGTATGCTTCGACCGCACCGTCGGTCAGGAAAAGCTCCCCGCCCGTGTATTTAAGCTTGAAGTCAAAGTTAAGCCGTGCCACCTCGCTTAAGGCGAGATATTCCTCGTAGGAAATGCGAAGCTCCTTTCCGTCGTTGGAGAGGCAATATGCCTCCACCTCCGCAAGAGAGTCGGCGGGACGGGTATCAAGCACCACGTTGTAGCCGTTTACCGAATAGCTTGCTTTGTCGGTATCGCTCTTTAGGGTGTTTATAAGAGGTCCTGCGGTATAATCGCCGCCGCTTTTTGCCGCCATCAGGCTGCCGTCCTCTATTTTCACATCAATCCGCTTATCAGGCTCGGGATTGGCAAGCACCGCGTATGCGGTTGCACGAAAATCGGGCGCATTTGAATAGCGTGCTGAAAACGGGAGCATATCCGCGCCGACGAATGCCGCAAAGATAAACCCAAACGCAAGAAGCAGAGCGAGAAAAACGTTCGTATATCCGCGCCTTGCCCCCTCCCCAGATATTTTATCCGAGAAGAAGCCAAGACAGAAAAATCTGAACCATTTCTTCATATCTTATTTATTTCCGTACTCCCTCGTCATAATCGAAAGCTCGGTTTCCTTGTCAAAAAGGTGGACGAAGCCTTCATTAAATTTAATATGTACCGTGTCGCCCGGGAGAAGTGCGTTTCTTTCGGGCACGCTTACGATAACGTCGCTTCCCTTTTCGCCAAGACGGACGAACAGCTGTGTGGTGTTGCCCAAAACCTCTTTAATGGAGAGAGTGGTTTTGATGCCGTCCTCCGTCACCCTGATGTTTTCGCTTCTTGCACCGAGGCAAACGCTGTGTGGCTTTCCGTCAAGGTAGCCTTCCTCTATTGTACGGAGGCTTGCGAGGTCGAGGCTTGTGGTCTGACCGTCCTCGAAGGTAACCGAAAGCTTATCGCCCTCGCGCTTTATCTCCACGTCGAAGAAGTTCATCTGCGGTGTGCCGATGAAGCCCGCCACGAATTTATTTTCGGGGTAGTCAAAGAGGTTTGTGGGAGTGTCAATCTGCTGAATAACTCCGCGCTTCATAACGACGATGCGTGTACCCATTGTCATAGCCTCTATCTGGTCGTGCGTTACGTAGATAAAGGTGGTTTTAAGCTGGTTATGGAGCTTTACAATTTCGGCTCTCATTGCGGTTCGCAGCTTTGCATCGAGGTTGGAAAGAGGCTCGTCAAGCAGGAACACCTTTGGTCCGCGCACCATCGCACGTCCGAGGGCAATACGCTGACGCTGACCGCCCGACATTTCCGCGGGGCGGGAATCAAGCAGCTCCTCTATGCCGAGAATTTCAGCCGCCCACTGTACCTTTTCGTCTATCTCCTCCTTTGTCATATGGACGTAGTTAAAGAGGGGAACGGGGGTTGACTCGTAGTATTCCAAATCCCGTTTTGTATCGTCGATACGCTTTTCAAGAAGCGCCATTTTTTCGGTGTAGTAGGCGATATCCTTTTCCGCGCGCTCCTTTGCGATTTTTGCAGCCTCAAGCTTTTCCTCCGCGTTTTTAACGGGGACACTCGGTGCGGTCAACGCATCGATTTTCGCCTGTGCGGCGGTGGAGTCGGCTTCAAAGTGGGCAATGCTTTTTGTCAGGGAAATATGCTCTCTGTTAAGCTTTTTAAGCTTGCCCTTTGTTTCGGAAATTTTCCGTGTGTCGATGGCAATAATCTGCTTTCCCTCTGCATCGAGCCTTGGGGTTGGG
>JAZSHN010000190.1:0-5555 GCA_045533315.1 Eubacteriales bacterium | reverse complement strand
CCAAAATCGTACAAGATATTATATAATGTTTCCCCCTCTTTGTCAAGAGTTTTTTTAACTTTTCTCAAAAACTTTTTTTGTGCCGAAAAACAAAGTCGGATCGTAGCCATGTTGTTCTGTGAGCCAAGGAGGTGAACAACTTGCTTTGTCTTCCTAAGACCGCTTGGGCCTCCGACTTCCAAAATCGTACAAGATATTATATAATGTTTCCCCCTCTTTGTCAAGAGTTTTTTTAACTTTTCTCAAAAACTTTTTTTGTGCCGAAAAACAGGCAAAAATGCCTTTTTATCTTTACCCGTTCGGATTGTCCGAAAGCCCAACCAAATAATCAAGGCTGACCTCGTAATATCTTGCGAGAGCTATTGCGTGGTGAAGCGGAAGCTCTCTTTCTCCGCGCTCGTATCTGCTGTATTGGGTTTGCGCGATACCGAGATATTCGGCAATCACCGACTGATTTTTGTCATTATCCTCGCGCAGGTCCCTTAAACGTCTGTAAAAAAACATTTTGCTCCTCCTTTTGCAAAGTGCCTGAAAAATCAAGAAAATACTATCACAACTTCGGGTAGAACTATTGACTTTAACACCAAACGGTGCTATAATGGGTTAAAAAATAGAGTGGAGGAAATTCTGTGTCAAAGTTTACGAAGATTCTTTTTTGGATATTTTGGGTGGCTGTTGTTGGAATACTCGCGTTCCTAACGAGTGTGGGCGCTGGCATAGCTTATTGCGCGACCTTGATCGGTATACCATTTGGAATTCGTCATTTTGAGTTTATCCCTGTGGTGTTTTCCCCAATTGAAAAGAGGGTGATTCTGCGATTTTCGAAGCACCCCGCGCTGAACATCCTGTGGCTTCTTTTTGGCGGTTTGGAGCTTTTTGTCTTTTATTACGCTTTCTCTATCGTTCTTACAATTACAATTCTTGGCATTCCTCTTGGGCGAAGATTGCGCCGTGTCGCGCTCTATTACCTTGCTCCCTATGGTAGCGAGCTTGTGAGTGAGGGCGAGTATGTTGCGAGAAGGGCGGAAAATGAGCACGAGGTAAAAAAGGTGCTCAACCTCGTATTCAATGTGTTTTGGGTTTTGAGCGTTGGACTCACCTCTGCAATTTCAAGCGGGATTACGGGTATAGTCTGCTTTCTTTCGATACTTGGTATTCCCTTCGGTATTCAGCATTTTAAGTTTATTCCGCTTGTTTTTGCACCTGCGGGTAAGAAAGTGGCAATTAAATTTTCCTCTCACCCGTTTTTGAATACGTTTTGGCTGATTTTCGGCGGATTGGAAATGTACGTTCTTTATACAATTGTTGCATGGTTTTTTCACATTATCTACATTGGAAGACCCATCGCAAGGCAACTTAAGAAAATTGCGGTGTTCAACCTTGCTCCCTTTGGGTGCGAAATCGTTGGAGAATATCAGTACAGCAGCAAGAAAAATACTATGCATGACTACGACCTTCTTGCATCTTACATACTCGAAGACAAGGATAGAAGAATCGCGGATGACACTACTGCATTGACTTACGCGTTTGGTGCGAAAAATAACACTCCCAAAAGCGATAGGTTAAAAGAGTTCATATATTGGAGCGATACATTTGTTACAGCGCCCATACTTTTGACGTTTGTCTTCGGCGTTGTGTTTCTGTATAGCTGGTTCACTTCACCAAACAGATATATGGGTGAATTGGTGCTTTCGTTAATTTGCTTATCAACGTTGTTTTTGTTAATTGCGTTCCTTGTTATACAAATATCGTACAAAAAACATCTTCGTCGCAAAGAAATCGGAGAGTATCTTTCACCCCTATTTATCCATTTTCCTTGCGGTGAGCCTGTTGAGAACATGGGGGTGGGAGGACTTGATATTGAAATTTCCACACCTATGCCGTGGGAAATTCCCGCATCACCGTCTTTGGAGGAGATTCAAAAGGCGGAAAGAAGAAAAAAGCTTGCCGTGGGCATCAATATAATTGAATTGATAGCAATGTTAGTAATTGGGAAAATACTTATAACTCTTTTAACGTAAACTCATCCGCCCGCGTTTCAACGCGGGCGGCTTTTCTTCTTGCTTTGCTCCTGCGAAAACGCGCTCCCTTTGTTGGGAAATCGCGGTTAATAATTTTTCGTATTTATCAATATTTCAAAACTTGATTGACAAACGAAAACGCTTGTTGTATAATCATTTTGTAAAAATATACGCGTATGCGAAAAGGAGTATCACCTATGATGACCGATATTGAAATAGCACAGTCGGTAAAACCCCGCCACATTCTTGAAATTGCACGCGAGGCGGGCGTCGACGAAAAATACATCGAGCTTTACGGAAGCAACAAGGCAAAGCTTGACCTTTCGCTTTTGACCGATTCTGCGGATAAAAAAGACGGAAGGCTTGTGCTTGTTACCGCTATCACCCCCACCCCTGCGGGAGAGGGTAAAACCACCACCACAATCGGTCTTGCCGACGGATTAAAGCGCATTGGAAAGAGCGTTGCTGTCGCCCTTCGCGAGCCGTCGCTCGGACCCGTTTTCGGTGTAAAGGGCGGTGCCGCTGGCGGTGGCTGGGCACAGGTTATACCGATGGAGGACATAAACCTCCACTTTACGGGTGACTTTCACGCAATCGGCGCGGCAAACAACCTTCTCGCCGCGATGCTCGACAATCATATTTACCAGGGTAATTCGCTTAACATCGACCCCCGACGTATAACCTGGAAGCGCTGCGTTGATATGAACGACAGACAGCTGCGCTACGTTACCGACGGTCTTGGCGGACGTGTCAACGGTGTGCCGCGCGAGGACGGCTTTGACATTACCGTTGCCTCCGAGATTATGGCGGTGCTATGCCTTGCCTCCTCTCTTTCCGACCTAAAGGCACGTCTTGCTCGCATTATCGTGGGCTATACCTACGACGAAAGACCCGTCACCGCGGGAGACCTTAAGGCGGAGGGCGCAATGTGCGCGCTTTTAAAGGATGCGCTAAAGCCAAATCTTGTCCAGACCTTGGAGGGAACGCCCGCATTCGTACACGGCGGTCCGTTTGCGAATATCGCACACGGATGTAACTCGGTTATTGCAACCCGCACCGCAATGAAAATGGCTGACTACGCTATCACGGAGGCGGGCTTCGGTGCCGACCTCGGCGCGGAGAAATTCCTTGATATAAAGTGCCGTATGGCGGGGCTCACTCCCTCTGCGGTGGTAATCGTCGCAACGGTGCGCGCTCTTAAAATGCACGGCGGACTTCCCAAAACCGCACTCGGAGAGGAAAATCTCGATGCGCTTGAAAAGGGAATACCCAACCTCCTTCGCCACGTTTCAAACATCAAAAACGTGTATAGGCTTCCCTCGGTTGTCGCGGTCAACCGCTTTCCGACCGATACCGATGCGGAAATCAACTTTATTATCGACGAGTGCAAAAAGCTCGGCGTAAACGTCGTCCTCTCAACCGTTTGGGCGGAGGGCGGAAAGGGCGGAGAAGCCCTCGCACGAGAGGTCGTAAGACTTTGCGAGGAGGAAAAGGGCGACTTTACCTACTCCTACGAGCTTGACGGAAGCATCGTGGAAAAAATCGAAAATATAGTAAAAAAGGTTTACGGTGGCGACGGTATAACCGTCCTTCCCGCTGCTAAAAAGCAGATTGCCGCACTCACAGCGCTCGGCTATGACAAGCTGCCTGTTTGTATGGCAAAAACACAGTATTCCTTCTCCGACGACCCTACGAAGCTCGGTGCGCCAAGCGGCTTTACCGTAACCGTAAAGAACGTTAAAATCTCCGCGGGCGCAGGCTTTATCGTAGTGCTTACGGGTGATATTATGACTATGCCGGGACTTCCGAAGTCCCCCGCCGCAGAGCGCATCGACGTCACCGAGAACGGAAAAATAGTCGGACTTTTCTAAAAGGCAAAAATGTCAAAAGCCGTGACCCGTGTCACGGTTTTTGAACTGTAATGTAAATAAAAGTTTACAGAGGATTATATGAAGCTCATCATTGCATCGAACAACAAGCACAAGATTTACGAGATAAAAAACATACTCGGCGCGCGCTTTGAGGAAATACTGTCGCTTCGCGAGGCGGGGGTTGACCACGAAACCGTGGAGGACGGCAACACTTTTATGGAAAACGCGCTAAAAAAAGCGCGCGAGATTGCCGAAATCTCCGGCTGCGCCGCACTTGCCGACGACAGCGGAATTACCGCCCACGCCCTCGGTGACAGACCTGGAATTTACAGCGCACGCTTTTCGGGAGGACACGGCAACGATGCCGATAATAACGCCCTGCTTTTAAAGCTCCTCGCGGATAAGGAGGACAAGGGCGCACATTATACCTGCGCTATGGCTCTTGTCTATCCCGACGGCAGGACCGTCACCGCGGAGGGCTATATGTACGGGACAATCACCCCGGACGCAAGGGGAGAGCGCGGCTTTGGCTACGACCCGATTTTTATTGCCGACGGGGAGAGTCGCACCGTTGCCGAAATGACCGACGAGGAGAAAAATGCAATCTCCCACAGGGGCAGGGCGCTTGCTCTCCTTCTAGAGAAAATTTAACACGGGGGCGCGCTTATGCTTGATACCGTCATACAAATCATTGAAATTATCGGTGTTGTTTCCTTTTGTACATCGGGCTCTATCGTCGCTATTGACAAGGAAATGGATCTTATGGGCGTCATACTTCTTGCCCTTACCACCACCTTTGGCGGAGGCGTTTTTCGCGACCTGATTCTTGGGCAAACCCCTGCGTTCTTCGTTTCGATGCACCTTTACGTGCTTGTCGGGGTTCTCACCTCTATCATTGTTTTTGTTCTTGCATCCGCATTTAAAAGGTGGTATGTAAAGGAGGAGGAGAAAATCAATTTCTTCAACAACTTTGTCGATGCAATCGGTCTTGGCGCATTTACGGTTACGAGTGTCAATATCTGCCTTGACGTTTGCCCCGAAAAGGGTCCCTTTCTCGCTATTATGATGGGTATGATAGCCTCGGTGGGCGGCGGTGTTGTGCGCGATCTCTTTCTTGACCGTGTTCCCAACGTTTTCAGAAAGCATATATATGCTCTTGCCTGCCTTGTGGGCGCTGCGCTCTACTACTGCCTTCGCGTCTATGTGTTCGCGCACAGCGAGGTCGGTATAGTGATAAGCACCGTCGTCGGAATTCTTGCGGTTTTTGTTATCCGCGTGCTTGCAAGCATCTTTAAATGGAATCTGCCAAAGGCAATTCACTTTTCCGAGCTTGAGGGCTGATTTCGCCGTTAAATTGCCCAAAACGGCAAGGACGTGTAATTGATTTCTACATTATATTAAATAAAAACAATCTTTTTTTGAAAAACACTTTACAAACCAAAAAAAATGTGATATAATAACCAACGGCCTATAATCGGGTAGCGTGTCAGGCATTGCTCCGTTTGCGTTTAATACCTTGCGTGGCTTTCGCATTTCACCCGCACGTCGCTCGTTTTGTGGTACTAATATTAAGAAAGGTGAAGAAAATGATTTCAAAGGAAACAAAGACCGCCCTCATTAACGAGTACAAGATCAATGAGAGAGATACCGGTTCTCCCGAGGT
>JAZSHN010000033.1:0-4469 GCA_045533315.1 Eubacteriales bacterium | reverse complement strand
CCCATTGCCAGAGAATCCGATGGGAGCATTAAGCGTGTTGTAAGAGAGGACGGTAAAGCCGCAATAACTAAATATAAGGTTTTACATGCAGATAGCAACGGAAACGCAACGGTAGAGCTTATTGCAGTTACGGGAAGAACGCATCAATTGAGAGTGCATATGGCACATATAGGACACCCTCTTGTCGGTGATTTTTTGTACGGAGAGCGAATAGAAAGCCAAACCTATCGTCTGCATTGTAAAACGATTGAATTTCCCCACCCCATCACTAAAGAAATAATTTCTATACAATGCCCGTTAAAAGATTAGAAGCCCCACGCTTGTGAGGCTTCTTTTTTAATTATTTATCATATTGAGAAGCTGCGCCTCGTCAATCACGGTGACACCAAGCTCCTTTGCCTTTGTAAGCTTTGAGCCCGCTTCCTCACCCGCAACCACGTAAGAGGTCTTTTTTGATACGCTTGAGGAAACCTTTCCTCCGTTTGCTTTTATGAGTGCAGATGCTTCATCCCTCGTCATAGTAGGCAGAGTCCCCGTCAAAACAAAGGTTAAGCCGTTGAATTTGTCCGCTTTTGCATCAGCAACCGCCTCCGTATTAAGCCCAAGCTCCATTAAACGGCGGCAAAGCTCCGAATTTTTCTCGTTTGCGAAGAATTCGACAATAGTGGTTGCCGTAATATCACCGATATCGTCAATTGCGGCATAGGTATCAAAATCCGCGGTCATACATGCCTCAAGAGTGCGAAGGCGCGCGGCAATATTCTCCGCAGCAACCTCTCCGACCTGTCTTATTCCAAGGGCAAACAGAAGTCGTTCAAGTCCCCTGCCCTTTGATTCGGTTATAGCGGCTATAAGATTTTCCGCGCTTTTCCGCCCCATTCTGTCAAGGCATTCGATATCTCCAACCTCAAGGGTGTACAAATCCGCGATATTACGAACTTTACCGTTAGCAAGAAGAAGCTCCACAACCTGCGGTCCGAGACCGTCGATATTCATTGCCCCCTTTGAGGCAAAATGAACAATGCCGCGCGCATTTTGGGCGGGACAAGCCGCGTTAATGCATCTCACCGCCGCACCTTCGCCGCATTCGTCGCGCACCACTCTTTCGCCACAGGAGGGACATACCTCCGGCATAGCAAACGGAAGCTCGCTGCCGTCACGCTCGGATTTTACGCTTTCAAGAATTTCGGGAATTATTTCGCCGGCTTTTCTGACTATAACCGTGTCGCCGATTCTTATATCCTTTTCGGTGATGAAATTTATATTATGCAAGGTTGCGCGGGAAACAACCGTCCCCGCAAGACGTACAGGCTCGAGATTTGCCGCGGGTGTAAGGACTCCCGTTCTTCCGACCTGGATATCAATGCTCAAAAGCTTTGTCCTTTTTTCCTCGGGTGGATATTTATACGCAACCGCCCATTTTGGCGTGCTTGTTCCCTCGCCCATGATTTTTCTTTCGGCAAGATTGTTTACCTTAATAACGGCACCGTCCATATCAAAGGAAAGCTCGGGGCGCTTGTCACCGAGATATTCCACCTGCTGTGCAATTGTGTCTATGGAAGAAAGAAGCTTCCATTCGGGCAAAACGGTAAAGCCAAGCTCGGCAAGCCTTTCAAGTGATTCGGCGTGAGTTTTACATTCCCGTCCGTCCAAATACAGGCTCCCCTCCTGTAGATTAAATACAAAGATTGCAAGACGTCTTGATGCTGCAATTTTAGGGTCAAGCTGTCGCAATGAGCCCGCCGCAGCGTTTCTTGGGTTAGCAAACAGCGGCTGCCCTTCCTCGGCTCTTATTTCGTTAAGCAGTTCAAAAACCGTGCGCGGCATATAGACCTCTCCGCGGACGTTAAGATACGGTATCGGCTCGTTAAGCTCAAGCGGAATCGATTTGATTGTACGGAGGTTTTCGGTAACGTCCTCGCCAACGAAGCCATCACCGCGTGTTGCTCCCTGAACAAATTTTCCGTCGCGGTAGATAAGTGATACGGAAAGTCCGTCGATCTTCGGCTCTACCGTATATTCGGTATCTTTACCGAGAACCGTATTTGTTTTTTTGATAAAGTCCGAAAGCTCGTCCATCGAAAAAACGTCGGTAAGGCTTCCCATTTGGACGCTGTGCGTGAACTTTTCAAATTTATCAAGAGCCTTTCCACCCACCCGTTTTGTGGGTGATGTGGGAGAATCAAGCTGCGGAAACTCCTCCTCAAGCTCGGTTAGCTCTCGGAACATCATATCGTATTCATAATCGGATATGACGGGGGCATCCTGTTCATAATAAAGCTTTGAATTTTTAATTATTTCCTCGCGAAGATAATCCACCCTCGCCTTTGCCTGTTCAAATGTCATACGCTCTCCGTTTTTTTGAAGAAATCTTTGCTTGTATCAATTATTATTGATATTTTAACATTTTTTATTAATTTTGTCAATTAACAGCGTGTAAATTATTATAAACTGTTGACAATTGAAAAAATATGTTTATAATTGTTTTTGACATATTTTTTAAGAGGTGCTTATGAAAAGCAAAAACGGCTCTCATTCTATTCGCAAATTCATTCTGATAAATTTCGGACTGCTTATGATGGCGGTTGGAATTTACTTTTTTAAGGCTCCGAACGGATTTGCTACGGGTGGGGTGAGTGGTATGGGAATTATACTCGCACAGCTTCCCTTTAGCGCAAGATTTAATATCACGCAATCGCTTTACGTTATGATAATTAACGTTATTTTGCTCATTCTCGGAGTTATTTTTCTCGGAAAGCGCTGTGGCTTTATGACTATATATTGCTCTTTGGTGTTTTCGCTTGAAAATTTTCTTTTTGAAACCCTTATCCCTCTTAATGCTCCGCTTACGGATTCGCCGCTGCTTGAGCTTATATACGCTATATTGCTTACAGGCATTGGCTCGGCGCTTTTGTTCAGGAACAACGCCTCCTCGGGCGGTACCGATATTGTGGCTTTGATTTTAAAAAAATACACACCGCTAAACGTATCTACCGCGCTGCTGATAACCGATTTTGTGATTGCCGCATCAACGTTCTTTGTGTATGGGGATATCAAGGTCGGACTTTATTCAATGCTCGGACTTTTTGCAAAAATATTTGTTATGGACGATATTCTCGACTCGATGAATATGTGCAAGGCATTTACCATTGTCACAACGAAAGCAAAGGAAATCGACGATTACATAGTTAACGAGCTTAAGCACGGGGCAACGATGTATAAGGCAGAGGGCGTTTACACGGGAGAAGCCAAGGAGGTAATCATAACCGTTTGCAAAAGAAGCGAGGCATTGCGTCTTCGCTTGAAAATTAAGCAAATCGACCCCGATTCCTTTATTATAATTACAAAAACCAGCGAAATTATGGGCAAAGGCTTTCGCACGGTTGAATAGAAAAACAGGCTATCGCACAGATAGCCTGTTTTTTCAACCTATTTTTTCAAGTGCTGCGATTTGTACCGAAACCGCAAGTATTTTTGTTGCAAGGCGAAGCTCCTCGTCCGACGGGAAGGTTGGCGCAATGCGAAGGTTTTTATCATGCGGGTCAATGCCGTATGGGTGCGTCGCACCGACAGCGGTGAGAACAACACCCGCCCCCTTCATAAGCTCGAAAACTCTTTTTGCAGTTCCGTCAAGGACGTCAAGAGAAAGAAAATATCCGCCGTTTGGCTTTGTCCAGCTCGCTATGCCGAGACCCTCCAGCAAGGAAAGCTCCTCAAGGACAATTTGAAATTTCTTTCTTATAAGAGTGCCAAGGCTGTGCATATGCTTACGCAAAGTGTCCGCATTTCCAAAATATCTCAAGTGACGGAGCTGATTAAGCTTGTCAAAGCCAATCGTTTCCGCGCCAAGATAATCAAGCAAATGGGTGCGTTGCTTTTCGTCAGCGGCAAAAAACGCAACTCCGCCGCCCGGGAAGGTGATTTTGGAGGTTGAACCGAAGTAAACTATTCTGTTCTTGTTTCCGTACTTTTCCGCCTCGCAGAATATATCAAGCAAGGAGTCGGAGGCATTATCAAAATCGTGAACAGCATATGCGTTATCCCACATAACGAGAAAATCAGGAGCGGCGCACTTCATTGATGCAATTCGCGTCACGACCTCGTCGGTATACGTAGTTCCCGTAGGATTGGAGTATTTTGGTACGCACCAGATTCCCTTTACACTCGGGTCCTTGACAAGCTCCTCAATTTTATCCATATCGGGCTGTCCGTTTATCATAGGAACACCAATAAGGTCGAAGCCGAATTTTTCGGTAATTCTGAAGTGACGGTCATATCCCGGAGTAATGCAAAGCCACTTTCGGTTTTCTTCAAGACACCAGGGGCGCGGAGAATTGCATAGTCCCGCAAGCATCGCCGTGGATAAAACTGTATACATAAGTTGAAGCGAGGAATTACCGCCGACAACGATATCGTTTTTGTCTATGCCGTAAACGTCGGCAAAAAAGTCTTTCATTTCGGGAAGTCCG
>JAZSHN010000120.1:0-19246 GCA_045533315.1 Eubacteriales bacterium | reverse complement strand
AGGCGCTCGCCCTGCTTTGAAAATGCTACGACGGAGGGGGTTGTTCTCGCACCCTCGGGGTTGGTTATAACAACCGGCTCGCCGCCCTCGAATACTGCTACGCAAGAGTTGGTAGTACCTAAATCAATACCGATAATTTTTCCCATTTTAATTTTCTCCTTTTTGGGTATATAATTTTTTATAAACAAATTTAATTTGACACGGGTGTGTCTTTATACAATATATTGTAAACAATTATTGTCAAAATCAGTTAACCGTCTTTACCAATGCAAAGCGGATTATGCGATTGCCCTTTTTGTATCCCTTTTGGAATACCTCGGTAATTTCGTCCTCGCGGTCGGAGTCGTCCTCCTCGTGAAATACCGCGTTGTGAATGTTGGGGTCAAATTTTTCGCCCGCCGTGCCGAATGCCTCGACTCCGAGCTTTTCAAGGACGCCGCCGACCGTGCCCGCAATCATTACGAGTCCGTCGCGCACCTTTTCACCGTCGGTGAATGCCGCCGCCCTTTCAAGGTTATCGATAATCGGGAGGATTTCGGTGACCGCATCCGCAAGCGCGTTGTTGTAGGTCGCCTCCTTTTCCTCTCGCGAGCGCCTTCTGAAGTTGTCATACTCTGCCGCGAGGCGAAGATACTTGTCGTCCTTTTCCTTTGCCTCTGCCTTAAGCCTTTCGATTTCAGCCCTTGCTGCCGCAAGCTCTGCCGCAAGAGCCTCAAGCTCGGTGACTGCCTCGCCCGTTTCGGCTGCTTCGTTAACCGTTTCGTTTACTGCTTCGTTTTGATTTGTGTCTTTCATTTGTCTGCCTTTCTTATTCTCCCGGCGGAAGTGCCCCGATGTCGGATGCAAGCATCCTGTCAAGGTCCTCCGAGAGTCGTGCTATCATTTCTATAACCTTTGAGTAATTCATTCGCTTCGGTCCGATAACTCCGATTGCGATTTGGCTCGTGCCGACGGTGATGTTTTTGAAAATCATCGCGGTGTCGGACATAACGTCGCCGTCGCCCTCCTTGCCGATATAGACGTGTATACCGTCGCTGTCACCCGAGTGGGAGGATATTACGTCAACGAGGACGTCCTTTTCCTCAAGAGCGCCGAGAAGTCCGCGGAATTTCGTCATATCCGAATATTCGGGATACTGCAAAAGCTTTGTAATACCGTCAAGCCTTACGTCCGCGGTGTCAAGCTCGCTCATTGCCTCGTAAATCTCCTTGATTGCGGGGTGGACCATTCCGCCAGCCGCGC
Organism: Eubacteriales bacterium; assembly: GCA_045533315.1. Classification (GTDB taxonomy): domain Bacteria; phylum Bacillota; class Clostridia; order Oscillospirales; family CAG-272; genus UBA1740. The sequence continues at coordinate 18,004 of JAZSHN010000120.1, read as the reverse complement.
CCATCAGGGTCTCGAGCCTTACTATCGTGGGCATCGTGATTTCCTCGCCCGTCAGGTTGACAAGATAGAGGTTGAGAAGCTCGGTAAAGCGGTTAAGACTGTCCTCCGTTATGGGAAAGGAAAGATGCACCGTTTTTGACTTTACTATATCCCCCTCAAAGGAGAGGACAAGCAAGAAGTCGCGCGCTCCGAGATAAACGCTGTTAAACCTTGTAACCCTTGCGCCTGTTGCTCCGGAGCGAAAGGCAATTCCCGTGTAGTCGGAATTCGAAGCCGCAAGGCGGGACGCCTCCTGTAAAATCGCGTCCATCTCCGAAAGCTTGTAGGAGAGCTGGCGGTTTATGTCGGCAATTTCGCTTTTTGTTACGTTATACTGGTGAATGAGCGCATCAACGTAAAGTCGGTAGCCAAGCTCGGTTGGCACTCTGCCCGCAGAGGTGTGCGGCTGGGCAAGGTAGCCCATTTCCTCAAGGTCCGCCATCTCGTTTCGTATGGTTGCGGGGGAGCAGGTAAGACCCGTCGCCTGTGACAGATATTTAGAGCCGATAGGCTCGCCGTGAGCAATATGAGCGTCGACGATTGCCTTGAGAATTTGGATTTTCCTCGGTGTGAGCTTGCGGTCGCTCATTTTGTCACTTCCTTTCGTTTGTTTAGCACTTTTTAGCACTTGTAATGCGAGAGTGCTAACGTTTGCATCAATAATATATACTATTTTTTCACCCGTGTCAAGTCAAAAAGCCTAAAATTTTGTGAACAATATGTTAACAATTCGCACACTGATGACGAAAGTGCTAAAAAATTCGCGAAAAAATCCCAAAATCGGTTGAATTTCCCTATATCGCCCGAATTGTCAAAGTGCGGGGTTGCATCGCCCGCTTGCAACTTCTTTTTTCGGACCTTCGTACCCACAATATATTATGATGAGGTCTAAAAACAGCTTTAAAATTGTACTTGACTTTATAAATAAGATATTGTATAATATATTCGTATAAGTGTGCGCTCGCGACGCCAAAAACGTCACACGGGTGCGCGTTATGCTAACAAATTTATTTTTTCACGATATAGGTTACCTTAAAAACGTAATCAGAAGGAGGTGTAAAATGCAACCTTGGTTGGCTATAGTATTAATTGCCGCAGCGGCGATTGCAGGCGCGGTAGTAGGTATAATAGTTAATAACTCCATTGCCAAGAAAAAGGTTGGCTCCGCGACAGAGCAGGCAAAGCATATCGTAGAAGATGCGATAAAAACCGCCGAAAGCGCGAAAAAGGAAGCCATCATTTCGGCAAAGGTAGAGAGCCTCCGTCTCAATAAGGAGGCGGACGTTGATATCAAGGAACGCCGCAAGGAGGTTTCAAGGCTTGAGAGAAGAATTCAGCAGAAGGAAGAATCTCTCGATTCAAAGCTTGAGGCCATGGAAAGAAAGGAGCAGGCGCTCCAGGATAAGCACACCGCGGTGGATAAGCTTCCCGAGGAGCAGCAAAAGGCACTCGACGGACAGCTTGCAATGCTTGAAAAGATTGCGGGTATGACACGCGAGGATGCAAAGGCAGAGCTTCTTAACAGACTTGACAGCGAGCTTGCACACGAAACGGCGGTAAAGATTTCCGAGTACGAGGAAAAATTCCGCGACGAGGCGGAGGTAAAGGCAAGAGATATTCTCTCGCTTGCTATCCAGCGCTGTGCCGCAGACCACGTAAGCGAGATTTCGATTTCCACCGTACAGATTCCCGGCGATGAAATGAAGGGAAGAATTATCGGACGAGAGGGTAGAAATATCCGCACAATCGAGCAGCTTACGGGTGTTGACCTTATCATTGACGATACGCCCGACGTTATCACGATTTCGGGCTTTGACCCCGTGCGCCGCGAGATTGCGAGAATTGCACTTGAAAAGCTCGTAAGCGACGGAAGAATTCATCCCGCACGTATCGAGGAAATGGTTGAAAAGGCAAAGAGAGAGGTTGACGGAGCAATTAAGCAGGCGGGTGAGAGAGCCGTATTTGAAACGGGTGTTCACGGGCTTCATCCCGAAATTATCAAGCTTCTCGGCCGTATGAAATTCCGTACCTCCTACGGACAGAATGCGCTTCGCCATTCTATCGAGGTATCTATGCTCGCGGGAGTTATCGCCGACGAGATGGGTGTTGACGTTACCATGGCACGCAGGGCGGGACTTCTCCACGATATTGGAAAGTCTGTTACCGCGGAGGTTGAAGGCTCGCACGTTGCACTCGGTGTAGAAATTGCACAGAAGTACAGAGAAAACAAGGATATTATCCACGCTATCGAGGCACACCACAACGACGTTGAAAGCGTATCTGCGCTTGACTTTATTATCCAGGCTGCCGATGCTATCAGCGCGGCAAGACCCGGTGCAAGACGCGAGGACGTTGAAAATTACATCAAGCGACTTCAAAAGCTCGAGGAGGTTGCGGGCGACTTTGAGGGCGTTGAAAAGACCTTTGCTATTCAGGCGGGCAGAGAGGTCAGAATTATGGTTAAGCCCGAGGTCGTTGACGACGATAAGATGAAAATTCTCGCTCGCGAAATCGCGAAGAAGATAGAGGGCGAGCTTGACTACCCCGGACAGATTAAGGTGAGCGTGATACGCGAGTCCCGCTTCATCGATTACGCAAAGTAAGCGGCAAATTTCGGCGACAATCCTCAATCGCTCCCCTTGCGGTAGCTTTCTACCGCTGACGGGTAACGCTCGATGAATTCTCCCACGGAATTTCCACTCTTCTTGTAATCGGCAAATTTCAGCGACAGTTCAAAACAAAAATAATTACAAAAGGACAGGGTAAAACCTGTCCTTTTTAAAAACGAATGTTGAAAATGCTTTGTATGAGCGATTTTGTAGTTTAGGTTGCAAGGTGCAATTTGAAAAAAGATAGCAAAAGGGCATTATACCGATTTGGTAGTTTGTTGCGTTTTCTCGCGCGTGTATATAAATAATTGTAGAAATCTTGCATTTTTTCTTTCGGTGTGCTAAAATTGGATTATACTATACCTTTGCGGAGGGGATTATGAAAAACAGACTTATAAGCGACGTGATTGCACATTCGGGTAAAGGGGTGCATCCGAGAATTTTTCTTAACGCAGAGGGCTTTGAAAAAATCAAAAGCAGCACCGACCCCATTCACGCGGCGGGCAGGGACCGCACAGTAAGGCGCGCCGACGAGTATCTTTCAAAGCCGCTTTTGCAATATGAAATTCCCGACGGAATAAGGCTTTTGCAGGTGTCGCGCGATATGCTCGACCGCGCGCTTTGCCTCGGTATGGCATACAGGCTTACGGGGGAGGAAAAATACGCCGAAAAGCTCTGGCTGGAGCTTGAAAACGCGGCGGGATACCCCGACTGGAACCCCTATCACCACCTTGACGTGGGTGAAATGGTGAACGCGTTCGGTATTGCCTTTGACTGGATTTACGATTACCTTGACGCGGAGAAAAAGTCGGTTATTATAAAAGCAATTCAGCAAAAGGGCTTTATGACAACGATGGACGACTACCTCGACCGCGAAAGACGACGCAGCTACCGCTGGTATCAGGACGACCCGGGCGACAACTGGAAATTCGTTTGTAACGGAGGAGCGACGGTTGCGGCTCTTGCAATTTGCGACGAGGAGGACGTAGACGTCGAATTGCTTACCGAGGTGGTTGGCTATGCCTTCCTTGACACGCACCGCGCGGCAAGAAGGATGTATCACCCCGACGGCTCCTACATAGAGGGCTTCATTTATTGGAATTACGCGTCCGACTATCTCGGATATTACGTGACGGCTCTGCTTTCTGCGGCGGGTACGGATTACGGTCTTGCCGACTACGAGCCCATTCACACCTCCGCGTTTTACGTAAAGCGCCTTTGCTCAAACTCCTTCCGCGCGTTCAATTTCGGAGATGCGTCGGAGAGCCATATGGCGGTGGCAGTCTATCTTTGGATGGGCAAATATTTCAACGACCCGCGCCTTACCACCATGCGCGCCGATTATCTGCGCGAAAATCTTACGAAGGTAAGCGTTTGCGACCTTGTTTGGTACGAGCCGTGCGAGCCTGCCTACGTTGGTAATGATATTTCTCTCGGCTTTGGCAGGGTGGGCGGAGATAATGCCTCCTTCCGTGTCGGATTTGGAGAGGACGACCTCTATGCGGCAATTCACTTTGGTGAAAACGACGCCTACCACGGTCACGCGGACACGGGTACGTTTGTTATTGAATGGAAAAAAAGAAGGTTTATCTGCGACCTTGGTGCGGATAATTACAACGTAAAGGGAAGCTATCATAAAACCTACCGCTACCGTGCGGAGGGTCACAACACGCTCGTGTTCAATCCGTCACACGAGGACGACCAGAATATAAAGGCGTACACCCGTGTCGAAAAATTCTCCGACGGGGCACAGGGCGAGATGTTTGCCATTGCCGATATGTCCGACGTTTATTACGGCAGACCTGTTAAAAGAGGTATAAGAATTACCGAGCGCGACGGGCTTAAATGGGTGACGGTGCGCGACGAATACAAGCTCAAAAAGGGCGAGGTCGGACTTTGGTTTGCACACACCGCGGGAGATATTGAGGTTAGCGAGGACGGCGGCTCGGCAATCATCACGATTGACGGACAAAAAATGCTCGTTATTTGTACCACGGGACATCAGCTTGAGGTAATGGAGTGCAAGCTTATGTGCGAGGCGCATAATCAGGAGGGGCAGTACGACAACTCGGGCTTTAAGAAGCTTGCAATCCGTCTTGACCCCCGTGATACGGCTGTGGAGGTTGCATTCCGTCCGTTTGAGTATGACGGTCACGGCTGCTATATGCCCTCGCCAAAGCCGCTTTCCGATTGGTAATTTGCCGATTTGGTAAATAATTATTTACAAATGCTTGCTTTTAAACACATTTTCGCGGCAAAAGCCGCATAGAAACGAGATTATTAAATGAAAATTCTTTGCATCGGTGACGTTACGAGCGAGAGGGGTGTAAAGCTCCTTTCCGACAAGCTTTGGAAATACCGCAGGGAAAAGGGGATTGACCTTTGCGTGGTAAACGCGGAAAACGCGGGCTTTATAACCGGTCCTTCAGCGGAAACTGCCGACAGACTTTTTAAGGCGGGTGCCGATGTGCTTACGGGCGGCAACCACACGCTTCGCAACAGGGCGGTCTATTCCTATCTTGACAGTCAGCCGTATATGCTTCGCCCGATTAATTTTACCGACGATGCGCCGGGGGCGGGCTATTGCATTGCGGATATGTGCGGCTATCGCGTTTTGGTAATCAATGCGATGGGAAACGTGCATATTGACCCGACGCTTGATGCTCCGTATGCCTTTATCGAGCGCGCGCTTCGCCGCGAGGAGGGCAGATACGACCTTGCAATAATGGATATTCACGCGGAGGCAACGGGTGAAAAGCTTGCAATCGCGCACGCCTTCGACGGCAGGATAAATGTTATTTTCGGCACACACACGCACGTGCCAACCGCGGATTTGCAGGTTTTGCCGCGCGGTACGGGATACGTTACCGACCTTGGAATGTGCGGAGAGTCGGGCGGAATTCTCGGTATGAATGCCGACGGGGTGGTAAAAAGAATGAAAAGCCACCTCCCCCTGAAATTTGAGCCCGCACTCGGTGAGCCGATTGCCGACGGCGTTATTTTCGAGCTTTCAGGTGTGAATTTTTCCGTAATCGGTATGGAGCGCGTAAAAATTAAATAACGCGGAAAGCCTGAAATTTACCGTCACGAATATCGGGTGAGTAAGAACAAAATAACGGGTAAAACGGATAGCTTTACCGTCACGAATATCTGGCGCGTAAGGATAAAATAAATCAAAAGTGCGGGGGCGTGTTAATTTCTGTCCCGCGAAACAGCGGAAAATGACAACTAATGTTTACGAAAGGAGTCGCGAATGAACCGAAAATGCACAGTCGCGGTTATAGGCGCGGGGCACGCGGGAATAGAGGCGGCACTTGCCGCGGCGCGTATGGGGCTTTCCGTCGTGCTTTTTACCACAAATCTTGATGCGGTGGGCAATATGCCCTGTAACCCGTCGGTTGGCGGCACTGCAAAGGGGCATCTTGTTTTTGAAATTGACGCCCTTGGCGGAGAGATGGGATATGCCGCGGATATGGCTACCATTCAATCGCGCACTCTTAACCTTGGAAAGGGGGCGGCAGTACACTCCAAAAGAGTACAGGCTGACCGCGACCTCTATAAAAGAATAATGAAGAAAACGCTTGAGGGGGAGGAAAACCTCCGCCTCGTGCAAAGCGAAATCGTTGATATTCTTACCGAAAAAACCGACGGTGCGGATTCGGACGGATTTTATCGGGAGCGTGTGCTTGGAGTTGTTACGCATCTCGGTGAGGTATGGGAATGCTCCCGCGTGATAATTGCGGCGGGCACCTTTCTTGAAAGCCAAATCTTTGTCGGTGACAGGGTATATTCCGCGGGTCCTGACGGTATGATGCCCGCGCGCGGACTTTCTGCGGCACTTCTTTCACACGGTATTCCGCTTCGCCGCTTCAAGACGGGAACTCCTGCAAGAGTGCATCGCCGTTCGATTGATTTTTCCGCCCTTGAGGTACAGTCGGGGGAGGATTATCCGATACCCTATTCCTCTCGCACAGAGGGAATGACGGCACAGGGCGTAAACCTTGCCGACTGTCACGTGGTTTACACGAACCTCAATACTCATAAGATTATACGCGATAACCTTGAGCGCAGCGCGATGTATTCGGGTAATATAACGGGCACAGGGCCGCGCTACTGTCCATCTATCGAAACAAAGCTCGTGCGCTTTGCTGACAAGGAAAGGCATCAGCTTTTTGTTGAGCCGTGCGGTCTTGAAACCGATGAAATGTATATACAGGGCTTTTCAACCTCTATGCCAACCGACGTGCAATACGATATGCTTCGCTCGCTTAACGGCTTTGAAAATGCGGAGATTATGCGCTATGCATACGCCATAGAGTACGATTCGGTTGACCCGACCGAGCTTTATCCCACGCTTGAATTCAAGAGGATAAAGGGTCTTTACGGGGCGGGTCAGTTTAACGGCACGTCGGGCTACGAGGAGGCGGCGGCACAGGGTATTGTTGCGGGCATTAACGCCGCACTTGCCGAGCTTTCGCGCGAGCCGATGATTCTCACCCGCGACAGCTCATATATCGGAACTCTGATTGACGACCTTGTTACAAAGGGGACGGAGGAGCCGTACAGAATGATGACCTCGCGCAGCGAATACAGACTTCTTTTGAGGCAGGATAACGCGGACGAAAGGCTTACTCCCATCGGTTATAGGGTCGGACTTATCGGCGAGGAGCGTTATCAAAAATTCCTTGAAAAGCAGGAAACGGTAAGGGCGGAAAAAGAACGCCTTTCAAAAACCACGGTAGCCCCGAGCGAGAGGGTGAATGCCTTTCTTCGCGAGCATGGCTCAACCGAAATTACCACGGGAATAAAGCTTTCGGAGCTTTTGCGCCGTCCCGAGCTTTCCTATTCCGCGCTTGCAGAAATTGACGCGGAGCGTCCGAATTTGTCACACGGGGTGGCACTTTCGGTGGAAATCGGCGTGAAATACGAGGGGTATATCCGCCGCGAGCTTGCCGAGGTGGAGCGTCAAAGGCGGCTTGAGGAAAAGCGGCTGCCCGACGGGATTGATTATTTCAAGGTTACGGGTATAAGGTCGGAGGCGGCGGAAAAGCTCAATAAAATTCGCCCGACAAGCCTTGGACAGGCGTCGCGCATCAGCGGCGTAAGCCCCGCGGATATAAGCGTCCTGCTTATCTACCTTTCCGCGAGAAAATAGCTTGAATTGCGTTTCTTTGCTTTTTGCTTTTTGCGAGAAGGCGGCTTGAATTGCGTTTCTTTGTTTTTTTGCTTTTTGCGAGAAGGCGGCTTGAATTGCGTTTCTTTGTTTTTTGCCTTTTGCGAGAAGGCGGCTTGAATTGCGCTTTGGCGTTTTTTGACTGTAACACGTTGCTTCCTTTGGAATAGAATGAGAGTAGGGGGATTTTGCAAGCTACGGCATATCCCCGAATAGAGCTTTCGGGAGGAAGAAAGATATATGAAAATTGTGGTTGTTCGCTCGCCAAAGGCGCTCTCAAAGCTTCTTTCCCGCATTTTCGGCGTGGATAAGAAAAGCTGAAGCTTTGAACATACACCCCAAAACCTTACACGGGTGCGGGGTAAAACATTGATTTGTGAATAATTATTTACATTTGACGAAGAAAAAGCACTCCGATTTCGGAGTGCTTTTTTCCTTGCCTTTTGCTGTTTTATATTCGGCTTTTTGACTTTGTTTTTTGCTGTTTGTGTCGGTGCATTACCCTTGACGTTTAAAATCAAAGATTGACAAAGCCGATTTTGCGGCGCACCTTCGACATTGTTCTTCTTGCATTGACGAATGCGTCCTGCGCTCCCGCCTTCATAACCTCCTCAAGGTATGCCTTGTCGGCGATAAGGCGGTCAAACTCCGCCCTGACGGGGGCAAGCCCGTCGGCACACGCCTCTCCGACCGCGAGCTTGAAATCTCCGTAGCCGCGACCGTCAAACTCCCTCTCGATTTCCTCGAGCGTTTTGCCCGTAAAGGCGCGGTAAATAGTCATAAGGTTGGAAACTCCCGGCTTATCCTCCGAGAAGCAAACGCGGGTATCGCTGTCGGTGACGGCGCGCTTGAACTTTCGGATAATATCGTCCTTGCTGTCGAGAATGTATACCACCGCGTTTTGGTTGGTGTCGGATTTCGACATTTTTGCGGTAGGCTCTGCAAGCGACATAATCTTCATTGTATCGGTGGGAATATATCCCTCCGGCACGCGGAAGGTATCGCCGTAAATCTGGTTAAAGCGGATAGCAATATCGCGCGCAAGCTCCAGATGCTGCTTTTGGTCGATGCCGACGGGTACGAGGTCGGTCTGATAGAGCAGGATATCCGCCGCCATAAGCGTGGGATAGGTGAAAAGTCCCGCGTTTATATTTTGCGAATGCTTTGCACTCTTGTCCTTGAACTGTGTCATTCGCGAAAGCTCGCCGAACATAGTATAGCAGTCGAGCATCCAGCCAAGCTCCGCGTGCTGCGGCACGTGGGACTGCACGAAAAGGGTGTTCTTTGTCGCATCAAGTCCGCAAGCCATATAAAGCGCAAGAGTTTCATAGGTCCTTCTGCGAAGCTCCGCGGGCACCTGTCTTACCGTGATGGCGTGAAGGTCGACCACGCAATAAAAGGTCTTGTACTCCTCCGAAAAGCGCGAAAAGTTCTTAATCGCACCAAGGTAGTTTCCTATCGTAAGGTTTCCCGACGGCTGTACGCCCGAGAAAACTATTTTCTTCTCATTTTCTGCCATTTCTCTCTCCGAGCCGTATTCGCCGATGTGGGCAAATACGCACTTTCTGTTATTGAAATATTGCCTCCCGCTTGCCGATTTCGGGCGGCGCTTGTTATTAAAAGATTGTAGCACTCTTTTCCTTTTTTGTCAAGGAAAATTAACACGGGACGGGCATTTTGCCGCAAAAAAAGGAATTTCGGACCGAAAAACCGACGAAATCGGTCGGAAAATGCAAATTTTTTGCTTTTTTTACAGCTTATTTTATAAAATATTTTATTTTGTTAACAGTTTATTTACATTTGTGTGCTAAAATACTAAATTGGCGTGGTGTGCGAATATTTGCGCCCGCGGGTGGGGCGTGCGCCCCCATACATACGTTAATAAATTGATATACATTCCGAAAGGAGGTCGGGCTTTGCCCGACACGGTGAATATGGTAAAGGTTGAAAATCTTGTAAAAAGATACGGCACGAATTACGCGCTTAACGACGTTTCGTTCGAGATTGGAGAGGGGGAGATTGTCGGTCTTCTCGGCCCCAACGGTGCGGGAAAAAGCACGGCGATGAATATAATCACAGGCTATCTTTCCTCCACGTCGGGAAGCGTTTATATAGACGGAGTAGATATGCTAGAGGACCCGATAAGGGCAAAGAAGCTCATCGGCTTTCTTCCCGAGCAGCCGCCCGTATACCCCGAAATGACGGTAATGGAGTACCTTAATTTCGTTTACGATTTAAAGGGCTGCGAGCTTGAGCGTAACCCACACCTTGAGGAGATTATACAGGTTACAAAAATCGCAGAGGTGAGAAACCGTCTTATCAAAAACCTTTCAAAGGGAAACAAGCAGCGCGTCGGCATTGCACAGGCACTTGTCGGCGACCCAAAGGTGGTTATTTTCGACGAGCCGACGGTAGGTCTTGACCCAAAGCAGATTTTGGCGGTAAGAAATCTTCTTCGTACTCTTGCAAGACGGCATACGGTTATTCTCTCCACCCATATTCTTGCCGAGGTGCAGGCGGTGTGCGAGAGGGTTATCATTATCAACAAGGGAAAGATAATCGCCGACGAGAAAACCGAGAATATTGTCAGAACAATAGAGGACGGCTACCGCTACCGCTATAAGATTTGCGGCCCGCAAAGGGACGTGGAGTCGGCACTCCTTAAATTGAACGGTGTAAAGCGCGTGGAGATTGGTACGGAGCGCGACCTTGACTCCTACTCCTACACGGTTGACTGCGACGGAGGCATCGACGCAAGAAAGGCGGTGTTCAACCTCTGCTCGTCAAAGGGCTGGGCTATTATCGGCATAGAGGCAGTAGGCACCGACCTCGAAAGCGTGTTTATACGCCTTGTTGACCGTTCGGACGGGCTTCTACCCGACAATACGAAGAAGAAAAAAAGACGCTAATCATAAAGGAAGGTTGAAGAAATAATGTTAGCAATATTCAAAAGAGAATTAAAGGCATACTTCACCGGTGTAATCGGCTACGTATTCCTCGTTATATATCTCGCGGTTGCGGGAATTTTGTTCAGCTATACCACGATGATGTCGATGTCGTCGGATATGTCGCTTTACTACACGCTTATGCTTATATTCACGGCGATAGTTCTTCCGCTTCTTACGATGAAGTCGTTCAGCGAGGAGAGAAAAATGAAAACCGAGCAGCTGGTGCTTACCGCACCTGTTTCGCTTCCCGCGATGGTGTTCGGAAAGTTCCTTGCCCCCTATGTAATCTATGCGGGCTGTACGCTGCTTACCTCGCTTTACTTCCTGCTTCTCGCACCCTATGCGGAGCTGAAATTCGCGGTGCTTCTCGGTAACGCGGTGGCAATGCTTCTTGTCGGCGGCGTGTTTATCGCAATCGGACTTTTCGTGTCCTCACTTACCGAAAATCAGCTTTCCGCCGCAATCGGCACTATCGCGATTATTCTTGCCTTCTTCGGCATCGGGCTTGTCGGTGCGCTTTTGCCCTCCAACTATTGGCTTCGCTTCGTTTTCGATGCGCTTTCGATTTTCACGAGATTTGAAACCTTTATCAACGGTTATTTTGACCTTGCCTCCCTCCTTTACTACCTTTCGGTCGGGGGAGTGTTCTTCTGGCTTACAATACGGGTTTACGACCGCCGCCGCTTTAACTGATATAGGGGCGGGTGCCGCTTTGACCGATACGGTGGCGAGTGCCGCTTTGAACTATACGTGGGCGGGTGCCGCATTTTGCGGAAAAATCTCAAATAAGTGTGTCGCGGCGTGCGACTGAATGGATGAAAAAATGAAGAAATTTATTAAAAGGGCGGGGGAGTGGTTCTCCGGCAGGTCGGGAATGGCATTCTATGCCACGGCGCTTCTTGTTGCCGTGCTTGTGATGCTTAACTCGGTGGTCTATGCCCTTACAAGCAAATATCAGCTATATCTTTATTCTCCCGAAAAAACCGTCGTTCCGATGTCGGACGTAAGCGAGCTTTATTTCAAGCGTGCAATGACGGGCGGCAGAAAGGTTTCGGTAATCTTCTGCGACGACGAGGAGGATGTAAGGGAGCATGACCTTGGCAGCTTTGTTTACGAAACGGCAACGCGCCTGAAGGAATTGCATCCCGATTTTATAAGCCTGCGCTTCGTTAATTCAATCACGGGCTACGAGGCGGCGACAAAGGAATACGTCGATTTGAAGCAGTATACGGAGGACGGAAGCCTTCGAATTCGTCCGACCTCCATTATCTTTGAGTGCGAGGGAAATTTCCGTGTTATGACGGGCGGTGCCACGGGCTACGAGGACTTTTTCACCCTTACCTCGTCGGGCGAGGTTTACGCCTATAACGGCGAGGAGGTGCTTGCCTCTATGATTTGCTGGGTGACAGAGAGCGAGCATAAGACGGTTTACTTTACCCAAAACCACGGAGAGACCGCGGATATCGCGCTTAACTCCGCGCTTGTGTCGGCGGGATATTACGTTAACACAAGCCTTAACCTCCGAAAGCAAAACGTGCCCGAGGATGCGGCGCTCGTTGTTATTTCCAACCCCATAAGCGACTTTGAAAAGAGTGCGGAGGGCTCGGGCGTTACAGCGGAGCTTGACCGTCTTGAAAAATACCTTTCGCGCGGCGGAAAGCTTTACGTTGCGCTCGACCCGCTTGTAAAAAAGCTTAATCACCTTGAGGAATTTCTCGCACAAAAGGGCTTTGAGCTTTACGAGGGGACGGACCAAAACGGCAATATTGCGCGCGACATCGTCCGCGACAGCATCACGGGTGATACCTCGGACGGCTATCGCTTTATACTCACGCCCGTGGAAAACGAGTATTCCACACCGATTTTCGGTCTTATGAACGAATACGTCGACACAAGAGTACGCATTAACCAAACGGGAAGGCTGAAGCTTTCGGGCGGAGCAGTGGCTCTTATGCGCTCCTCCGACTCCTCTGTTGCAGCGCGCGCGGGCGAGGTCGTTGACAACGGCGGCTCGTACGACGTTATCGGCTTTAACCGCATTGCATACGAAAACGGAAGCACCGCAACCGTTATGGTCGTGCCGAGCGTTTTCCTTACCTCCACCGAAAATATGGTGAATAACACCTATACCAACAAGGCGTTTATGCTTGCAGCTCTTGCAACGCATTTCGATGCAACGCAGGCGCCCATCGGCTGTCAGTCCTTGATTTACAGGGGCCCGACGCTTGAGGGCTTTACAATGGGACGCGCACGCATCTATACCGCAATTATGCTCGCAATTCCCGCCGCAATCGCAATCACGGGCGCGGTAATCATAATAAAGAGAAAGAACAGATTGTAATGAAAAAACCGATTTTAAAGGGTAAAGGCTCACGCACGTCGATTTTCACCGCGATAACGGTGGTCGGCATTGTATTGCTTTTGCTTTTCAATCTTTTTATAACCAACCTCGGTATAAGCAAAAAGCTGTTTATCGATATGACGCCGGAGGGACTTTACTCGCTTTCCGACAAGATGAAGGAAATATGCGACGAGCTTATCAACGACCTTCCGTCCGACAGGGAGATAACCATTACCTTTTGCGCCGACCCCGATACGCTTATCGGCTCTACCTATACGCGTATTCCGTACTATATGGCTCTCGGGCTTGACCTTCGCTACGATAACGTAAGCGTTGTGGAGCATAACGTAAAATACAATCCCACCGCGGTTTCGATGTACAAAACCACCTCGCGAAGCGAGATTGAGGCGAGCGACGTCATTATCGCCTACGGAAGCAAGTACCGCGTTATAAATTGCGAGAGCTTTTGGACTATGATGGAGGAGGAATTCTACTCCTTTAACGGAGAGTACAAGCTTGCCTCTGCCATTGCCTCCATTACCGCAATCAACCTGCCAAAGGCGTATTTCGTATCCGACCACGGCACAAGCTATTATAACCCCGCCGAGCCCGACTCCGAAATGAGCCTTGAAAATGCGGCGTTTGCCGACCTGCTTACCGAGCTTGGTATGGAAATCCATACCATCAAAATCTCCGAGGCAGAGAGAGTGCCGGAGGATTGCGCGATGCTTATCATCAATCTTCCGACGGAGGACTTTATGCCCGACGACGAGGAATTCAACAACCTCTCCCACGTGCCCGACCTTGAAAAGCTTGACAGGTATCTTGTCGATGGGGGCGGAACGCTTGTTGTCAATAAATCCTACGAGCATACGCTCAAAAACTTTGAAATCTTCTTAAAGGACTGGGGCATCGCGTTCAGCAATTCCTACGTCCTTGATGCCGAAAACGCGATAATCAACCGCGAGGACTCGGACGGCAGCCTTGCCAACGAAGCCTACGGCAAGGATTTTGTCGCGGAGTACGACGACGACGACCAGAGCTACGGCTATAACTTCTACGGTGATTTTGTCGGACTTGCCTCCGCGCCGAAGATGGTATTCTCCGACACGGGATACATCTACTGTGCATACGGCGACGGCGACACGAGGCGCGAGCCGGGATATAAAAACGTAAACCGCCGCTACGCCCCCTTTATCGGAAGCTTTACTACCGCAACCGCAAATACGGCGGACGGAGTGGTTGAAAGCGAGGCGGGCTATAAAACGCTTGCGGCGATAACCGCGCGCTCCAATCTCGACCAGTATTCGGGAGAGAATACCTATTCCTTTATCTTTGCTACCGCATCGGAGAGCTATTATTCCAACGAAATTCTCGGCAACCCCTCCTATGCGAATTACGACCTCACGCTCGACGTGTTTATCAACATTTCCCGTACCGACAGGTACGTGTCCACCGACCTTGGCGGACTTTCCCAGAACTCCTCGAGCTTTGGAGGAAAGAAGCTTGCCGACACCGACCTTTATGCCGACACGAGAACGGTTTATTCCGACGGCTATAAGGAGGCAAAGGTGTATCGCGGCTTCTCGGGTGGCAGTGCCACCGTATATACCGTGCTTGTTCTCGCTCCCGCAATCGGAGCGCTTGTGCTTGGTGCGGTAATGTTTATCAAACGTAAATTTTTGTAAGGAGGCCGAATGAAAAGGGTTGAAAAACGCAAATTAAACAAAAATCTATTACACCTTATCATCCTCGGCACGACGCTTATTACTCTTATCGCGGTTTTGATTACGGTAAGGCTTTTGCCGTCGAAAACCGCACCGAAGAAGGAGGTAAAGCTTCCCGAAATCCGCGAGGAGCTTGGAGAGGCTCTTTATCTCAACGTACCGCTGGCATACCAAAATATCGCCGCAAAGGATATGGAGTATATACTTGTCCACAACCGTGACAAGGACGGAAAGCTTCGTATGTTCGGCGTTGCGGCAATGGAGGACGGCAGCTTTGTTCTTGAATATTCAAAGGACGGAACCGTCGACACGCTGACCCCTTATTTGCCGGGTATCATCGGTGCGGAGGGTAATTTTGACCTTTCCAGCCTTTATGCAAAGGCAACGGGCTCGGGCTTTAGCCAGGTTTATCTTCTCACCTATCTCTGCTCGGCTCTCGGCACAACGACCTTTAACGAGAGAATAGACCTTCCCGAGGGGGAGGAGGAGAGAAACGAGATGCTTGTCCGCTACGGACTCGATACGGCGCACAGCTCGGCGGTATATTTTGAATATACCGACACCGCGGATAAGGAAAAAAAGTCGCATACCATTCTTCTCGGCTCGCGCTCCCTTGCGGGCGGCGGCTTCTACTTTATGGTGGACGGCAGGGACGTAATCTATTACACCGCCTCCAACTCCTTTGAATATGCTATGCGCGGCTTCGAGGATTTTGTCAGCGGACGCCTCGTTGCCGAGGGACTTAAATACGACTATAACTTCGAGCCTTCGCTCACCACCGATTTTAAGCAATGGGTTAACACCGAGCATAAAAAGGAGGGCGAGGTAATCGAAAAGGACTCCACCGTTATTGCAAAGGGAAGCTCCGCCCTGCCGTTTCTTGCAGGCTCGGACTACACGCCCGACGACGGCTACTTAATCGTGGAGGGTGACCTTACCTTCGACCCGAAAAAGCTTTCGGGACACAGCGATTATTCGCGCTTTATCGCGATGCTTAACGGAAAGACGGTCGGAAAATACGACACCCCGCTTTATCTCACCCTGCTTGACGAGCGCGGCTCTGCCTCGGGCGGGCTTATTGAGCTTACCGACGGCGTGGAGTCTGTCGGCTACAGGTACGTGATTACCGCAATCGAATCGGTTATCACCTCCACCGACGAGATACGCGACCCCGCCCTCCTTTCGGACGGGACGGAGTATAACCTTATAAAGGTTACCTACGATTACTACGTCGGCGGAGAAAAGAAAAATCAATATCCTGCACACGCGGTATTGGACCTTTCCTCCGAGATTATACCCGAGGAGGCGGTACAGACCCTCCGCGATGCGAAAATCGGCACTCTCTCCACTCCCGTAGAGCTTGAGATAGAGTATACGAGGGATAATGCCACAGCCTCCACCGAGAGCCTTTATATCGATGCGATTACCGCGATTTTCTCGCGAGAGGGCGATGCGCTTTCAAAGGTTGAAAAGGATAGCTATATCACAATCTCCTACTACGAGATTATAAACAACCGAAAGACCGATAACCGCACAATATCAATCGACCTTGCGGGAAACGACGAGTCGGAAAGATGGGCGGACCTTAAGGATAAGCTCGTCGGAAAATCGGTTGGCGGCGACCTTGATATAAAGCTGTATTCCAACACCTACTACTACGAAATAATGCGCGGCTTTACCGAGTACAGGATTGACGAGGTTACAAAGTTCATAACCTCCCGTCTTGTCGTCGCGTTCAGATATATCAACAAAACCGAGCAGGACCCCTTCTACGGCGAGAGCGTGTACGAAAACACGATGGACGAGCATAAGGGGTATGAAAAATACACCATTTACGGCATTGATGCCAGCGTTTGCGAAAGCGTTTCAAATCTTCTCGGCGGTACGGGCGACCGCAGTGATACCGCCACCTCCTCGGGCTACGTGGGAGAGACGGTTGCCATCGGTCTTACGCCGAAAAATATGGAGGATTACGGGCTTTACGCCTATACCGTTTATTTTGAGCTTCCGAGAGGGATATACGACCCCTCCGACTTTGACGCCTCGATAGAGAACAACACGGAGGACGGTCTTGCCGACCTTTCCGCCTATGCGTGGGCATCAACCCTCGGCTTTACGCTTTATATAAGCGAGGAGGAGGACGGCTACCGCTACGTCGGCTCTGATATGTACGACATAATTGCAAGGGTCCCCGCAGAGGATTTTTCCTTCCTCGATTACGATTTCGAGGAGCTTTGGGCGAGAAACAACTTCATCTTCCTTGACGTTAACAATATCAAGGAGATTGAGTTTGACTTTTCAATGAAGGACTACTACGGCACCTACAACTTCGACGTTGAAAAGGAGCAGTATTACGTCGGAGTTGCGGAGGACGGAAGAATGGTCGCATCTCTTAAGGAATTCGAGGGCTCCGTCCCGAAGGTAAAGCTTTACGTTAATATCAAATCCTCCGAGGGCGCGATGGACACCGCCTACGAGCGTATTAAAAAGCAGCTCGGACGCGACTCCCTCTCCGTGTCGGATATCTACAACGTGCTTTATAACGACGGAAAGGAATACGTTTTCAGCGGTCTTGACACACACGGTGTGGTTAATTACAAGGGAATATTCGAGTGTATGTACCGCACACAGTATCAGGATTTTATCCTTTCGGAGCAGGAGGTTTCCTCCGCACTCTCACGCCAGCGTCTTATGCGTATTAAGCTAAAGGTTTTTGAAAACGACGGCACCGCACGTGCGGGCTACTACGCATACGATTTCTACTATCTCGACGGCTCGCGAGTTATGGTATCCGCCTTCAAAATGGATAACAGGGGTAATACCGTATCCGAAAGAGTAAGCAGCTTTACCGTTTCAAACTATGCCTTTGAGAATATTGTGCTTTCTGTTCACGGCGTGCTTAACGGCGAATATCTCGACGACAATAACGGCTATCTCGATAAAAAATAACGGGATAATCGAGCTTGCCCCGATAAAAATAACCGACAAAGGCATTTGCTTTGTTAAAAATGTTGCTTTTTCACCGAAAAACGGCATTTTATAAGTGCATAATGTTATAAATAAAAAATATTTATAAAAATGCTAAAAAACATTTGCTTTTTTGAAAAGAGTATGTTATAATAGAATGCACATTTGTGTAAAGAAATAAAAAATAATATATATACAAG
>JAZSHN010000122.1:0-3026 GCA_045533315.1 Eubacteriales bacterium | reverse complement strand
GCCCTCAAGCTCCTCAGGGGAGAGCATCTCAACCGCCTCAACCATGCCCATATTTGCCGCAGACTCCATCGGAGTCACCATATCCTTTAAATAGGGGAGGTAAACCGTCCTTAAATCCGTACCGGGAAGCGTAAACCAGGTGAGGAGCATACGCCCGTTACCCATATAAAGAAGTCCGCCGTCACGGTCGTCGAGATAGGTGTCGTTAATTACGATGGGAGGGGTCCACGTCTTACCACCGTTTTTACTGATATACATTGCCGTCTTTCCGAACGGGCAAACGTGAAAAATTCTAAAGCTCGAGGCTGCAACGTAAAGCGTTCCCGCTTCGTCGCGTGCCACCGTTGGCCAGCCCTGATATTTAAAAAGCGTGTTTTGTGCGCGGTTAACTATTCCGTGCTCCACTTCGGGGTAAAATATGTTCATATTAAGCTCCTTTCTGTTGCTCGTTGTAAAGCCTTTGTACCGTTATAAACTGCAGTGTTACGCAAACTAACCAATATATGGAAAACACAAGAAATGTAATTCTTGCGGGGTTGTCAACCATCATCACGGCATCAAGCACAATGCTAACCACTCCCGTGCAAAGCATAAACCAAGAATATTCCACAAAGGAAAGAAGTGTTAAAACCATCGTAAATGCACCGATAAGCATCATTGCCGCGTCGAGAATTACGTAGCTTGAGCCGATTGCCGTAAGAATAACGGAGGTAAGTGCCATCAGCACCGCAAAAAGCAACGCCACAGCACCGCGCCACTTCCACCCGAGTCTTCTGAATTTTGTGGATTGCTTGTACTTGTTTTTTGACCAGCGTATAAAGGTTGCAATCTGAAACGGACAGGACACCAAAAGCGAGTACGCTGACTGTGCGGGAAGTCCCTCCGCGAGATTGACCCCCGCATAAAGCACGGAGTTCGTACCACCGATAAGGCTTGCATACCTGCTTGCTCTCATCTGACAAAGACCGACCAAAAGCGAAACGTAAAGCGGGACCATTTTCCACCAACTTTGCTCAAAAACGATACCCGTCACCGTTATTGCCGCTGTGGTTGCTATAATTAAAGCCACGCTGAAAAACCTAAAGCCGTTTGCCTTAATAAAGGATAAAAAGCGAGAGGGAGCGCATTTGCCCTCGTCCACCGTATTTTCTTTATCTAAACCGAGCTTCAAAATAATAACCTCCGTATTTTTCTAACCCTATTATACTCCCCGAGCGAAAATAAAACAATAACACCGTGTGCCGTTTTAGCTGCACGCGGTGTCCCATTTTTGTAAAAAACTATTTTTTGACTTTGAAAGCGCGACGGTATTGCCCGACGGAAAGAGAAAAACGCCCGCGAAATGCGGTATAAAAGCCCGAAAGCGAGGTATAGCCGACCTGCGTTGCAATCTCTTCCACCGATAAATCCGTTTCGCAAAGAAGCTGTGCAGCCCTGTTAAGCCTCGCCTCAATCAGCATTTGGCGAAAGCTCTTGCCGAAAAGCTGTCGCAAAACTCGGCTCAATTGCCGCTTCGAAAGGTGCATCTCGCGCGCCAGATTCTCCTCGGTAATCTGTTCGCAAAGATGCGTAAAAATGTATTCCTCGATTTGTATTTGACGGCTGTCGTCACCGTCTGCGGAGATGGCGGACTCTGTGCTTTTGCCCTCACCATCTACGTCAAGAAGGCGGAAAAGCCGTATGTAAAGCTGACTTAATAAAACTCCAATATACTCGCGCGAAGCAATGCCGCCCGAATTAATCTCTCGTCGAAGCTCACAGGTCAAATCGTAAATTCCTGCAGAGGGTGAAAGGATTTTCGGAACGGCATAGGAAAAAAGCGCGCGTGTGGCATCCTCGAAAACCGAACTGTTTCCCCTTTTTTCAAGCCTTGCACACCCGAAACGAAGCGCAAGCTTCGCGGGAAAGTCCGATGCACCGCGCGTTGCGTGATAAATTCCGGGAGGAATAAGGCAAGACTCTCCCGTATTCATAAGTATGGTGCTTCCGCCCCTTGCAACGTTTTGAATATCCACGGCAATTTTGCCTTCAATCGCCACCAAAAGCTCGTAAAAGGCGTGCGCGTGTACCTCGGGTGCCAGCTCCGAACTGCTAATAAACCCGTTGTCAAGCACCGTGCGTATGCAAATATCTCCAATTTCCGTGATTATCACGGGCAATCTATCCGATTCCATAAAATCACCTGCCTTTATATGCATTGTAGCACAGTATCACCGAAAAATCAATGCCGAAATTAAAAGCTCGTACAAAAAGGCAGGATAAAGCCGCCGTGCCGAATAACAATCGCCGTCAAATTGAGCCTTCCCGTTGTAAAAGCTGCAAAAGCCTTTTAATCTCTCCGTCGGTAAAAAATTCTCTTTGCGGCTGTAAAATTAGATTTTTACCACCTTTTTGGGTGTAAAAGCGCTACACATCCCCTTTTTCAACCGTTAAGTCGGAGGACGCTTATCCGCTGACAGAGAAGCCGAAATGCCTTGCATTTTTAAATCAACGCATTTTGCGGATTTTTTTGGTAATATTGAACAAAATTAAGAGGGTATTTCCATACAAAAGTAGTGTTTATAAGTGCAAAACGTAGAAAAACGCATAAAATTGGAAACGTTTCCAAAAAAGCCTTGAATTTTATTATTTTTAGTGTATAATGTTAATGTAAGAATAATTTCTTTTAGAAATAGGGGAAAGATTATGGCAAAATTGTTACTCAGACACGTTTATAAAATTTACGCAGGCAACGGCAAGGCAAAAAAGAATGCCAAAGGCGAGGCGAAGAAAAGAAGCGGAGATTTCGTTGCAGTCAAGGATTTTAATATGCAGATTGACGACGGCGAATTTATAGTATTCGTCGGACCCTCGGGCTGCGGTAAATCTACCACGCTCAGAATGATAGCGGGACTGGAGGAAATCAGCGGCGGAGAGCTTTACATTGACGACCGACTTGTAAACGACGTCGATGCAAAGGACAGGGATATAGCAATGGTGTTTCAAAGCTATGCACTCTATCCGCACCTTACCGCTTACGACAATAT
>JAZSHN010000175.1:0-11317 GCA_045533315.1 Eubacteriales bacterium | reverse complement strand
ATGCTTACCTTGCCGGCGGCAACGTGTATTTTGATATTTCCAAGCTGAAGCAGTATCACGTTTTCCACGATTTCAAGGAGGAGGATCTGGAGGTCGGCGTCCGCGAGGGCGTTGGAGAGGATACCAACAAGCGCAATCCCGCTGACTTTGCGCTGTGGTTTACCAAGTCCAAGTTCGACGACCAGGAGCTCAAATGGGACAGCCCTTGGGGTGTCGGATACCCCGGTTGGCATATCGAATGCTCTTGCATAAGTATGAAGCACCTCGGAGAGAAGCTTGACATTCACTGCGGCGGTATCGACAACGCATTCCCGCACCACACCAACGAAATCGCACAGTCGGAGGCTACCTTCGGTCACGAATGGTGCAGCTATTGGTTCCACGTTCATCACCTTAACACAAGCTCGGGAAAAATGTCAAAATCAAAGGGAGAGTTCCTTACCGTTTCTCTCCTTGAGGAAAGGGGATATGCGCCCCTTGTTTACCGCTTCTTCTGCCTGCAGTCGCATTACAGAAAAAATCTCGTGTTCTCTTGGGAAAATCTCGACAACGCCCGCACCGCATACGAAAAGCTCGTTGCCCGTGTCGCAGCTCTCAAGCCCAAGGAGGGCGAAGCTCTCGACGAGGCGGCATTCGCGGATGGAAAGCGCCGCTTCACCGACGCTCTTGACAACGACCTCAACACCTCGCTCGCGGTAACCGCGCTCTACGACGTGTTTAAGCTTGATACAAACGATTTTACAAGGCTCGCACTTATCCGCGACTTTGAAGCCGTCCTCTCTCTCGGACTTATCGAGGCGGCGGAGGCTCTTAAAAAGGACACCGCACCCGCCCTTGACCCCGAGCTTGTAGCCTACATAGAGGCTATGATAGAGGCGCGAAAGGCGGCTAAAAAGGAAAAGAATTTTGCAGAGGCTGACCGCATCCGTGCGGAGCTTCTCGAAAAGGGTGTAACCCTCCTCGATACAAGAGAGGGAACAAAGTACACCGTTGAATAATCACGCTTTTATATTCGCTTAAACCGAAAACCGACGGTTAATCAACCCGCCGAAAACTTAACGCTATGGAAGGGAGGCTCTTATGTACGACGTAAAAACGGGTGTCGTTCTGTTTCTTGACGGAAAATACGCGGATGCCGCACAGCATTTTTATAACGGTGCTGCGGAGGGTGATGCAGAGTGCGCCTTTAACTATGGCTATATGCTGCTGAAGGGTATCGGCGTGGAAAAAAATCCCACCGAGGCAAAGAGCTTTTTCTCCTTTGCCATCGGCTATGTCGGAGAGGCGGCGTATAACCTCGCCGTAATGCACCTCCACGGAGAGGGAGTGAAGCGCGACTACCGCAAATGTATAGAATATATGACCGATGCCGCCGATATGAATATCATAGAGGCACAGCTCTATCTTGCGATTGCCTACACCCTCGGCTCAATATTTGAGCCGGATATAATCTCAATATCCCGTATTCCGTACCATACTCCCGAATTTCGCGACCCCCTTGCCGTGCTTGACGGTGATGTGCCCGAAATGGAGGAGGATGAGGAAAGGCGTATCCGCGCCGTGCGCTTTGACCCGCGCACTGCCTTTGAATATTTCCGTATGGCGGCGCGTCACGACGGCGACTATGTGGAAACGCTCGCCGTACAAAGCAAGTATCTCTACGCTCGTTGCTTTCTTGACGGTCTTGGCACCGATTTCAACCTTGAACGCGCCAACAATCTTATGCTTTTGGCTGCTGCGGAGGGGTCGCAGGAGGCAATGTCCTACCTGACGACGGAGGCACCGTATATGCTTGACAAGCTTGACCCAAAGCGTGTGGAGGCGATACGGAAAACCGAAAGGCTTGGCGGAGGGAGAAGGTAAATGACCGTAACGAAATCAACCCTCGTCAAAATATTGCAATATCTGCTTTTACTCGCTATTGTCGGTACGGTTGCGTTCATATTTATAAACTCAATGCTTCCGCCCGCGCAGTCCGCCGAGCAAAGCGATACCGTAAAGGATATAATAGTCGAAATTCTCCCCGATGACAGCAGGGCGGAGAGCTTTGTCGAGCAATATATACGAAAAATCGCGCATTTCACCGAATACGGTCTTTTGGGCTTGGAGTGCGCCGTTTATCTTATGCTCTTTACAGGGCGCAGGGTAAAAACGCTCTCGCTTGCAATGCTTACGCCGTTTTTCGTTGGCTTTACCGACGAAACAATACAGCATTTTTCAAAGCGCGGACCTATGATAGAGGACGTTTGGATTGACGTCGGCGGCTTTGTGCTGTTCTACTTGCTTGCACTTGCCGCGCTTTACCTGATTTTCCTTGCGGTAAAGGCAATAAAAGCAAAAATCAACTCCGAAAATAACGTAAAGGAAGGCGAAAATGGTTAAAATCACAGGCGTTTTGCCGCACTCTATTGCCGAAAAAAAGAGAATAAAAAGCGGTGATGTCCTCGTGTCGGTTAACGGAAACGAGATTAACGACGTGCTTGACTATCGCTTTTACCTTACCGATACGAAAATAACCCTCACCCTTATCGGAAAAAAGGGCGAATACAGAGTGAAAATAAAAAAGGACGAATACGACGACCTCGGGCTTGAGTTTGAAACCCCGCTTATGGATAAAAAGCATTCCTGCACCAATCAGTGCATATTCTGCTTTATCGACCAAAATCCCGACGGTATGCGCGAGTCCATATACTTTAAGGACGACGACTCCCGCCTCTCCTTTATCCACGGTAACTACGTTACCCTCACGAATATGAAGGACAAGGATGTGGAGCGCATCATAAAAATGCGAATTTCTCCCGTGAACATCTCGGTTCACACAACAAACCCCGACCTTCGCGTGAAAATGATGAAAAACCGCTTTGCGGGCGACGTGCTTCGCTATCTTGACGATTTCAAGAGTGCGGGACTTGTTATGCACGGACAAATCGTGCTTTGCCGCGGCGTAAACGACGGTGACGAGCTTCGCCGCACGCTCTCCGACCTTATGAATTACTACCCGAATATGGAGAGCGTTTCGGTTGTGCCCGCGGGTCTGACAAAGCATCGCGACGGTCTTTACCCTCTCTCCGACTTCACAAGGGAGGAGGCAAGGGAGGTTATATCCATCGTTGACGAGTATGCGAAAATTCAATACGCACACTTTGGCTCGCGCCAATTCTTTGCCGCCGACGAGCTTTATTTGAAGGCGGAAATGGAAATCCCAACCGACGAGTATTACGAGGAATATACCCAAATTGAAAACGGTGTCGGTATGCTCCGCAGCTTTTCGGACGAGCTTGACATGGCTCTCGGCTCTGCCGCGGAGGTTAAGATAGCCTCACCTCGCCGCGTATGCGTCGTCACGGGTACCGCATCCTTTGCAATGATGCGCGAGTATGCGGAAAAAATAAACCGCACCTTTGACGGACTTACCGTTGAGGTTGTAAAAATTGTAAATAATTTCTTTGGCGAGAGCGTCACCGTTTCGGGACTTCTCACGGGAAAGGATATATACGAGCAGATGAAGGACAAGCCAAAATACGACCTTCTCCTCTTGCCCTCCTCCTGCCTTCGTCACGGCGACGATTTGTTCCTCTGCGGAATGAGCCTTACCGAGCTTTCCGAAAAGCTTGCACAGCCCGTTGCCACCGTCACAAACGACGGGCACTGCTTCCTTGAGGCGGTTCTCGGCGTTTCGCTAAATTAAGTAAAGGAAGTGATTTCAGTGTCAAAACCTATCGTTGCCATTGTTGGGCGCCCCAACGTTGGAAAAAGCACCTTGTTTAATAAGCTAATCGGAGAGCGTCGCTCTATCGTGGAGGATACCCCGGGTGTCACCCGTGACCGCATATACGCGGAGGCGGAGTGGTGCGAGCACCGCTTCATTCTCGTTGATACGGGAGGTATCGAGCCTAAAAGCGAGGATACAATTCTGAAGCAGATGCGTAACCAAGCGGAAATCGCTATCGCGAGTGCCGACGTCATTGTTTTTATGTGCGATATCCGCGCGGGACTTCTTGCCGATGACCGCGACATCGCAATTATGCTTAAAAAATCGGGAAAGCCAATCGTCGTTGCGGTAAACAAAATCGACCGCGTGGGCGACTTGCCCTTTGAATTCTACGAATTCTACGAGCTTGGCTTTGACCGCGAGCCTATCGCGCTTTCCTCTCTCCACGGCTCGGGTACGGGTGACCTCCTCGACGCTATTGTGGAGGAATGCCGCTTCGACGAAAACGAGGAGGAAGAGGAGGGCGTTATCAACGTTGCCGTAATCGGAAAGCCGAATGCGGGCAAATCCTCCATTATTAACCGTATGTGCGGGGAGGACAGGGTTATCGTGTCAAGTATCGCGGGAACGACCCGCGATGCCGTCGATACCCGCGTTGAAAACGAGCACGGCGTTTATAACTTCATTGACACCGCGGGAATTCGCCGCCACTCAAAGGTGGAGGACAGAATTGAAAAATTCAGCGTGCTTCGCGCCAATATGGCGGTGGAGCGTGCCGACGTCTGCCTTCTTATGATTGATGCACAGGACGGTGTCACCGAGCAGGACGAAAGAATAGCGGGCATCGCGCACGAGGCGGGAAAGGCGGTTATAATCGTAATCAACAAATGGGATACGGTTGAAAAGGATAATACAACCGTCAACACCTTTAACAAGGAAATCCGCACCGCGCTTTCCTATATGCCATATGCTCCCATTATCTACGTTTCCGCCCTCACGGGACAGCGCTGCGCCCATATCTACGAGCTAATTAATTCCGTATATGAGCAGGCGCATAAGAGAGTTACAACGGGTATGCTTAACGACCTGCTTGCCGATGCGACCATTCGCGTACAGCCCCCGTCTGATAAGGGCAAGCGCCTTAAAATCTACTATATGACACAAACCTCGGTTGCGCCGCCAACCTTTGTCGTTTTCTGTAATTCGGAGGAGCTTTTCCACTTCTCTTATCGCAGATACCTTGAAAACTGCCTTCGCGATACCTTCGGATTTTCGGGCACGCCCATTCGTATGGTTATAAGACAAAAGGGCGACGAAACCACGGGTATGTAATCCGAAAGGAGAGCCGCAATGTTTATAGACAATATCAAAATTTACGTAAAGGCGGGCGACGGCGGAAACGGAGCCGTGTCCTTTCACCGTGAAAAATACGTTGCCGCGGGAGGGCCCGACGGCGGCGACGGCGGAAGGGGCGGAAGCATCATCTTCCGTATCGACGAGGGTGCAAACACCCTTCTCGCCTTCAGATACAAGAGGAAATTCGTTGCCGAAAACGGCGAAAACGGAAAGGGCGGAAAAATGCACGGCAAAAACGGTGCCGACGTCATTATTCTCGTACCCGCGGGTACTCTTATAAAGGATGCAGAAAGCGGAAAAATCATTTTCGATATGGCAAACGCCAACGAATACGTGCTTTGCAAGGGTGGCAGAGGAGGCTGGGGTAACCGCCACTTTGCGACCCCCACGCGCCAAATCCCCCGCTTTGCTAAAAGCGGTACAAAGGGAGAGGAAAGAGAGATTGTTCTTGAGCTTAAAATGCTCGCGGAGGTCGGACTTATCGGCTTCCCGAACGTCGGAAAATCATCTATTCTTTCGGAAATTTCCTCTGCAAAGCCTAAAATCGCCAATTATCACTTCACAACACTATCTCCCAACCTCGGCGTGGTAAGAGTAGGGGAGGGCAGGGGCTTCCTTGCCGCAGATATTCCGGGACTTATCGAGGGTGCGTCCGACGGTCTTGGGCTTGGACACGCATTTCTCCGCCACGTTGACAGATGCAGACTTCTGCTCCACGTTGTCGATATCGCGGGCACCGACGGACGCGACCCGCTTGACGATATTGATAAAATCGACACGGAGCTAAAAAAATACTCTCCCGACCTCGCTACCCGTCCTCAAATTATGGTGGCAAACAAAATCGATTCGGTCGATAGGGAAAGCGGTATTTTGGAACGCTTCGAGGCTCGCGCAAGGGAGCTTAACAGACAGGTTGTTTACGTTTCCGCATATACGGGTGAAAACCTTGACGAGCTTGTGCGCGTCACCGCAAACGCTCTTGCACAGCTTCCGCCCCTCACCGTCTACGAGGCAGAAATATCCGCGGAGGAGGAGGCTGTAACCAATTCCGCGGGAGTCCGCGAAACCTATATTCGCAAGGAGGGCGGAAAGTATTACGTGGAGGGCGAATGGCTCTATAACTTTATGGGTCAAATTAACTTCTCCGACTACGAATCCTTAAGCTTCTTCCAGCGCGTCCTCGCCAAAAACGGAGTCTTTGACAAGCTTCGCGAGGCGGGAATAGAGGAGGGCGACACCGTTAATATGTACGATTTTGAATTTGAATTCGTATATTAATACTCCCTCGCCGATTGACCCGAAGCAAACATAAAGGCGCATAAAAAGCAGCACCCCCGTACTCCGATGTACAGGGGTGCTTTTGTGTTAAATTTAACACGGGGTGGCACTAATGGTAACAAATATAGGAATTAATGTAAACAATTGTTGACATTATATACCTTTCAGCCTCGCCGCCTTTAAAACCGCAATTTGCGTCTTGCCGTCGCATATTTCGCCTCGCATTACCATATCGAGAAGCTCTTTGAGAGGTACAAGCTCGACGTCTATAAATTCATCGTCGTCAAGATGCCTGTCGCCAAAGGTTAATCCCTCCGCGAGGTACATATGAATTTTCTCGTTAATTAAAGCGGGCGTGGTATCGAGCCTGCCGAGATAGGTGATTTTTTTCGCAACCGCACCCGTTTCCTCAAGAAGCTCGCGCTTCACCGCTTCGAGAGGGTCCTCGTCGGGACGGTCAAGCTTTCCCGCGGGGATTTCAAAGAAAACCCTGCCGTGTGCGTATCTGTATTGCCTCTCCATAACCACCATACCGTCGTCGGTTATGGGAATAACGCAAACAGCGCCAATGTGAAGACAAAACTCTCTGTGCGAGCTTTCTCCGTTTGGGAGCTTTATTTCATCTCTTACCACGTGCAAAACGCTGCCGTTGTAAATCTCCTCGCGACTGACAAATGCTTCTTTGAGCTTCATTGCTGTGCCTCCGAAATGTGATTTCCTCATTATTTTAGCACCGAAGCAACCTCTTGTCAAGCATAAACGTCAAGTCCGAATGCCTGATTTATTCCGCCCCCTATAATTTTCGCGGCATTATCCACAATTCCGTCGATAAACCTCGGGCAAAGGAACATTCCCTCGGTCTTTTTTGCGGCTCTTGCCTCTCCGTTTTCGACGATAAAATGCTGGGAGTTTATTACCGTCGGCACCCCGATAGCCACAACGGGAGCGCCGAGGGTTTTTTGACTTATCTCAAGCCTCGCATTGCCTATTCCCGAGCCGGGGTGAATACCCGTGTTACAAATTTGTACCGTAGTGCCGAGCCTTGTCGGTGCACTCGCAGCAAGAGCGTCTATAACGAAAACAACATCGGGACGAAGCCTGTCGCAAATAAGCCCTACGGTCTGTGCGGCTTCAAGTCCGCTTTTTGCCGTAACACCGGGGGTTATCACCGCAATTTCCGAGCATTCGAGAGAGTAAAACAAGCCCTCGTCCTCGCTTTTGATGTGCATGGTTGGCGCAACCCTCTCTGCGGAAAGCGAGCCTATCGCATCGGGGGTAAGCTGCGGGTTTCCAAGCCCTACGACGAGAATACGCTCGGGAATTATTTCGCTCGCATCGCAAATTCTGCAAAGCTCCTTTGCCACCTCGTTTTTTGCATCCTCCACCTCGTCCTGGTCAAGCTCGCACATTCGGGGAAGGGTAAGCGTGTCGTATATCCCCATCGGTCTGCCGATGGAACGCGCCCCCTCCTCGGAGCTGATTCTTATTCTCTCCCACGTGCCGATATCCGCCCGTTCTCTGCGATAGTCGACGCCCGCAATATCGGTATCAGCTCTCCGTCTTTCGAGTGCAAGGTCGCTGTTTTCCCGACGAAATTCATTTTTCACAACGTATTTTTCCATTTTTCCTCCGTAGCCCTGTGGCAATAAACTTACTCTCTCCAATTATTCCCGACATCCTGCGGCGTATTCACCACCTTTTTATAGTAAACGCGTGAAAATTATAAACAAAAGCCGGCTTTCGGTTTTGTGCAAAAGACACGAAAATTCAAAGCATCGCATTTTATGATTGAAAAACGCGTGAATGTGTGCTAAAATTATGTAGTAAAATAACACCTAACCTTCGTGGAGGAAATATGAAAAGAATTTTAAGTTTGATTTTGGCGATAACCCTTTTGGTTGGCGCGCTTTCGCTTTTTACGGGCTGTGCGACAAAGCATCCGGGCGCTACCATAAGCGTTTATCTCGGTAATTCGGTCTATGACTTTGACCCCACCGACTACTACGCCGACAGCAATGCGGACCAGCTTATGAGCCTTCTTTACGAGCCGCTTTTCCGCGTTAATGAAAAGGGAAAGCTTGAAAAGGCTGCCGCTAAAAAGTACAAGATTAACGACGAGGAGCGCACGATTGTCATCGACCTTCGCGAAACCTATTGGTCCGACGACTCCCGCGTTTGCGCCGCCGACTTCGTGTACGCTATCCGTGACCGCGTGCTTAATCCCGCCAACCCCAACCCCGCCGCTGCGCTTTTCTACGATATTGAAAATGCAGTCGCTGCAAAGAGTGGATTGGCATCTATTTCCGACATCGGAATCGTTGCCTCCGAAAATTATCAGCTTACAATCACTTATCGCGAGGGGGCGGATGTTGATCGCCTTCTCAAAAATCTCGCATCCGTGGCGGCATCTCCCGTAAAGTCCTCCACCGTCGAGAGTGCGCCTACATATTGGTCCAAAACCGTAAACACTATGGTGTTTAACGGTCCGTTCAAAATCAAGACCTTTGACCTTGCCGCGGGCTCTATCTGTCTCGGAAGAAACGTTGGCTATCACCAGGACCCCACCTCCAAAAATTACGATAATAAGGTAAGACCCAACGAGCTTGAGGCAAGATTTACCGTTAACGGCACCGAAATCGAAGTTTCCTACGTGGATATCGAGAATAAAACAATTTTCTATATGAGCGATGCCGCAATCGAGGACAGAGGAAATGCAACCAACGTCTACGACGATACCTCGGTTTACGCCTACGTATTTAATACGAATAACCCCCTCTTCTCGGATGCAAGGGTAAGGCAGGCACTCTCTATGGCTATCGACAGAGATGCTATCGTTAGCGCCGTAAAGCTTGGAAAGGCTGCAAACGGCTTTATTCCCGACTTTATGGGCGGCTCCTCCGAGGCTCTTATTAAAACCACCGCCGACCTTGAGGGCGCGCGTGCGCTTCTTAACGGCGTCGACTTCACGGGGATGAGCAAGTCGTTTACCCTCACCGTTAATGATGACGAGGAGAGCGCGGCAATCGCCGACCTCGTTGTTGCCGCTTGGCGTCAGCTTGGCTTTAACGTTACCGTGAAAAAGGCGGGAGTTGTTAACACTATAATCCAGGAAATTCAGATTTCCGACTCCGAAATTCAGTGGCTTCTCAAGGAAGCATCCTACGGAAATACGCAATTCGATGTGCTTGCGGTTGATTGGCAGCTTTATTCGACCGACCCGTTTGTCGGACTTTCCGCATTCTCCTCCAACCTTGGCGGCGGCGGATACGACGTTGAAACCAACTCCACCCGTAAAAACGTTTCGGGCTGGTATTCGGCAAAGTATGACGAGCTTCTTGTGGGAGCATTCAGAAACAATGGCGAAGCCGAGGCAAAATATCTTGCCGATGCGGAAAAGCTCCTTTGCGAGTCTTTGCCCGTTTGCCCCATTCTCTTTAACCAGACCGTCGGCTTTGAGAGCAAGGAGCTGAAGAAGATTCAGGTTGATGCCTTCGGAAACGTAATCTTCACCGATACAAAGCTTAAGAATTACAAGAAATATCTTCCCGCTGAATAATACACGGGATGCCAACCGTGGAGGGCTTGCTCTCCACGGTTGTTTGCACTTTTCAACTTTGGAGCAATTGATGAAAAAGAACAAGGAATTTGAACTTAAAACGACCACGGAAATGAAGGTGTTTATCCTGTTTTTGATGGATAACATCGGCTATCCCTTGGAGCACGAAACCATCATTGAAATATTACAGGAAAATACCGACGATATCACCCTTGAATACGATGAATGTCTGCGCCAGCTTGCCGTGAGCGAGCATCTCCTTTTTGACGAGGTTGACGGCGTGCGCTATTATATGATATCCGACAAGGGAAGGCTTGTCGCCGCCGAGCTTTACGACAGCCTTGATGCGAGCTTCAGGGAAAGAAGCCTTCGCATTGCAATTCGCCATATCTCCCTTTCAAAAAGCGGAGCGCGCATAAACTCCTATATTACCGAAACAGAGAGCAAAAGATACCGCGTTACGATGGAGGCTTTTGATAAATACGGCGAAATTATGTCAACCTCTGTTACCGTCAACTCTCTTGCAGAGGCGGAGCAGATAAAGCGTAACTACGATGCAAAGCCTGACGGAGTATACCGCGGCGTGCTTTTTTCGGCAACGGGACGACTTGAATACATATCTTGATTTTAGTTGATTTTGACGAAAAAAGTTTGTGTTTTATTGTTGTATTTGTAAGAAATTAAAAATATTTGTGAATTTTTTTTGACAAAACTCTTGACAATATTTTATTTTAAATATATAATGTTGTTATATTTGAAAGCGAGGTTCTATGAAGGGACTTAAAAGGGAAGAGCTTGTGCAGCTTATTCTTGCCGTCCGCGGCGGAGATAACGATGCGCTTAATACCTTGATTGCGGAATACCGTCCGCTTATTCTCTCCATTGCGAACCGCTACCCATCCTTAAACGAGTATTATTGCGAGGCTTGCCTCGGTCTTTACCGCGCGGCAATGACCTTTGACATCGCGCAGGAGGACGTTACCTTCGGACTTTACGCGGGTATAATAATACGCCGTCGCCTTCGCGATTTGTATAAGGAAAACGAAAGGGAAAGAGAGCGTGTTGCTCTCTCCGACGTTGACGAAATTGCCGTCGGTGACGGAATCGTTAACCGCCTTGTACGCGAGGAGGAGCGCGAGGAGCTTCGCCATGAAATGGGCGAATTGCTTTCAAAAATGGAGTGTGATGTCCTTATGCTTTGGCTTGACGGACTTAAAACCGCTGAAATTGCGGCGGAGCTTTCGGTAAGTGCAAAGACGGTTGATAATGCAAAGGCAAGGATACTTAAAAAGCTTCGTGCGGGACGCACACCCAAATAATTCTGTTTATATGCCCAAGTAGCTTAAGGGAGTAATCATATCCTGAAGTCTGTGCGCGTTATATATCGATCCTAAACCAATCGCATGAGAACCACT
>JAZSHN010000144.1:0-2234 GCA_045533315.1 Eubacteriales bacterium | reverse complement strand
AAGCGAGCCTCCGCCGTATTCGGGAGCAAGCCTTGCAGCTCTTTCAAGAAGACGGGAGTGAAGGTAGAATACGTCACCTGGATATGCCTCGCGGCCCGGGGGACGGCGGATAAGGAGCGAGAGCGCACGGTATGCAACCGCGTGCTTTGAAAGGTCGTCGTAAACGATGAGGACATCGCGACCCTTATCCATAAAGTATTCGCCCATCGTACAGCCCGAGTAGGGGGCAATGTACTGAAGCGGTGCGGGGTCGGAAGCGGTAGCCGCAACCACGATGGTATAGTCCATAGCACCGTTCTTGTAAAGCGTGTCAACCACGTTTGTAACGGTGGACTGCTTCTGACCTATCGCAACGTAGATGCAGATTACATCCTTACCCTTTTGGTTGATTATGGTATCGGTTGCGATAACCGTTTTACCCGTCTGCCTGTCGCCGATGATAAGCTCGCGCTGACCGCGGCCGATGGGAATCATACTGTCTATTGCCTTTATACCCGTCTGAAGCGGAACGGAAACCGATTTTCTCTCTATAATTCCGTATGCTCGCCTTTCAATCGGGTCAAACCTCTCGTGCTCAATCGGACCGCGCGCGTCAATCGGCTGACCGAGTGCGTTGACAACTCTGCCAATCAAATTTTCGCCGACGGGAACCGAAACGACTCTTCCCGTGCGCTTTACGACGCTGCCCTCTGCAATACCGACGTCGGTACCGAGAAGCACACAGCTGACAAGGCTCTCCTCAAGGTTAAGAGCCATACCGAACGAGCCGTTTGAAAATTCAAGAAGCTCGTTTGATTTGCATTTGTCAAGGCCGTGTACCTTTGCAATTCCGTCGCCGACGGAAATTACGTAGCCAATCTCATCCTGCTCGGTCTTTGCCGAGTAGCTTTTGATTTGCTCCTTGATTATCTTGCTGATATCATCAATTCTTGATTGCATTTTATTTACCAACTTACTATCTTATTTGCCTTTAAATTATCATATCCGTGAGCGATTTTTCAAAGCCGTCAAGCCGCGTCTTAAGCGAGCCGTCAAGCTGTATGCCCATATAACGGAGCTTCATACCGCCGAGGATTTTGGGGTCCACCGTGTTTGTGATAACGACGGTTTTTCCCGTCTTTTTTTCAAGCCTCTCACGAAGCCTTTCGCTCTGCCCGTCCGTAAGCGGTATGGCGGTAATGACCTCCACACGCTCGATGCCGCGCGACTCGTCGTAAACCGAAAGATACGCGGAAAGCACCCTTGTAAGCGAGTGCGCCTCTCTCTTTTCCGCAAGCATTTTTACAAGACTGCACAAATTTACGTCAAGAGTGGTGAGGATCGTGTCTACCACCGAAAGACGCTCTGCCTTTGACACCGCGGGTGTGTCGAGAAGCTTTATCACGTCGGGATTTTCCTTGATTGCCGCAAGAAGGACGATAACGTCCTCTCTTACTTTTTCTGTGCTTCCGACCTCCTCGGTAAGCAAAAACAACGCACGACCGTATTCAACAGCGTTAATCATCGCCATCACCTATCCCGTCGATAAAGCTGTCGATAAGCTCCTTGTGCTCCTCCTCGGAAACGTCGCGCTCTATGATTGCGGAGGCAATGCCTATCGCCATGCCCGAAACCTCGTTCTTAACCTCGTTAAGCGCGCGCTTTTTTTCCTGCTCGATTTTTTCCTCCGCACGCTCCATAACGCGGTCTGCCTTTACGTTCGCTTCGCGAAGGATTTCCTCCTCCTTGAGCTGGGCGCGCCTTACCGCCGAGCGAAGGATTTCCTCGCTCTCCTCGTTTGCGTGCTCGATTTTTTCCTCGTACTCCGCCTTCATTTTCTCCGCGTCGGTGCGGTCCTTTTCGGCGCTCTCGTACATATCGTCAACCTCCTTTTGCCTGTCGTCAATCATTTTCTTGACGGGCTTAAAGAGGAGCTTTTTCAAAAAGATATAGAGAATAAGCAGGTTGACCCAGGCAAACAGCATCGTCCAGAGATTTACTCCGACAAAGCTTTCAAATTCTCCTAAAAACCATTCCATTAGTTAATCCTACTTTTCGTTTTGTCGTTGCCCGCGTGGGGCGGAGGGGGCGATATGCCCCCGTTTGGCATCAGTTAACGCCCATGAACATAAGAAGAAGGGATACGACGAGAGCATAAATACCCGTCGTCTCGGTAATAGCACAGCCGAGAATCATATTGGTACGGAGAGTACCTGCCATCTCGGGCTGGCGGGCCATACCCCCAAGAGCCTTAC
>JAZSHN010000029.1:0-2008 GCA_045533315.1 Eubacteriales bacterium | reverse complement strand
ATATCCTCCTGCATTTTCTGCGCCTGCTTGAGCATTTGCTGCATTCCGCCGCCCTGGTTTTGGGGTATTCTTACCTTCATTTTCTATTTTACCTTTCAAATTTAATCGGATTGTTTTCTTTTCACAAAGCCCTTTGCCACGTGAAATTTAATTTGATTTTCGCCGTTTTTCATTAGATAGAGTCTATAATTCCCGCAAGCTCCTCGGCAAGGTCACCGCGCGATGCCGCGTCAATCGGCTCGATTGCTATGCGGACAGCGGTGGGGTCGCACCCCTCTCTTTCCGCGATTACGCCGCGCAGGATTTTAAGGTCGTTTTCGCTTGATGCAAGTCTGCCCGCGAAGAAGGAATTCATACAAATCAGATAGCTTCCGTCGGGGCGTAAAAACGCGCGGGATTTTTGGAATTGCACCGAGAGCGACGGCTTCATTTCCGAAATACGCTCTACAACCGCGCCCCACGCGGTATAGACGACAGTCTTTTTGGCTTCGGCGGGCGGCTCGTTCTGCTTTGTTTTATTTTCGGTATTTGCCGTTTTTGTATCTATTTTGGTTTCCACGGTTTTGCTTGCAGGTGTGGGTGTCGGTGCGGCTGCCGCCTCCTTTTTCGGTGGGAGGACGGTTACGCTGCCCTCCGCAACGGGGGCGCTTGCGGCACCCATTTTAAGCATCGTCACCTGCTTTTCAAGCTCGTCGACACGAAGCGCAAGTGCCTCCGCAGTGATTGCGGTGCGTGCGTCGCACATACGTGTCAGGGCGATTTCGGCGATGGAGCGCTTTGAATTAAAGGCACGCTGCATATCCGCCATTGCCCCCTCAAGAAGCGAAACGTGGTAGATAAGACGGGCGGGCGTCAACTCGCGCGCAAGGGGCAAAAGCTCGGCATACTCGGCTTCGGTAAGGTCGAGAAACTCCCTTGCTCTTTCGCTGTTTTTAACGACCATAATATCGCGGTAGGAATCAATAAGCTCCTGCCAGAATACCGACATATCGCCGCTTTTCATAACTATTTCGTTTACCGTGTTATATACGGTTGTGTAGTCGGCGGCGAGGATTGCGCGGACAAGCTTATAGGCGCTATCCTTGTTCCCTCCTCCGACGGTGGAAAATACAAGCTCCGCATCAACCGTCATTCGCGTGCCGCCGCACTGCTCAAGCAGGCTTACCGCATCGCGCATACCTCCGCGGGAGACACGGGCAATAACTCTCGCTCCGTCGTCGGTAAGGTCAATGCCCTCTGCCGCGGCGATTTTTTTAAGACGCGCCATAATATCCTCCGTCGATATGCGACGGAAATCAAAGCGCTGGCATCGGGAGACGATTGTGGTCGGCAGCTTATGAAATTCGGTGGTTGCGAGAATGAAAATTACGTAGGACGGCGGCTCCTCGAGAGTTTTAAGCAGTGCGTTGAAGGCAGAGCCCGACATCATATGCACCTCGTCTATAATATAGACGCGGTATTTGAGGACCGCGGGGGTAAAGGCAATTTCGTCCTTCATATCCCTGACGTTATCGACGCCGTTGTTGCTTGCCGCGTCCATTTCGATAACGTCGGTGGCAATCCCCGTTTCTATGCTTTTGCAAGCCTCGCACTCGTTACACGGGTTGCCGTTTTTCGGGTTAAGGCAGTTAACCGCCTTTGCAAGGATTTTGGCGCAGGAGGTTTTTCCAGTTCCGCGAGAGCCGCAGAAAAGGTATGCGTGGGAAAGCCTTCCCTCTCTGACCTCGTATTTAAGAATATCGGTTATGGCATTTTGCCCCGATACGTCGTCAAAGTCGACGGGACGCCATTTGCGGTACAAGGCTCTGTACTCCGACATAAATCCTCCTTTTGAAATTACGGGCGGCTTTAGCCAAAGGGCGAATATGCCACGGACGGATAAAGCTCCCCGAAAATAAAAATAAAGCGCGTAGCGGCAAAGCGAAAACCGCGAAACGCACTACGAAACGGTCGTATAAGTCGTATAAAATAAATCCGTGTGTCAAAAAGAGCCATACACCCCTCGGTC